>CAZGOM010000165.1:0-11884 GCA_964527265.1 uncultured Phycisphaeraceae bacterium | reverse complement strand
AGATGGGTGAAGTGCACACCGGCGCCGCCACCATGGACTTCGATCCCGACGAACAAGCACGCGGCATCACCATCAACTCCGCCGCCACCACCACCTTCTGGACTCGCCGCATCTGGGACAAAGACACTGCCCGCCACGGCAAGTCCAAGTTCACCATGAACCTCATCGACACCCCCGGACACGTCGACTTCACCATCGAAGTCGAACGCTCCCTCCGCGTCCTCGACGGCGCCGTCGCCGTCTTCGACGGTAAGGAAGGCGTCGAAGCCCAGTCCGAAACCGTCTGGCGTCAAGCCGACCGCTACGGCGTCCCCCGCATCTGCTTCATCAACAAGATGGACAAAATCGGCGCGGACTTCTACTTCTCCTTCAACTCCATCGGCGAACGCCTCGGTGCGCGCGGCGTCGCCGTTCAGCTCCCCATCGGCTCCGGCCACGCCTTCAACGGCATCATCGACCTCATCGAAATGCGCGCTTACTACTTCCTCCCCGTTGACGAAAAGGGCAAGGAAAAACGCATCGAAGAACGCGACATCCCCGCCGACCTCCTCGAACAGGCCAAGGAATGGCGCCTCAAGATGGTCGAAGCCGCCGCCGACATGGACGACACCCTCGCCGAACGCTTCCTGGCTGAGGAAGTCCTCACCAACGACGAAATCCGCGGCGCCCTCCGTAAGGGCTGCATCGCTGAGAAAATCTTCCCCGTCTTCTGTGGCGCTGCTCTCCAGAACATCGGCGTGCAGATGATCCTCGACGGCATCCTCGATTACCTCCCCGCCCCCGACGAAGTTCCCGATGTCCAGGGCACCGACGTCAAGGACAAGAACAAGAAGCTCACCCGCCCCCACGACAACAAGGCCCCCTTCTCCGCCCTGGTCTTCAAGGTCGTCGCCGATCAGCACGGCGATCTCACCTACACCCGCATCTACTCGGGCCGCATCGAAAAGGGCGTCCGCGTCATGAACTCCTCCAAGGGCAAGCGCGAAATCGTCAGCCGCATCTTCGAAATGCACGCCGATGAACGCAACCCCCGCGACCACGCAGACGCCGGCGACATCGTCGCACTCGTGGGCCTCAAGGACTCCATCACCGGCGACACCCTCTGCGACATTGATGAGCCCATCATCCTCGAACGCATGACCTTCCCCGAACCCGTGCTCTCGCTCTCCATCGAACCCAAGAGCCAGGCCGACAAGGAAAAGCTCGGCGACGCCCTCGGCACCATCCGCCGCCAGGACCCCTCCTTCCGCTCCAACTTCAACGAGGAAACCGGCGAAACAATCATCGCAGGCATGGGCGAACTCCACCTGGAAATCATCACCACCCGCCTCACCCGTGACATGAAGATCGGCGTCAACGTCGGCAAGCCCCGCGTCTCCTACCGCGAGACCATCACCGGCACTGCCGAAGCACGTGGCACCCACAAGAAGCAGACCGGTGGCCGCGGCCAGTTCGGTGACTGCACCATCACCGTCGAGCCCTACACCGCAGAACAGGCCAAGGCTGACGAGGAAGATTTCACAGACTCCATCGCCTTCGTCAACGAAGTCGTCGGCGGCGTGATTCCCAAGGAATACATCCCCTCCATCGAGAAGGGCTGCCGCGACATCGCCAAGTCCGGCGTCATCGCCGGCTACCCCGTTCAGAACGTCAAGATCACCTTGACCTTCGGCTCATACCACGACGTCGACTCCTCACAGATCGCCTTCGAACTGGCCGGCCGCCTCGCCTTCACCGACGCAATCAAGAAGGCCAAGCCCGTCCTCCTCGAACCCATCATGAAGGTCGTCGTCACCACCCCCGACGAGTTCCTCGGTAACGTCACCGGCGACCTCAATCGTCGTCGCGCCATGATCGACGACACCGAGCAGCGCGGCAACGTCAAACTCGTCACCGCCAAGGTGCCGCTCTCCGAAATGTTCGGATACGTCACCTCCCTCCGCGGCATGAGCCAGGGTCGCGCCTCCTCCGTCATGGAGCCCCTCTCTTACGACCAGGTCCCCGGCAACGTTGCCAAGACCATCCTCGAAGCCAACGCCAAGCGCTAAGATCCCTTAGCCAATAACGCCTCAATCCACAGGAGCCCGGCCCATAAAAGCCGGGCTCCTGTTCATTTCTGAAAGTATGCGTGCCATGCTCTCGTCCGCGTGAGCATGTCTTGCCCGCCCCACTTACGCGCAGTTGCGTCTCCACATCTTCTTCTTCACCACTACCCACTACCCACTACCCACTACCCACCACCCAAGACCCAGAACCCAAATTTTCATTGACACCCTCTAATCACCCGCTATACTTCCCCGCCACAAGGTGATTCCCATGACCTCCCTCTTCCGCCGCACGCCGTCAGTTCAGTAAGCCTTCATGCCCCGCATGAAGGCGCATATCTCCTGCGCCCATCCCGCCCCTTCCGGGCCCCAATCCCAATCCTAAAAACCCAATCGTCGACCTCCTTCCCAAACGCCGGGCGGTCATCCATTGATATAGGCCTTTAAAAGCCCCTGGCAAAGAAAGGAAACGCCATGGCACTTCTTCCCCTCACCCGTAACTTCGGCATCTGCGCGCACATTGACGCTGGTAAAACCACCACGTCCGAGCGCATTCTTTTCTTGACAGGAAAGATCCACACCATCGGCGACATCGACAAGGGCACCACCCAGCTCGATGACGACCTGGACGAAATGGCCAAGGGCATCACCATCAATTCCGCCGCCACCACCACCTTCTGGAAACGGCACGGCATTGATTACACCCTCAACCTGATCGACACCCCCGGTCACGTCGATTTCACCATCGAAGTCGAACGCTCCCTCCGCGTTCTCGACGGCGCTGTCGCCGTCTTTGACGGCAAGGAAGGCGTCGAAGCCCAATCCGAAACCGTCTGGCGACAGGCCGACCGGTACGGCGTCCCGCGCATCTGCTTCATCAACAAGATGGACAAGCTCGGGGCTGACTTCTTCTTCTCCTTCGACTCCATCGGCCAGCGCCTCGGCGCGCGCGCCGTCGCTGTCCAGTTGCCCATCGGCTCCGGCCACTCCTTCCAGGGCGCAATAGACCTTTTCCAGATGAAGGCTTTCTATTTCGTCCCCATCGAAGGCTCCAAAGGCAAAAACAAGCGCATGGAAGAACGCGACATACCCGCCGACCTGCTCGCGCAGGCCAGTGAATGGCGCTCGAAGATGATCGAAGTCGCCATGGATATGGACGACGCCTTGGCCGAGCGCTTCCTCACAGGGGAAACGCTCGCCAATGACCAAATCCGCGCCGCGCTCCGCAAAGGAACCATCGCCGAGAAGATCTTCCCGGTCTTCTGCGGCGCGGCTTTGCAGAACATCGGCGTCCAGCTGGTCATTGATGGCGTCATCGACTACCTCCCTGCCCCCATGGAAGTCCCCCAGGTGCAGGGCACCGACCCCAAGGACAAAAATCTGAAGCTCACGCGCCCCCACGATGTCGGCGCGCCCTTCGCCGCGTTGGTCTTCAAGATCGTCCCCGACAAAACCGGCGATCTCACCTACGCACGTGTTTATTCCGGTCGCATAAATGACGGCACCCGCGTCATCAATTCCTCCAACGGCAAGCGTGAAATGATCAGCCGCATCTATGAAATGCACGGCTCCCACCGCAACCCGCGCGATCACGCGGGCGCCGGCGATATCGTGGCTTTCATCGGCCTCAAGCACTCCATCACCGGAGACACGCTCTGCGACCCGGATCACCCCATCGTCCTCGAACGCATGACCTTCCCCGAGCCTGTCATCTCTCTGGCCATCGAGCCAAAGAGCCAGGCCGACAAGGAAAAGCTCGGGGACGCCCTGGGCGACATCCGCCGCCAGGACCCCAGCTTCCGGACCAGCTTCAACGAGGAAACCGGCCAGACCATCATCGCCGGCATGGGTGAACTCCACCTGGAGATCATCACCACGCGCCTCACCCGGGATCACAAGGTCGCCGTCGATGTCGGCAAACCCCGCGTCTCCTACCGCGAAACCATCACCGGTTCCGCGCAGGCGCGCGGCTATTACAAAAAGCAAAACGGCGGCTCCGGCCTCTACGGCGATTGCACCATCACCGTCGAACCCTACACCGCTGATCAAGCCAAAGCCGACAAAGAGGACTTCACCGATGCCATCGCCTTCGTCAATAAAACCGTCGGCGGTGTCATCCCCAGGGAATTCATTCCCTCCATTGAGAAAGGATGCAGACATGTCGCCAAAAATGGTGTCCTGGCCGGCTACCCCGTCCAGGACGTCAAAATCACCCTCACCTTCGGCTCCTTCCACGCCAAGGACTCCACAACGATCGCCTTTGAGCAGGCCGGACGCATCGCCTTCACTGACGCCGTCAGGAATGCACGCCCCGCCCTTCTCGAACCGATCATGAAGGTAATCATCACCACCCCCGAGGAATTCCTCGGCAATGTCACCGGCGACTTAAACCGCCGCCGGGCCGTCATTGATAACACCCATCAGCGCGGCAATGCCAAAATCGTCACCGCGCACGTCCCCCTTGCTGAGATGTTCAGCTACGTCAGCACCCTCCGGGGCATGAGCCAGGGCCGCGCAAGCTCCATCATGGAGCCCCTCGCCTACGCCCAGGTCCCGGCCAGCATCGCAGCCGGCATCCTGCGAGCCGCATCTAAATCCTAAACCCCCTACCCAGGAGCCCGGCCTAAAAACCGGGCTCCTGCCTTTTCCGGGAGCATATCGTTTCTGGGTGACACACTCCGACCCGAATCCGGTGTGCCTTGCCCACCCTTGCTTACACGCCCCCTTCTCTCCTTTTGTTCATAACTGCTCCAAAATCTTTAATTTTTTTTACCCCTGATTTCACCTCATTCACCTTCGACTCGGCTCACTCTCTCCTCACCAAACACCCACATCTCCCCGCAAAACACCTCTTCAACCGCAAACTTCCCCCTCACACCACCCGATCCACTACAATATCCCCCCTCAAGCCCGCTCCTCCCCCCGCTTGACATTGAACCAAGTTCCTGTAAACTCTCTCCTCCTAACTGTCTACCCGTAGCTTTAGACTGGGTTAAATGCAATGAATCGTCAGACCTACATCGCCAAGAACAACGAAGTCCCCCGCAACTGGGTCCACATTGACGCCACCGACATTGTGCTCGGCCGTCTCTCTGCCCAGGTTGCGCAAATCCTGCTCGGCAAAAACAAGCCCGAGTACACCCCGCACCACGACGTGGGTGATTTCGTCGTCATCACAAATGCCGACAAAATCAAGCTCACCGGCCGCAAGGGTGACAACAAGTTCTTCCAGAGCTACTCCGGCTATCCCGGTGGCCAGAAGAACTTCAGCTACAAGTGGATGATCGAGAACAAGCCCGAACTCCTCATCGAGCGCGCCATCCGCCGCATGATGCCGGGCAACAAGCTCGCCCACCAGCAGCTCACCAAGCTCAAGGTCTACACCGGTGCGGAACACCCACACTCGGCACAGAACCCCACGACCATCAAGGTCGCCTAAGTCGTTCTTACACTGAAATTCAACCTCTCCAGGTAAAGCATCGATGTCCGACCAAACGCAAGTCACTCTGGGTTCCATCGCCGAAGGCCTCGGCTCTCCCGCCACCCCCGTCGCCGTCACCGGCTCTGTGCGTCAGCGCAGGGGCCCCGACAAGACCGGCTTCTACTGGGGCACCGGCCGTCGCAAGACCGCCGTCGCTCGCGTCCGCATCAAGTCCGGCACCGGCAAGTACCTCGTCAACGACAAAGAAGTCGACGTGTACTTCACCGAAACCCGTGACCGTGGCGACGTCGTCAACCCCCTCAAGCTCACCAAGGCCATCGGCAACGTCGACGTCTTCGTCAACGTCGCTGGCGGCGGATACGCTGGCCAGGCCGGCGCTGTGGTGATGGGCCTCGCCCGCGCACTCATGGAATTCGACCCCACCCTCGAACCCACCCTCCGCGAGCACGATCTCCTCAGCCGTGACTCCCGTAAGGTCGAACGTAAGAAGTACGGCCAATCCGGCGCCCGCCGCCGCTACCAGTTCTCCAAGCGCTAATACCGCTTCCAGAACACCCATACAGTCTCCCCTCAAGAACCCGCCAAAAGCGGGTTCTTGTCTTATTTTCCAACCCTCGGCATTACAACTTCCCACAAAAGATCAAAATCCCCGATATCTTAACCTCAGCACGAATCTCTCGGCACTCACTTCAATACATCTCCCCACGCGAAAGATCGATCTTGAAAACAAATCGCCCTAACGCATCCCGCCGCCGCACACAGGGGTTCTCTCTCATCGAACTGCTGGTCGTCATCTCCATCGTTGCCATGCTCATCTCACTCCTGCTGCCGGCTCTCAGCGCAGCCCGCGCAATCTCCAAAAGCGCCGTCTGCCTCACCAGTGAACGCATGATGTACGGCGCATTCAACCAATTCGCCTACGACAACAAGCAAGCCATCCCCGCCATCAGCTACTACTGGCAAGTCCTCGGCAACGGCCAATACCTCGGCGCTGGCGCCCTGTACCCCACCGCCCTCAACGGCGTGCGCTACAAAATGTTCCACTGCACCGCAGACGAAGGCGCAGTCGCTCACAACGACCCCTCCGGCCTCGCCAAACCCATGTTCGACCACCCCTGGCTCCCCACCAGCTACGCCATGAGCACCGCAACCGCCTGGGCCTCCGTATGGAACTCCGGCCCCGTCACCACCTCCCGTTTCGCCGAGCGCACCGTCGATTGCCGCGACACCTGGGGCAATTACTACAAAGTCAACAGCATCTCGGAAATCGCCTTCATGATGGACTCCCCCACCTGGATCTGGGGCTGGGACCAGCCCCTCTTCAACCAGTACATCGATAATCCCTCCGCCCTCGACACCGGTGGCAACAAAACCCGCTACGCCTTCCGCCACCCCAACGGCACCGCCAATATCCTCTACATGGATGGCCACGCCGCGCCGACCCAGCACGCACTTAATACCGGTCGCTTCCTGTTTAGCTGGAAATATCCGTAACCCTCAATAACGCTCCAACCGATCTCCAAAGCCCAAAAGCGGCGTTGATATTTATCCCCAGACTCCAGCCCCAAGAGATTTACTGACACCCGTCAATAGTCATATTATCTATCAAACCAATCCCACCGAGGAACCTTCTCATGACCTCCTCCGATAACTTCCAGCCCCCCGCCAAGCCCTGCTCTTCCGACGAAGTCCCCATGACTGAAGACCAGAAATTCACCTTCGACTTAAAAGGCTGGCTTCTCGTCCCCTCCGTCCTCACCGACGACCAGATCAAAGCCTGCCGCGAACATCTCCGCCTCCTCGTCGAAGATCCTGAAAAACTCCCCCCAGACCAGCGCCACCACTACGCCGGCCCCGTCGCCGATCTCTGGGACCACCCCGTCATCGTCGGCATCCTCCGCACCATCATCTGCAAGGACATGAACGAAAAAGCCTACGGCTTTCGCGCCGACGGCTCCTACATCCAACGCCGCAGCAAAGGCAGCGACGGCATCGAACCGCACGGCGGCGGGCCCAACGTCCACCCAAACTTCAATTACCAATGCCGCAATGGCGAAATCTACTCCGCCCTCACCCGTGTCGTCTGGGAATTAAACCCTGTCGAAAAAGGCACCGGCGGCACACTCCTCATGTCCGGCAGCCACAAATCCGGCTTCCGCGTCCCCAAAGAACACATGGTCAAATCCTCACCCCTCTACGAAACCTACCACTGCCCCCCCGGCTCCATCCTCCTCTTCACCGAAAACCTCTGCCACTCCGGCGCGCTCTGGAACTCCGACACCCCCCGCCTCGCCGTCTTCAACTGCTACTCCCACCACCAGTGCCAATTCCACAAAGGCAACTGGAACCACGACACCATCATGACCTTCCCCGAAAAACGCCGCACCCTCTTCCGCGGCGTCTGGGGCCACGACTTCCACGCCAAAGGCTCCACGCCCAACGACTACTACAGCGCCCAAAACCACGCCTGGTAACCCTCCCCTTTCCTCTTCGTTTCCTATTCCTGCTCCCCCGCTCTGCTTGCGCAACCTCAAATACTTCACAAAACATTTTGAAACAGTAAACTAACAGCTCCAAGTCCGGCGATAACCGGGCTCATGTTTCCACCACCTCACACCTGGAGCGGATGATGACTACGATGCTGGCTGGCGTTCTTCACGATTTCAACAAGCTCAAAATGGAACGCGTTCCCAAGCCCACCGCCACCGAGCCGGGCGAAGTCGTCGTCAAAATCAAATCCTGCGGCATCTGTGCCACAGACTACAAGGCCATCAAAGGCATCCGCACCAACGTCAGCTTTCCCTTCATTCCCGGCCATGAGCCCTCCGGCATTGTCGAGTCCATCGGCCCAGGCGTCACCCACTACAAGGTCGGCGATGAAGTCATCTGCCAGCCCTCGGGCTTCTGCGGCTTCTGCAAGCACTGCCGCGTCGGCAACACTCACTATTGCGAACACGCCTTCACCACCGGCGGCGACGGCCCCGAGGACGTCTGGGCAGGCGCCTTCGCCGAGTACATGAAAACCAAGGAAGTCTGCCTCTTCGGCAAGCCAAAAAACATTTCCTTTGACGCCGCCGCCCTCACCGAACCCCTCTCCGGCGCCTGGAAGGGCATCGTCCAATACAGCCAGCTCCAGGTCGGCGAAGACGTCATCATCATCGGCGTCGGCAGCATCGGCCTGCTCTGCCTCATGGTCGCCAAGGCCGCCGGCGCAGGCCGCCTCATCGCCATCGACACCAACGCCGACGCCCGCGCCAAGGCCCTCACCATGGGCGCCACCCACGTCGTCGATCCCTCCGCCGGCGATCCCGTCAAAGCCGTCTACGACATCATCCCCGAAGGCCCAGACCTCGTCGTCGAAGCCGCCGGCCCCATCCAGGCCGTCAAGCTCATGGTCGACCTCCGCCGCCGCGGCACGCGCTGGAACATCTTCGGCATCACCACACACGAAAAATTCGAGCTCGACGGCGGCTACACCCACTTCCTCGAAGGCCGCATGGACGCCAGCTTCGGCACTAACACCCTCGCCATGCAGCGCGCCATCCGCCTCATCGAAACCGGCCTCGTCGATCCAGGCCGAGTCATCTCCCACCACTTCTCACTCGAAAAACTCCCCGACGCAATCGACGCCATGTCCGGCCGCAACCGCAATAAGATCATCATCCACCCCGGTTGATCAGGGCAAAAATATTAGGTTAAATCGGTAGTCTGCGCGCCCGGGTTGCCGGGTGATCGCGTTGCCGGGAGGCTTCGACAAAGCCATCGCCATCCAGGGTCAATGCCCGTGTGATGCCTCACCGCGCCATGCCGGTGCCACATGGACACGCGGCAACCCGGCATCCCGATACCCCGGGCGCGTGGGCTTTTTCACATGTAATTGCCCCGTTTACTTCCCCGGCCGCCACCCCAGATCACGCACAACATGCGCTTGATCAATCAGCCCGTCCAGCTTCTCCAGCGGCACATTCAAACGCACCCCCTGATAGTGCTTCGCCAACGCCTCCTTCACCGTCCCCCCCATGATCGGCGTCCGCGAAGCCGGAAACATCGCACCAAACCCCTTGATTTCCGCCTTGATCAGCCGGATCAACAGCTCGCACGCATCGTCGAAATGGATATACGGAAACCCAATCGACCGGTAATAGTCATCCAGATGAGGGTTCGTCGGCCGCTGCGCCTCAAAGTCCTGCGCATGTGAGCTCGTCAAAATCGCCGGAAACCGGATCGCCCGCCCCGCGATGTCATACTGCCGCACCAGGTACTTGAGCATCTGCTCCCCGCACACCTTGCTCAACGCATACGGATTACGGCAATTCTCCGGCGTCGTCTCATCCAGCGGCAGCGCAGCCACCTGGTCATCCCACACATTTTTGTTGTGGAACGGCACCGATCCCACCACCTGGATCGAACTGGCAAACACAATCTTCTTCGCCCCCGCGTCTGCCGCGCTCTGCATCACGTTCTGGTTCATGCACACGTTCTGGTTGAAAATCAGATACGGATCCGGCGGGTTAAAGTCCGAATGGTTCCCCATGTGGATCACCACATCCTGCCCCGCCGTCAGCTTTTTGACCTGCTCCAGATCCCGCAGATCCGCCTCTTGCAGCTTCAACCCGAAATCCACATCGCGCGCCACCTTCACATCGCACGCCGTCACATTGAATCCCGTTTCCTTCGCCAGCGCCGGGCACAAATACCGCCCCAGCCTCCCGCCCGCGCCCGTTACGAGTACTTTCACCATATATTGCGCCTGTATCCCAAGAGATCCGATTAATCTGCCCAAAACAACATTTCAGCAAAAGAATATACCCAGACTTTACCACTGCGATGCGCCTCATTCGCCAAAAGACCGACGCAACGAGCAACGGTTTCGCGGACGTGCGCCAGTGGTCTTTCAAATGTCAATTGCCGGATCGACTTTTCCGCGTGCCATGCTCTCGTCCGCGTGAGCATGTCTTTTCTTCTCTGCCTTATCATTTCTAACTTAAAAGACCACCACCCCAAAAACCACTCCACCAACAAATGCCAACCAAACGGTTAGCCGCAAACGCCACGACGTTTCATTTCTGTGTGCCATGCTCTCGTCTGCGTGAGCATGTCTTGTTTTTCGCCCGCTTTTGACTGGACTTAGTCATGCCTGGAATGCGACATTTCTTTTTCTAGCGTTAGTATTAGCCCGAAACGTGAAGCGACGACTCCTGCCGGTTTGGCGTCCGCGCACAAACCGGCATCCCGCTGGACCAGCAAACTCAAACCCACCATCAACCAACCCATTCTCCCCAATCTTCACCTTATCCCTTATCACTTCCCCCTTTTACCTTTCCGCTAAACTCCCAATCTTCAACCCTGTACTCTGTACCCTTCACCCTGTACCCTTCTTCCCCTCTGTACCCTTCACCCTGTACCCTTCTTCCCCATGCCTCAAAAACTAAAATTCTTCGCCTTCGATCTCGAAGGCACCCTCATCACCCAGACCCCCATCCCCGATCTCGGCGAGCCTCCCGACCACCGCTCCCCCGGCCTCTGGCCCCGCATCGCTCACGCCCTCGGCCCAGCCGCCATGAAAGCCGATGAACAACTCGCCGACGCCTACTACTCCGGCCAATACAAAACCTACACCGACTGGTGCCACGCCAGCCTCCAATCCTTCCAAGCCCACGGCTTAACCCAATCCCTCTTCCACCGCCTCGCCTCCAGTTGCGCACTCAGCCCCGGCGTCCAACCCCTCGTCGACCAACTCCGCGCCCAGGGCGTCATCATGGCCATCATCTCCGGCGGCTTCCACGCCCAGGCCCGCTGGGCCCAAACCCAGCTCGGCATGCGCCACGCACACGCCGCCGCAGACCTCACCTTCAACCCACAAGGCCAACTCCACTCCTGGTGCCTCTCCCCCTCCGACTACCGCGGCAAAGTCGGCTACCTCCGCCTCCTCCTCGAAGAATACGGCATCTCCCCCTCCCAAACCGCCTTCATCGGCGACGGCTCAAACGACCGACACATCGCCACCTTCGTCGGCAAATCCTTCGCCTACCGCGCCTCACCACAACTCAAAGCCGTCACAGACCACTCCGTCGAACACTTTGATGAAGTCGCAAACCACCTCTGATCCCCTCATTTCTTAGGCTCTCTCCCTCAGGAGAGAGTCTTGTTAGCCCGACACGTAAAGTGAGGTTCCTGTTGGCTTGGCGGTACCCCGCATCATGCCGACATCCCGTTGGACCTACAACCATCCTACCCCAACAAACGCTCAAAACCGGTGCCACGGCACGCCCCGAAGGCGTGCTGTGTGTTGCTCGTGCCAACCACCTAAAACCCATTCACCCACCAAACGCCAAAAACACCGTTAGTACTACAACGCTAGAAAGAATCAAAGTGTGATAGCCCAAAGAGCCGATAG
>CAZGOM010000164.1:0-12409 GCA_964527265.1 uncultured Phycisphaeraceae bacterium | reverse complement strand
AGGCACAGACCTCACCGTCGTCGCCGCCATCGGCGACGACCGCAAAAAAGACAAAAACGCCCTCGAACAGCTCCCCGGCGTTAACCGCGTCGTCCCCATCCTCGCTCCTTACAAACTCGCCGCCCGCGCAGCCCGCCCCGGCAAAGAAACCACCCAGGTCAAACTCAACGACGGCTGCACCATCGGCGGCAAACAAGTCGCCATCATCGCCGGCCCCTGCAGCGTCGAATCCGAATCACAGATCATCGACGCCGCCAAAAAATGTAAAGCCGCTGGTGCCCACGCCCTCCGCGGCGGCGCATTCAAGCCCCGTACCAACCCTTACTCCTTCCAGGGCCTCGGCGAAGCCGGCCTCAAACTCCTCGCTCAAGCGCGCCAGGAAACCGGCCTCGCCATCGTCACCGAAGTCCTCACCCCCGCCGAAGTCGATCTCGTCGCCAAATACGCAGACTGCCTCCAGATCGGCGCCCGCAATGCCCAGAACTTCAAGCTTCTCGAAGCCGCCGGCAAATCCGGCAAGCCCGTCCTCTACAAGCGCGGCATGTCCATGACCATCGACGAATACCTCCAAGCGGCCGAATACATCCTCGCCGCCGGAAACCCCAACGTCATCCTCTGCGAGCGCGGCATTCGCACTTTCGAAGACCACACCCGCAACACCCTCTCCCTCTCCGTCGTTCCCGACATCCATCAAAAGTCCCATCTCCCCATCATCATCGACCCTTCCCAGGGCACCGGACACGCACGCCTCGTCCCAGCCATGTGCAATGCCGCCGTCGCCTGCGGCGCCGACGGCCTCATCATCGAGGTCCACCCGGACCCCGCCCACGCCATGACCGACGGTGCGCAATCCATCACCCCCGACACCCTCGCCAAAACCATTTCGGTCCTGGCAAAAATCGCCTCCGCCGTCGACCGCTCCATCTGATGTAGGGTGGGCTGAGTCCGCGACGCCCACCACGCCGGTCACATGGCTCCCAATACCAAACCCACTCCACATGCCTAAAAAACAAACCGGCCCTCTTCCCAAGACCCAAAACCCAAGACCCAAAACCCAAACTCCGCTATAATCTCCCCTCCAACACAAAGGCCCCAAAAAGGTTTCCTCCCATGACCGACCGCCCAAAAATCTACGCCCCCCGCACCTCCATCGAACAAGTCGAAGAAGGTCTCTCCCTCGCCCCCAAGTTCGATGATAACGGCCTCATCCCCGTCGTCACCACCGACTACACCTCCGGCGAAGTCCTCATGCAGGGCTATATGAACGCCGAAGCCCTCAAAATGACCATCGAACTCGGCGAAGCCGTCTACTTCAGCCGCAGCCGCAAGGTCATCTGGCACAAGGGCGCCACCTCCGGCCTCGTCCAGAAAGTCAAGGAACTCCTCGTCGACGACGACCAGGACTGCCTCTGGATGCGCGTGGAAGTCACCGGCGGCGCCTCCTGCCACGTCGGCTACCGCTCATGCTTCTACCGCAGCGTCCCCACCGGCCAGGCCGCCAAGGAACTCCCCAAGGACGCCCCCATCCCCCTCAAGCAGACCGACTGCCCCATGGTCTTCGACCCCAAAGTCGTCTACGGCAACGCCCCCAATCCCACCAAACTCTGAACCACACCTAACCCACATCCGTATTAAACCGGCGCCCCCATGGCGCCGGTTTTCATTCCAATAAGCCATAATGCTCCCAATGCCCTCCGATCCCTCCCTCCAATCCGGGTGTCACACTGTAGACATCCGCGTCTACGGTATGTCTGCCGGGTGGCATGGCACGCCCCGCAGGCGTGCTGTGTCTGCTCTCTTCCTCCCCCTCCTAACCTCCGGCCTTCGACCCGGGACTCGGGACCCGGGACTCGCGACTCTCTTCCTCCCCCTCCTAACCTCCGGCCTTCGACCCGGGACTCGGGACCCGGGACTCGCGACTCTCTTCCTCCCCCTCCTAACCTCCGTCCTTCGACCCGGGACCCGGGACCCGGGACTCGCGACTCTCTTCCTTCTCCTCCTCACCCTCCTCCCCGCCTGCACCTCCCCCCCCGCCGAAGACCCCATCCCGAAAATCAACGACG
This sequence comes from uncultured Phycisphaeraceae bacterium, assembly GCA_964527265.1. GTDB lineage: Bacteria > Planctomycetota > Phycisphaerae > Phycisphaerales > Phycisphaeraceae > CAZGOM01. The sequence continues at coordinate 10,346 of CAZGOM010000164.1, read as the reverse complement.
TCCATCCCTCCACCCAACCCATTAAACGCGGCAACCCCGCGCAACTCATCATCCACCGCGCCGAAATACTCCACGACGCAAACATCGACAAAGCCTGGTCCTACGTCTCCCTCCACGGCTTAGACCCCAAAGACGTCACCTCCTGGCGCGCCAACGGCTTCCGCGTCGGCATCCTCTCCCGTGAAAACCTCCAAGCCTTCTTCTCCGCACTCCCACCCCGCGACCACGACGACGCCACCACATGGTTCACCGTCCCTGAAAACATGGACCCCGAACCCGTCATCACCTCCCAGGGCACCGCCGAGGCCCGCGAAGTCACCTTCTTCCTCCCCCCCGACACCCTCCGCACCGAAAAATTTCCCAAAGGCCGCTATCAGTTCCTCGTCACCGCCAAGGAACTCATCGACACCCCCGGCATGGCCCTCACCGTCACCCCCCACCTCTACTATCCCGCCCTCCTCTTCTATGCCCGCTCCCCCCGCGAAACCGTCCGCGACGGCCGCGTCTTCAAACAACTCGCCCTCTCCACACTCCTGGCCACCGACCGCTTTTTCGTCGTCGCCATCGACATCCCCGTCAAGCTCCCTCCACGAATCAAATTCTCCACCACCATGCCTGCCCCGCCCGAGCCCGAATCCCAACCCGCCGACACCCAGCCCAAGCCCCCGCTCATCATGCCCGACTTCGATTCCAACCCCGAAGCCGCTCCTGAACCCACACGAAAACCAACCAACCCCCTCCCCACGGAACCAGCCCCGGTCCCAGCCACCCCACCCACCCCGTCGGAACCTCCCACCCCACAGAATTTCCCCGACCAGATTGAGCCCACCTCCAGCCAGATCACCCCTTACGATCCCACCGCCGAACTCGCCAGACATCTCGAACAAGAATGGAAACTCGCCGATCTCATCCTCGGCATCCAACGCTTCCAAGCCCCGTACCAGGCAATACTTGTGTTCGAAGCAGTCCCCTCCTCCTACGCCCCGCCAGCCCCCGACCAAACAAAAAAATAATTTTGTTTACAACGCCGCAATAATCCTTCCCTCCCTCCGTTCTGCTGGTGTCCACACAAACCAGCACCCATCCCTCCCGCCGGGTTTGGCTCCCCTCAGCCGACCCGGCGGACTTTTTTTAAGGGGTGTCCACTCAAAACCCTCCCCAGACCTCTTCCACAACCGAGCCCCTTAGAGTCTCACCTCTTTATCCTTACTCTCCCTCATCACTTTTCACTTTTCTTCCCCCCCACCTTTTCCAAGCCCGCCTTCATCTCGCCTGTCTGCGCCAGATCCCATGCCGTCTTACCTTGCTTGTCCTTTGCTTGAAGATCCGCCCCCAGTTCCACCAGGCCTGCTAATACCGCATTCACATCCGCATCCTTCAAACCTTCCAACGCGCAAAACATATGCAACGGCGTACGCCCCCGCAATTCCTGCGCATTAATGTCCGCCCCTCCCTTTTTCAGCTCTTTCACCACCGCCAAAATCGATTGCGGCGCAAAAAGCGATCCGCACGCATGATGCATCACCGTCATCCCCAGGGAATCCTTCGCATTGGCATCGACCTTCTCCCCGATCATGAACGCCACCACCTCCACCCGCCCTTTCCCGGCCGCCGCGTGAATGGCCATCGCCCCCAGGTAATTTTTCATATCCATGGGGATTCCCCCATTGACCAGCGCCTTCGCCATCGCCGCTGACTTGGCTTCAAAAAGCGCGGTGGTTCCATCCGACCCTCTCCAGCCCAGATCATCGTGATCCTTAAAATATGCCGCTGCTTTCACCGCATCGTCGATCGCCACATACGCCTTGAGCGGCCCGCCCGGCCCGCGTAAAAACCGCAGTTTCCGCGTCACCCCGTCCGCTCCCGTATAGGGGACTTCGACCACACCACTCATTCCTCCTGTGCCTCCGCCTCGCGGTCCCATGTTTCCGCCCATCGCAGGCTGTGCACCCGCGGCTGGTTTTGCCTCTCCAGCCCCAATCCCAGGCTGTGATGCCACCACCACTGACACCAATTCCGGATCCATCGCTTCGACATCTTCGCCCAATCCTTCAGGCTGCCTCGGCACCCGATATTGATATTTCCCCGGCACCCGCAGCCATGACGGGTCCAACCGGTGGTTGATCTGCTTGTCCCCAGGCTTCCACACCATCAAACCTGCGTCCAGTTGGTGTGACATTCCATCGGGATCCACCCACACACCCGATAGCCCATGTGGCGACTTTCTCCCTGACTTGCGCAGGCAAAGCCAAAGCGGTTGCGTCACCCCGGGAGGAATCTCCACTTCAAATCGCGCCGCCGCAACGGGTTTCATCGCCACGCCTTTGGCAAAGCCATCCGCCTTCCCCGCTTCCACCGGCCCTGCCGGCCCGACCGGCGTCATGGGTTCGATCGCAAGCCGATACCACGCCGCTTGCTTCTTCCACACCGGTGGAAGAGCATCATTTCCTATATTGAAATTCACCACCGTCGCACCCGGAAGATCAATACGGCTCACCAGCGTCGGCCGCACCATATATCCCACCGTCTTTGGCTCCGCCCCCTCTTTTGACAACCCTTCCCATGACTCCCCGCTGCTCACCACGCGAATCCGCCACCCCGGCCCCACACCGGTACCCGCCGCCATGTCCCCCAATGGCTCTGGCGTCGACCATGCCGTACCCGGATAATTCTCCATCGTCGGTTCGGGCGTCAACTCCACTCTTTTCTCGTTCATAAACGTCTGCACGCCCCGCCGCAGTTGATTGTCACCCGCGGTGGCATTCCCCATCGGTGTCTTCTGCGCCGCCGGCACCAGGTATCCCAACACCGCCGAAATCCCTTTCTCGGTGAGGACCAGGCTCATGTCCCGCTCCACTAGCACATCCAGCTTCAGCCATTTCCCGCCTTCTACCCCTGTGACTTTCGCCTCGCCCCCATTCGCCCCTTTCAAAGCAGGCAAATTCACCTTAAACACGTTGTATTCCGTCCCTGGTCGCTCAGCCACCAGCGCCACCAACCCAAAACCTCCCGTGCTCACCAGCCGATTCGCCGCATTGGCTGGCAACTGTCCCGGCACCATCCCCGCTTGATCATCCATCACACCCTTGACTTCAATTCCCCCCGAAAATCCATTCACGCCAACCAACACCCCTTCATGGCTCACAAACGATTGGGGCCATCCTCCCCCAGGCAGTGTTCTCCCCTGCCCCGACAATAACTGCACCAATTCGAAAGTCGACTTAACCTTCAGCGGACCAACCCGCAGTTGCTCATCCTCACCCCGCCGCTCTGGCGCCCATTCCTTTGTGTCCATTGCAGGCATGCAGGAAAGCGCCCCCGTATGGATCAATCTGCATTCATCATCGTTATCAATGCCAATCAATATCTCCCATTCCCCGTGCCTTGTTTTATCCGCTCTCTTCACACCCCAGTTCGGGTCAAATGCGCACCGCGCCTTCACTTCCCCGTGCGCAAGCACCCAGGGCTTACCCATCGCGTAATAAAACATCTTCACCTGCTTCTTCCCCTCCGGCCCCAGCGTCAAAAGCGCCGCCCATGTACGCCTCGGTCCCCCGCCCATTCCCCCCGATCCCGACGACCCCACCACCAGCGCACGCCCAGGCTCCAGCCCCACCGCCACCGCACGCCGATCCATCCATCGCAAGCCGTCTCCCGCATCAAACACCGTCACCTTTCCTGACACGCTGTCCAACACGATCACCCCCGGGTTGCTTCCCACCACCGGCACCCACACATTCCTGCCATCAAACGACGGCCCATAAATTCCCTCCCCCGTCGGCACTCCATCCTCCGACACCCCCCACGTTCCCGGCTCGACCGTCGCCGCAACCTTCCCGTCCCGAAACAAATACCCCCTCTGGCGTAAATGCCTCTCCCACACAAAATCCAATCCCGCTCCGCAAGCCACCCATCCTGTCGGCCGCAACCTCTGCTCCCTGCCATCCTTGTCGCGCCACATCAGGTCCAGCGGTTCCAGCTCCTTGGCTGGATCAGCCCAACGCGCCACATCCGGCGTCGGGTCCAGCAGGCTCTCCCCGCCAAAATCCTCCACTCCGTACCCTTCCCATTTGGGCGCCCTCCCGCCCCAACCCGTACCCACGCGGCTCACCTCACGTCTCCGCGCCGGTGCCACCTGCTCTTCAAACCGCTTCCACAAATCCCGATGAAACTGCTTGACTCGAAAATCCTCTTCCATCCAATCCAAACCATCAGCCCAATCAAACACCGCCGTCTGCGCTGACACAGTTACCCCATCCACCTGGTCCACCGTCCTGCGCCGCCTGTCATCAGGTGAAACCTGCTCTGCAATTTTCAATCCTTCAAGCCATATGCCCATTCCTCGCTCTGCCGCCTGCGCCAGTTCCGCATCACACCATCCCGGCCGATACACATCCGCCGCCGCTTGAGCGCATATCTCCAGGTACAGCGCACGATACCCGTCCCCCGGCTTCATCCACATCAGTACTCGCGCCTGTTCCAATGCCTCTTCATACAACCCCAGCCGCCAGCAATCCCGGCACCTTTCCAGCGCCATCCCCTCCGCCATCTCCGCCACCTCCAGCCGGATCGAAAGCTCCACATTCTGCTTCGCAAAGAGCGCGCTGATCCCCTTGTTCACCGCCTCCCTCATTCCCCCCGCCGCCACCGGCGCACTTTCATAATCCCCCAATTTCTGCCCACTTTCCGTCAAACTCATCATCAACCGGTACGTCCCATCCGCCGTTGTCGCGTAACGGCTCTCGATCACTCTCACCCCTGCGGGCATCACCCCTCCGGGCATCATCCCCGCCTCCACCGGTCCCATCGCCAGCGCCCCCTGGTAAACCCCCGCAACGCTCTGGATCATCCCCCCGATCATACGTCCCGCTTGCGTCGTCCCCTGCTCCTTGGCGCCATCCAGCAACGCTTCCGGCGCCACCACCACCAGATCCCTGGGCCGCCTGAGTAAGATCGCCGACTGTACCGCCAATTCTTCCAGCACCCGCGCATCCCCAGCCACATCTCCCGTCATCGCAAATCCCGTCGCTCGAACGCACAATCCCAGCTTGGTCTCATAAATCCTCACATCGCAATACCTCGGCACACCCGCCCTTTGGCTCACACTCATCACCAGATCCACCCCCGCATCCTTCCCCGCTTTCACCATCTCCAGCCCCCAACCCGGCCCTCCGCCCTCCTCGCTTTTTACATGCTGTATCCGGTAGGTCCCCCCCAGCAGCGGCGTTTTCATCCTCTCCCCCAACCCCTCCATTCCCGCGCCCGCCATCACCGCCACCCGCACCCCTTCGTTGATCTGGCCCAGCAACCCTGGGCCGCTCTGCTTCCCGACACGCCTTAAAGACCCCACCAACACCGCAGGCTCACGAATCCCATCGCCTTTTCTGGCGTTCTCCGCCTGTCCCCGCACCTCCTGTGCGCCGCTGCCGACCAGCAAAAGTACCCATGCGCCCAGCGCACCCCACAACCATCTTCTTCCGTCACGTTTTGCGGTTCTCATAAGCTAATTCCCCAACAGAAAGTAAGTCCTCGACAGCGCCGGCCAACCATAATCATCCTTTACACCCGGCGCCCTCAATCATATCGTGGCGTCATGTTCCCAAACTTCTCTTTCTTCCGGCTCTCTCGCGCACTCTTCACGGCCGCCATTGCCTTCGGGTGTTTCTCTCCCCTGACTTTCGCCCAGGACCAGCTCCTCAAAGCTCAGCCCCCGGGCCTCCCCGACTCTCCCGCGCCCCTCCCCGCATTCCGCAATGTCCTCACCGACAACGACTTTCAACTCCGCTCACGCATCGTCGCCAGCAAAATCCGCTCTCTCCTACAAGTCAAGGCGTCCACCCAACCCCATGTCGGCCAATGTGTTGAAACCTGGAGCCTCCAGAAGCTCAACATTCTCGCCGGCGACATCATCACCAGCACCAATGCCGGCCCCATCAAGGGCGTTGCCTTTGAGCTCGCCGACCTCCCGGAACTCCGTCAGGTCACCCTCTATCGGCCCCGCAATGACAAAACCATCACCGTCGATCTCAGCCCCGACGAGATGCCTGAAGTCTTCCCCTTCATCGATCTCACACTCTGCTATATCCACTCCCCTGACATCAATCCCGCATGGGATGCCAATGTCGTCCTCGCCCTTGAAGCCGCCGTCATCGACCCTGATCTTGCCGAAACCGCCCTCGCCCGCGCCATCGCCCAAGGCTACAAACCCGGTCCCCTGGCTATCGCTGCTGGCGCACGCATCGCCTCCGCCCAGGCCCGCCAGGCTCAAACCCTCGCATGCCTCGCCGCCCTCCCCCCAACGCACCCCCAGTTCGGCGACATACTCATCCCCTCCGAGCGCGCCACCCTTGCGATGGCCGTCGGCGCTTTTCAAACCGCGCTTGATCTCGCCCGCCAGGCGCCCGAAAAAAGCCATTGGGCTCCTCACATCGTAGGGCTTTTAGACAAAGACCACACCACCAACCTTCAAAAGCTTCCCTCCCAGCGCATGGACGAGTTCCGCCGCGTCGACGCGGCCCGCACCGCCGGGCAGTTCCAGCACGGCGCCCAAGGCCCATGGGCCATCCGCAACTTCACCCTCGACGCCCCCGATGGCCGTAAACAAGACATCGACATGCAGCCTCCCGGAGGCTTTGTCAACGCGGAAATCCGCCTCCGCGTCCGCCTCACCTCCAATCCCCTGCCAACCGCTAACAACCCTGAAACCGCCGGACGCCAATTCCGCATCAGCTTCTTTGACATGAAGAAAAATCCCGACGGAGATTACAACCTCGTCGGCTTCCTCTCCTTGGCCGATCACAACGGCCTCTCCACCCTGGGCTGGGGTAGTTCCTCCCTCGCCGACGACATGGCATGGACATTGGCACGCCCAACCAACATCGCCCAAGCCAACGGCACTGACGTCCACGAAATCCGCTTCATCTATATGGAGGGCCTCTTTCAAGCACTCATCGACGACAAAACCGCCGCCTGCTTTCCCCACGTCTATAAAAACATCCTCCTCGGTTGCATGATCCAGGTCATCGGCATGCGCGCCCAAATCCTCAAACTCGACGTCATCGAACTCATCCCCAACACCCCCGCAAACTCTGCACAAGCCCCAATATCACTCCCTCACCCTCAAGCCATCCCCTCCTGATGTCTTTCTCCCCCCGTTCTGCCTCTTGCTTTTCACTTTTACGCTCTCACTTCTCCCTTTCCTCCCCCCCTCCCCCCACCACCCGATACATAATCTCCAGTTCCGGCCCAGCTTCACGATACTTCCGCGGCGAGCACCCCAATTCCCGCCTCACCGTCTTATTGAACAAGTGCAGATCCCCAATCCCCACCTCTCCCGCAATCTCCTTGATCGACAAGGTCGAATGCCTCAACAGCGTTCCCGCCCGCGCCGTCCGCCGCCTCCTCAAATAATCAAACACGCTCATTCCCACCTCCTTCTTAAACAGCCGCGTCAGATGAGCTCCTGACACCCCACCCTCCACCGCCAGCTTCTCCAGCGTCACCGCCGCCTGCATATTCAACTCCATCCATTCGCAAGCCTTCCTCACCGCCGGATGCGCCCCCGCCCTCACGACCCCTTCCTCTCCAGCCTCCCCGCCCCCCTCATCCACCAGTTGCCAAAGCAAATCCCACACCCGCACCTCCGCACGGCACGGCTCAGTCGCCGACCACGCAATCGCCTCCCTCAGCCCCCGATCCATTCCCAGAAACCGCACCCCCAGATCCTGCGTCACCGGCACCACCCGCTTCTCCCCCTCCAATCCCTCCGCAAACTTTAAAAACACATACGCATGCTCCGCCCTCCCCACAAACGTGTAATGGTGCTCCACCCCCGGCGCAATCATTGACGCCCACCCCGGCTTAATCTCAAACCGCTCCCCGCCCACACGAATCTCCCCCGCATGCCGATAAATGTGCATCGTCCAAAACCCCGCGAACCGATACGTCCTCTCCCGCTGGCTCTCAGGCAAATGCACACCCACCGAAGCCCCGACAATCTCCGGCACACTCCCCAAAGGCACCCGCCAGAACCTCTCCATAAAACCCTCCATACATCATTTTAAAACCAATAATGTCAACCAAAACCAATTGATTAAACCAAATAATACTCCAAAATAATCATTCACAAACCAACCAAACCTCCTTCTCCCTCTTCCAGAACCCAATACCCACCACCCAGAACCCATCCCAATGACAACCATCCACCCCGACCAGATCGCCGCCTTCCACACCAAAGGCTTCCTCACCCTCGACGCCATCACCACGCCCGAAGATGTCGCACACATCCAGGAACTCCTCGAAGGCCTCTTCAACCGCTTCCACGAGCTCCCCAAAGAACTCGCCCTCGACCTCGGCGACGTCAAAAACCACAACGGCACCCAGGTCATCCCTCAGATCAACGCGGCCATCACCTTCGAACCCCGCTTAAAAGACACCCTCTACTACAAAAACGCCGAAAAAGTCGCCCGCACCCTCTTAGGCCGCGATGTCCGCTGCACCTGGGATCACGCCATTTACAAACCCCCGCACAACGGCAAGGAAACCCCCTGGCACCAGGACCTCGCCTACGCCGCCCGCGCCGCAGACTTCCCCCGTGAAAAAGCCATCGGCCTCGGCTGTAACTTCTGGATGCCCCTCCAAGACGTCACCGTCGACTCCGGCTGCATGCAGTTCATCCCACACTCTAACCTCATCTCACTCCTCCCCCACCAGCCCGTCGGAAACGACCCCGCCGTCCACACCCTCGAAACCCTCGGCACAGACACCTCCAAAGCCGTCGCCTGCCCCATCCCTAAAGGCGGCTGCACCATCCACGCTCCCAAAACACTCCACTACACCGGCCCCAACAACACCCAGAACTGGCGCCGCGTCTGGATCCTCTTCTTCGGCGTCGACATGCCCCGCACTCTCTAAAATCGCCTCCCAACCCGCTCCACTTTCTACTCTCACCCATCCACCTTCACATGATCGCGTATTCCCGCGATCATCCCCCCCACCACCGTCGCCCGCACCAGATGAAACGCATACTGCGCGTGAAAACATTTCACCTGCAGCCAGTCCACCATCCCCGCGATCCCCACACTTTTCATCTGCGCCTCAATCGCCGGATGCGCCGTCAGCCATGCCTGGTCTTCACCCGACAACAATGCCATCCGTGCCTCAATGTACGCCTCATGGTCCGCCCTAATCGCTTCATGCTTCTCCGGCGAAGCATCCACAACAGCCTGCATCCGGGCGATCTCTCCCACCATCTCCAGCCGCGCCAATTGGGTCGCCAGATCCGGGCACACCAGCCAATACACCGTCGGAAATGGCAACACCTTCCCGCCGGCCCCCTTCACCAACGGGTCGGTCACAATCACCGCCGGCATGCCATCCTCCCTGCGCACGGCAACGCCCCGCAGCCCCCGGGCCGTCCGCCCAAGCCGCGCCTTCAACCAGACCCGGTCCGCCTCCGTCGCTGCGTCCATGCCAAAACCATCCCATCTCTGAGACTCTTCAACATCTTCTATCTTACGACACAAGACTCAGGACGCGTGAGGCTGGACTCAGACCAGTGCCTTCAGCTTCTCTACGCACTTGGCCAGCGCCGGCACCGGGTTCTCCACATCGCCTTCATATTCGATCACGGTGAAACCCTTAAACCCGACCTTCTTGAGCGCCTGGGTAAATGCAGGCAGGTTCAGATTCCCCTCACCGATCACCACATCGTGCGGCTCCCGGTCGGGGGTATACGTAAAGTCCTTCACGTGAATGCCGTGAAGCCGATCGCCGAACTTCTCCACCCATTGCACCGGGTTCTGCTTCGCATCAATTGCCCACGCCGTGTCCAGCGTCAGGCCGATGCGCTTGCCCGTGTTCTTAAACACATATTCCAGGATCGGCGCATTGCCCAGCCAGTCATACCCGCCATGGTTGTGGATGCCCAGGTTGATGTCATATTCCTCGGCCAGCTTTTCCGCCGCCTTGAACGCATCCCACATCCCATCGGGGCTGAAGGTCACGCTCATGTACTTGCAGCCCACTTTTTTGCAGAATTCAAAGTTATTCCGGTCGGCCGGATTGGTCGAAAGATACTGCACGCCGATCGAAAGCACCTTGATCCCAGCCGTCTTCAACTCGGCGATCCGCGCATCAAACGTCTCAGGCTTGGAAAAATCCGCCTGCACGCCGCACAGTTCCGTCGCACTCACGCCCGCGTCCTTGAGCCCCTTGGCCAAAACGGGAATGGTCTTAAAGTTCCGATAGCACCAGCTCTGGATACCAAACGAGGGAGTGACTGACATGGTCTTAGTTCTTTCTGAGTTGGGGGTTAAGTTTTGACCACAAAAGACTACCACCCCCGC
>CAZGOM010000163.1:0-12409 GCA_964527265.1 uncultured Phycisphaeraceae bacterium | reverse complement strand
TCCTTGGGGCAATTTGGCCCCGATAGAGACTCTCATATCATCTGGCACCAATTTTTGGGAGCAGACCACACCATCATCACCCGGGACGGCGAACTCCTCCCCTACGGCAAAGCCGGCCACATCCAAACCATCACCTGCTGATTCCCACCGATACTCCGCTCAGTAATCATCCGATACCCCATCCTCCCTCCTTGGCTTAGCGTGTAAATGAACACCAACCCTCAAGGAGCCCGATCATGAAAACCCGCTCAGCTTCCACCGCGAAATCCGCCAAGTCAGCAGTTAAATCCACTGCCAAAACCGCCACCAGAACCGCAAAGACCGCGGTCAAAAAAGTCGCCACCAAGGCCAAGGTCTCCGGCACCAAGGTCAAAAAGCACCTCGCCGCAGCCAAGACCAAAGTCACCCGCAAGATCGCCCCCGCAAAACGCAAAACCCGCGAAGCCTCACGCGACATCACCGACACCGTCAACCAGACCATGGACAGCGCCACCAAGCGCGTCACCGACACCATCGACGCCGGCGCAAACCTCCTGGTCAACACCCTCGACGCCGTGATGACCAAGACCGGCATGAAATCCAGCTCCGCACGCAAAGCCTGATCGCATTCCCCCCTGCATCACCGCGTCAGCGACCGGTACTTGATCCGATGCGGTTGATCCGCCTCAAGGCCCAGCCTGCGTTTGCGGTCCGCCTCGTAGGCGCTGAAGTTGCCCTCAAACCACTTCACCTGCGAATCCCCTTCAAACGCCAGGATGTGCGTCGCCAGGCGGTCCAGAAACCACCGGTCATGCGAAATCACCACCGCGCAGCCGGGGAAGCCTTCCAGTGCATCTTCCAGCGCCCGCATTGTGTTCACGTCCAGGTCGTTGGTCGGTTCGTCCAGCAGCAGCACATTGGCCCCGCTCTTCAAAATCCGCGCCAGGTGAACGCGGTTGCGCTGCCCGCCCGAAAGCGTGCCCACTTTCTGCTGCTGATCCTGCCCGGTGAATGAAAACCGTGCCGCGTAGGCACGTGCGTTCATCTCCATCGTCCCCAGCTTAAACACTTCCGCACCATCGGAAATCGCAGACCACACCGGCTGCTCATCCGCCAGCGCATCGCGCGTCTGCTCGGCATACGCCAGCTTCACCGCCTCATCCAGCTTCAGCGTCCCCGCATCCGGCTTCTCATGCCCCGCGATCATCCGGAACAGCGTCGTCTTACCCGCGCCGTTGGGCCCGATGATCCCCACGATGCCGTTGGGCGGCAGTGAGAACGTCACGTTCTCAAACAGCAGCCGCTCCCCAAAGCTCTTGGAAAGCCCCTGCGCCTTGATCACGTTGTTTCCAAGCCGCGGGCCCGGTGGAATATAGATTTCCACTTCCGATGCACGCTTGTCCTGCTGCTCGGCCACCATCTTGTCATACGCATCCAGACGCGCCTTGCTCTTGCTCTGCCGCGCCTGCGGGCTCTTCTTCACCCATTCCAGTTCGCGCTTAAGCGCCTTCTGCCGATTGGTTTCCTGCTTTTCTTCTATCGCCAGCCGCGCGCTCTTTTGCTCCAGCCACGATGTGTAGTTCCCCTTCCACGGGATCCCCGCGCCGCGGTCCAGTTCCAAAATCCACGTCGCCACGTTGTCCAGGAAGTATCGGTCATGCGTCACCGCGATCACGGTCCCCTCATACCGCTGCAGATGCTGTTCCAGCCATGCCACCGATTCCGCGTCAAGATGGTTGGTCGGTTCGTCCAGCAGCAGCACGTCAGGCTTCTCAAGCAGCAGCCTGCACAGCGCCACGCGCCGCTTTTCACCACCCGAAAGCCGTTTGATCGGCGCATCCGCCGGCGGGCAGCGCAGCGCGTCCATCGCCAGCTCCAGCGCCGAATCCACATTCCATGCATCCGTCTGGTCCAGCTTCTCCTGAAGCGCCCCCTGCTTGTCCAGCAGCTTGTTCATCTTCTCATCGGACATCGGCTCGCCGAGCTGGTCCGAGATCTTGTTGTATTCTTCGATCAGGTCATACGTCGCCTTCGCCCCCTGCCGCACGATGTCCAGCACCGTCGCGTTCTCATCCAGCTGCGGCTCCTGCGGCAAAAACCCCACCGTGTACCCCGGCGAAATCTGGATCGTCCCCTCAAAGTTCTTATCCACCCCCGCCAGGATGCGCAGCAACGACGACTTACCCGACCCGTTCAAACCCAGCACGCCGATCTTTGCGCCATAGAAATAAGACAAATAAATATCCTTCAGCACTTCTTTCTTCTCGTGCTTCTTGGACACCCCCACCATCGAATAAATGATCTTTGTTGAGCCTTCGGATGCGTTCGCCATGGTTGCTTTTTCTCTTATTGGTTATTCCGGACAAAGGATTATCGCCGACTCGCCAAAAAAAGCGAAACCCCTCTCCAGCCATCACACGACGGCCCCAAGCCCCGCCTTAACCACACCAACAAGAACACAACCCCTCCCCCATGGAACCGCTTCACTCTTCAACTCTGGACTCCGAACTCCGAATGATCCCTCTTAAACTCTTCAACTCAGGACACAGGACGCGCGACTTCCTCAGTGATACACCGACCGCGCCCAGGCCTCCACATTCCCCGCATTCGCATTGTTCAGCGTAATCACACGCCCATCCGAGCAAAGCCCGTTCACAGACCCCGCATGCAGCTTGATGTCAAAAGATGAAATCCACCCGTGGTCCGGCGTATAAAACATCCACCCCCCCGCGCTGCTGTGGTTGTCGTGCAGCGGGCTCTCCGCCACGATCACCACCGATCCCTTGTTGCTGTTTCCGCCGTGGGGCATCGCTGGCGCACGATACTGGCTCCCCGTCACCGGATGCGATGAAATATGGTAATAGCCCCACGGCCCCGTCGGCTGCCACACCCCGAACTTGTCATTCGCAAAAAATCCGTTCGCCATGTAACTCCCCCAGAATGTCGCGCTCCCCACCCCGCCGTCCCACCAGTTCCCCCGCTTGGGCCCATTGGTCGATGGGCATTGAAACACCTTCTGCGCAAACGCGTAATACCTCAAGTTGCCGTCCAGAGCAGCCGAATTCCCCACATTGTCGTACTTGTACTGATCCGCCACTGAAAACAAATACGGCGCAACCTGCCGGTACCAGCTCTTGGCCTCCGGCGGCACCGCGTTCTGCGTGTTGTACAAAATCGGCATCTGCTCCCGGTTATCCACCTGATATTGAGCCACCGCCTGATACTGCTGCCTCAAATTGATCTGGCACTGCACCAGCCGCGCCTGCTCCCGCGCCTTGGCCAAAGTCGGCACCAGCATCGACACCAGCACCGCGATGATCGCAATCACCACCAGCAATTCCAGCAGCGTGAACCCGCCTATGTGCTTGATTTGCCCCATCGCCGTATCCTCCGGGAAATGTTGGAACCAAACCCGCACACGACATGGTGTTCGACTATCTAAACAAAATCCGCCCCCAAGCACAAGAGATAAGTCATTTTCCCCGTCACTCTTAATTCCCCACCTTTACGCCCACTTTCCTAAAACACCATCACACAGCGCCAGCGAATCCTTCCGCAACGCAATCTGCTCACGTGTGTCCCAATCCTGCTCCGGCTGGTCCAGCCACCTGCGCACCGCCTTCACCGCCGCCACGCGCTCCGGCGTCGCCTTCCGGTTCCCCATGTGCCTCAAATACGACTCCACCACCTGCGCGGCATCGTCATAATCATTGATGTCCTGCGCCGGGCCGTTGCGATTTAAAAGCGCCCTCAAAATCTCCCCCGCCGCGTCCAGCAGTTCATCATCCACACGGTCCCGCCCCATGGCCGCCCTCAACCCACCGCTTTCCGCGCAAGTGAACGCCAGGTATTCATTCATCACCGTATTTCTAAAACCCTCCCGCAGCATCCATTCCCGGATCTGCGCATGCTCCGTCCCCGCCAGCCGTTCCACCGCGGCCACGCGGCCCCATCCCGTCACATTCCGTGCCAGTTCCCAGATGTCCTCGTCGGGCTTCTCCAGCGTTGACTTGAGCGCCACCACGCAAAACAGCGTGAACTCATCATGCCGCCCCAGCGTCTTGAACATGCTCTGCTGCGCAAACCCCTGAAACACGCCCAAGAGCGCCACACCCAGCTTCACCGGCTCCCGGTCCGGCGACTCCACCGCCAGCGACCGCGCCAGTTCATACACCAGAGACGGGTCCGGCTGCCGGTCTTTCACCAGCCCCACCATGAACGGGTCCACAAAGTCGATCACCTGTTTGTCGCACAAATAGGCATGAACTTTCTGCTTGTTCGCGTCCGTCGGGTCATCGCAATACGCCACCACCAGGTCCAATACACCGTTCGCCACGGCCTCGCGATCCTCCGTTTCGCTTTGCCCGGTCATGTGGTGCGTCAGCACCCCGTCCCGCGCGCCCGCACTCCATTGCACACCTCCCTCCGCAGCCACCGCCCGCGCTTCGTCCGGCAATACCTCCCCTCCCTGGCTCAGCCCCACCTGTCCGGGTTTCACATGCCCCGAAACATGCACATAAATCGAAGGCGTCTCTTCCCAATAAAACCGCGCCTTGGGCTCCTTCTCCTCTTTCGACTCACCCTCGTCTCCATCATGCTCTGATGCCGCCATGGTCGCATCTCCTCATTAAACCCAAAAAGGCCACTCACCCCGAAACTCCACTAACCCGGCTTTGTACCCCACCTCCGCTCCAGCCGCCACCAACCCAAACCATCAAACGCTCGCCACCCTCCAAATTCCAATCGCCTTGCAACTCCGACTCACCCCCTCCTTAAAAGCCCCTCTTCTATTCCGCCCATTTGGCCGATTTTCAGCCAAACCCTATAATCGCGCTTTACCCTGCACAGGAACGCTTGAACCCTCGTGATACCCCCCCGACGTGCGATCCAAAACGCCCGCCCGCCAGCCTTGCCTTTCCCGGCATCCCTGGCCCAGGGGAACCGCACCCAGTCCATTTATAAATCCATCACCACTAAAGCTTTAGCATTACTGTGCATCACGCTCTTAACCGTCTGTTTCCTCCAGGCCCAAACCCCAAACCCCGTCTCCACCGCGGACTCCCAGCCGCCCACCCAGCCGGCAACACCCAAATCTCCGCCTCCCAAATTCAAGTCTGCCCTGGCTGAGCCCCTCCTCAAGGAAGACGCCACTTACTCCGCCGCCAAGGTCGCTGTCTGGGTCGAAGGCAAGACCGACATGCTCCTCCTTGAGCAGGACGCAGTCTTCTCCATCGGCAACTTCGGCTTCCGCGGCGACAAAATGTTCATCCGCATGGACAAGGAAGCCCAACCAGGCCTCCCCATCAAGCACATCGCCGTCTACATCCAGAACGCCAAACCCCTCGCCGGCAAAGGCCCCATCACCGCCGAAGGCGCCCACCTGCTCGTCACCGCCTCCACCACCGGCAAGCCCATCATCAAGACCTACTCCCTCACCAAAGACCCCATCCTGGGAGACCCCTTCGTCAACGCCGGCAAGGACCGCATCAACCGCTATTACGCCGAGCTTGACCAATCCGTCCTCCCCGTCCCCCCAGGTGGCCCCCTTTTCACCAAGGAAATGCTCGACCTGCGCCGCCAGCGCCGCACCGAAATCCGCAAAGACCGCTACGCCAACGACTTCAGCGTCATCGAAAAAATCGCCCACTCCGGCAAAGAAGCCCCCGCACCCATCAACGCCCCGCCCACCACCCGCCCCTCTGCCTCCGCGGAAACCCCCGGCGTCGGTGGCCCCCCTGGCGACAACATCGTCATCGACCCGGAAACCGGCAACCCCATTCGCCTCGTCGGTGACAAAAACATCCTTCCAAACGGCTCCCAGCTCCTCTTCGTCGCTGATAAATATGTTGCCCAGCCCGGCAAAACCGGCGAGTACACCCTCGTCCTCCAAGGCCAGGCACGCCTGATGTACCTTGACCGCACAAACAAGATCGACGCCTCCCTCTCCGCCGACAACGTCGTCGTCTTCATCAAGGCCGAAGCCGCCTCCAGCGTCGCACAACGCAAAATCGACTCTTCCCAAATCCTTGGTGTCTACCTCGAAGACAACGTCATCGTCAGCGTCAACGACTACACCATCCGCGCCCCGCGCGTCTACTACGACAACCAGTTCAACAAGGCCAGCATCCTCCAGGCCGTCATGTACGCCTACGACGTCAAGAAACAGATCAACATCTACATCCGCGCCCAGGAGCTCCGCCAGGAATCCCGCACCCAGTGGACCGCAAACGACGCCACGCTCACCACCAGCGCCTTCTATGAGCCGCACATCTCACTCGCGGCCGAAAAACTCATCTTCAACGTCGAGACCCCTGAGATTGCACCCCCGGCTCCCGGCTCCCCCGCCGGCAACTCCTCCATGCCCGGCCTCCCCGGCATGGAGCCCGTCGCCACCACACAGCCCACCACCCAGCCGGCAACCCTTGAAACACCCATGCAGCGCATGGGGTTTGCCACCACCGCCGATGGCTCAACTGCCCCCAAATTCACCTTCGAAGCCAAGAACACCCAGATCAAGGTCGGCCAGACCCCCATCTTCGTCTGGCCTTCCCTAAAAGGCGACCCCACCACCCAGACACCCAACCGCGGCGTCCAGGTCGGCTATTCCAACCGCCGCGGCCCCCTCATTGAAACGCGTTGGGACGTCTTCGCACTCACAGGCATCGAACCCGTCCCAGGCATGAGCGCCACCACAAACTTCGATTACATGGGCCGTAACGGACCAGGCTTCGGCCTCGAAACCAACTGGGAAACCTCACACTCCTACGGCTCATTCAACGGTTACCTCCTCGCCTACGACACCGGCGACGACCAGATCGCCAACCGCAACGATGTCGATTTCACCGGCAATCAGCGCGGCTATATGGACTTCAAACACCGCGAGCTCCTCTCCGATGAATGGTCCGCCTCCTTCGAAATGGGCTACGCCGGCGGCAAAACCTTCCTCGAACGTTTCTTCACCGAACAAGCCGACGCCTCCAAACCCTACGAAACCTCCGTCTATCTCCAGCAACAGAAAGACGACGCCTCGTTCACTTTCCTGACCAAATACGACGTCAACAACGCCAAGCAGAACACTCAGATCCTCCAGGTCCCCGGCTACACCGTCGACAAGCTCCCCGAACTGGGCTACTACCGCGTCGGCACCAGCCTCTTCGACGACCGTTTCACCTACTACACCGAAAACCGCCTCTCCAACATGCGCGCCCGTCCCGGCACCGACTCCCCCAGCGACCGCGGATTCACCGACGCGCAAAGCCTCGCTCAGTTCGGCTTCCTCTCCAATACCCCCTGGGACCAATACTACGAATCCATCGGCGTCCCCAGCCGCGACATCGCCCGCCTCGACAGCCGCCATGAAATCGCCGCTCCCTTCAAAATGGGCTTCCTTGATGCCTCCCCCTACGCCTCCGGCCGCCTCACCGCTTACGACTCCGAATTCCGCGATTACATGGGCAACGGCCAGTACAACCAATACCGCCTCTGGGGCGCCGTCGGCACACGCTTCTCCACCAAGTTCAGCCGCTCCTATGAAAATGTCGACTCCCGCATCCTCGACATGAACCGCCTCAACCACATCGTCGAGCCCAACGCCGACATCTTCATGACCGGCTCCACTGTCCCCGACGGCAACATCCCCATCTACGACCCAGACGTTGAAGGCATCCAGAACTCCTCCGGCTTCAAAGCCGGCCTTCGCAACACCTTCCAGACCCAACGCGGCGGCGGCGGTCGCTGGCGCAGCGTCGACTGGCTCACCGTCAACACCGACTACATCAAACAGAACTCCACCGCCAACAACAACCAGACCCTCGCCCGCTACTTCTCCTACCAGCCCGAATACTCCACCGGCGGCGACCACTTCCACTCCGACGTCCTCTGGGCCATCTCCGACTCCCTCTCCTCCACCGGCGAAATCACCTACAACATGGAAGACGATTACGTCTCCCAGTACCGCGGCGGCCTCGTCATGCAGCACGACGCTTCCCTCTCCACCTTCATGGATTACAACAAGGTCGACCGCATCGGCTCCGACCTCCTGGGCTTCGGCTTCAACTACCGCCTCACCCCCAAGTACCACGTCACCTACCGCCAGACCTACGACTTTGAATACGGCCAGATGCGCGGCATCGAGCTCTCCCTCGTCCGCAAAATCCCCCAGTTCCGCGTCGTCGTCATCTCCCGCTACGACACCATCAACGACGAACTCGTCTTCGGCTTCTCACTCATCCCCGAAGGCATGGCCGGCGACCGCAAATACGTCAACCCCTTCAACGAAGCCGCACTGCCTCAATAACCGGGAGCGCCGGCGTCCCGCCGGCTCCCAATCACCGCACTCCCCGACATAAGTGCCCCCCTTCAGCAGGACACCACCTCCCCATTGCCACTGACGTTTGCGCCAGTGTCTCGTTGGATCCCCAACAGACAATACCCCGTTCGTTAAGTAATAGGCCGCACTCCGACCAGCTCATGTCTTTCACGCGCCTGCATCCCTCCAGCCCAGGGCCTTCCTTAATCCCGAAGGGATGAGAAGTCGTAGCCCGCCCCTGCCGCACGCCCTTAATTCTTCTCCACAAACACAAACCCCGCGCTCTTGGCCTGCTCGCGCACCGCGCCGGTCAAAGCCCCGCCCAGCGTGTCGTTGGCCTTGGTCTCCTTCGCATTCTTAGCGATAAATTCCTGCCGCTTCTGCGTCAGCTCCACGATCTCCTTTTGGATTTTCGCGCGCTCCTGCGCCATCTTCTCCACATACTCCGTCCGCTCGGCGGGCGTCATCTTCCTCATATTCTCCGGTAGGCTTTTGGCATCCATCTCCTCCACTTTCACGCCGGTTTTCCTGGCGTCCACCGCATCCCATTTCGAGTTGCTGTAAAGGGACGACGCCTTCGCACCCGCCCGGTCGTACATCCGGCCCGATGAGCTCATATCCGCTGACGTCTGGCGTTGCTGGCTCTCCATCCCCTGCGCGCCATAGGGGATATAAGTGGCATTCAACTTCACATTCAGCTTTGAAAAATCATCGTCGTATGGCGTCTTCACCTCCACGATCGCCTGGTTCTGGTCGATGCTCGCGTAACTGCCCTGCCCAATCGTCGCGCCATCCTTCCAAAGCGTGGCTACGCCTTCGCTCTGTACGCCGCAGAAAATCGTGTTGATGCGTATCTTTTTCCCCGCCGCCTGCTCGCAAGCCTGCCGATAATCAACCTTTCCTTGGTTGAACGGCTCATTCCCAGCAATAAACAATGCCCGATACACCCCTGGCCGGTCCGACCACGCCAGATCCTTCACCGCGGTCTGAATCACCGTTCCGCAATATTCATCGCCCCCATTGGTTGTCAGCGCAAAGAGCTTCTCCGACACCAGGTCCAGATCATCCGTGAACGGCAAAAGCTGCTTCACATACCCCGTAGAATCTCCCAGCGATGGCGTGCCGTAGTGGTACAACGCCACTTCCAGCCGCGGCTTTTCCCCATTGCAGCGCGCAAACGCCAGGTCCGACACCACTTTCCAAAGCTGCATCTTCGCCTGCCCGATCAATCCATCCATGCTGTTGGAAGTATCAAGCAGCAGCGCGATCTGTATCACCGGTTTGGCCTCGACCGGTGTCACCGTTACGGTCGTCGTTTTGGTCACCGTCGTTACCGTGGTGGTGGTTGTCGTCCCAGGCGCCCCGGGCTTGGCGTCTCCCGCCTGCGCATAAAGCCCAACCCCATGAGCCCCCAAAACCGCCCCACCAGCTAAAACCGCCGACACCGCGAACTTTTTAAACCTGAACATGGCGACACCTCCAGAATGGAATGTTTGATCAAGCTGACACCCCCAAGCCTATCCCCCCATTCCCGTCTCCCATGTAACAGCTCTGTAACACCGCCAACCTCCTGCCCTCCCACCCATAGAAAAAGGCCCGATACCTCGGGCCTTCTCCTAACTCTTTAATATCTTCGACTCAGGACCCAGGACTCGGAACCCGCGACTGGGCTTCAAAGCCCCAAGGCTTTGCGCACATCGCTGATCAACTCCCGCGCCCGCACTTCCGTCGGTGCCTCTGCGATGATCCGCATGATCGGCTCCGTGTTGCTCGTCCGCGCATGCACCCACGCATCTTCCCAGTCGATGCGCACGCCATCCTGCGTGTCCAGCTTCTGGCTGGCGAACCGCTCCATCAGGGCCGGACGGATCTTCTCTGCCATCCCCGGCTTCAGGTCGATCTTGTCTTTGATGATTGAATACTTGCTGATCGCATCCACGTGCTTGGACAGCCCCTTCTCGCTTCGCGCCAGGAATTGCAGCACCAGCGCCATCCCCGCCAGGGAGTCGCGCACGTGGATCACCTTCGGCCAGATCACCCCGCCGTTGCCTTCGCCGCCGATGCTCGCCCCCTCCAGCCGCATCGCCGCCGCCACATTCGCCTCGCCCACCGCCGTGCGCACCACCCGCCCGCCGTGCGTCGCTGCGATATCGTCGATCATTCGGCTCGTCGACAGGTTCGCCACTGCCACCCCGCCTGGCTTAAGCCCCGTCCCGCCTGACATCACTTCCATCGCCGACAGCGCCAGCGTGCACTCCTCACCGATATACCGCCCCAGTTCATCGATGATCGCCAGCCGGTCCGCGTCCGGGTCCTGCGCAAAGCCCACATGCGCCTTGTGCTGCCGCACCACTTCCGACAAACCAGCCAGGTTCTCCCGCGTCGGCTCGGGAATATGTGGAAACAGCCCCGTCGGCTCGGCATAAAGATGCACCAGTTCCACACCCAGCGCCCTCAGCAGCATCGCCCCCGCTTCCCCCCCCGCGCCATGCACGCTGTCCAGCACCACCTTGAATTTCTTCTTCTTAATCAGTTCCACATCCACATTCGCCAGCACCCGCGCCACGTGGATTTCATTGGTCTTGTCGTTCACCGAAACCGGGCTCAGCCCTTCCACAGGCGCATAAGCCGCGCCATCGTTCTTGAACGTGTCGATGATGATCTTCGCCTGCTCCGGCGGCGGGGCCACGCCGTCATGCCGCAGCACTTTGATGCCGTTCCAGATGATCGGGTTGTGGCTCGCCGTGATCACAATCCCCCCGTCCGCCTTCAGTTCCTCCGCCATCACCCCGACGCTCGGCGTCGTCACGATCCCCAGTTTCAC
Source organism: uncultured Phycisphaeraceae bacterium (assembly GCA_964527265.1). Classification (GTDB taxonomy): domain Bacteria; phylum Planctomycetota; class Phycisphaerae; order Phycisphaerales; family Phycisphaeraceae; genus CAZGOM01. Next base: position 1,298 of record CAZGOM010000163.1, on the reverse strand, counting down.
CACCTTGCACCCCGTCGCAATCAAACCTGACACCACCGCTGCCTCAATCATCTCCCCCGAAGGACGGCTATCGCGCCCCACCACCACCGTCGGCGCCCCCACCGCGGTTGTCTTAAGCCATTGCCCGATCGCCGCGCCATACTTCGCCGCCACCACCGGCGTAAGCGACTGGCCAATCAACCCACGCAACCCGGAAATCGAAAGCATCAAGGGAGCCTGTGACACGCAAATTCTCCAGAAAAATAAGGGTAATTATTGCAACCCCCTCTCTGAGAAGGAGGGTTGGGATGAGGGCCGCCGCCAAACGGACGTAAAGCCTACCCCCAAATCATGAACCTGCAACAAACCCAAATGTTCCATTCAACGAAACCATTTACCCCCCCCCGATAACAACCTCATACTCCAATCTCCAAAAACAAACCATGTAAATCTTGAGAATCGTGTCACTCGTGTTAAAAATCTTTACTCACCAGCCGCACTCAAGCACATCGCATCCCACCACCTCTTCATAAATCCGCGCCCTAATCGAACTTTCCCACGCGCTCTGAAACTCCGACACTCTCAAACATCACCCCTCTCGAAAATGCTTCCTTGTTATTCTCTTTCCATGCAATACCCCGCCCTCAGAATCGCCCACATCACCGACCTCCACGCCCGCCATTTCCTCCCCGGCTCCTCCGCCGTCATTAACCGCCGCAGCCGCCTCATGCCCGATCTCTTCGCCAAAGCCCTCACCCGCCTCAAATCCGAAAAAATCGACTTCCTCGCCCTCACCGGCGATCTCCTCGATGTCCCCGAATTCCTCCTCACTCCCGACGACTATTACGACTATGAGCCCGCCCCCTGGCTCATCGATGCCGAGCGTGATTACCGCCTCTTCAAAGACCTCCTCGACCAATCCGGCATCCCCTACATGGTCGTCCCCGGAAACCACGACCACCAACCCACACTCTGGAAAGTCTTCGACCAAACCCAAAACACCTTTGATCTCCCCACTTCTGAAGGCGTCTGCCGCGTCTACCGCTTCTGCGACCGCGAATGGTCCGCCCACATCCCCCGCCGTCTCGACCGCGAGCGCATCCTCTTCGACACCGCCCTCGCGCACGGCCCGCAACACCAGCTCCACCTCCAACACTACGTCGTCACCCCCGAGCTCAACAAAGGCTACCCGCACACCTATTTCGAGTCCGACTGGCTCGTCAAACGCATCACCGACTCCGGCAAAAACATCTTCTCCCTCTCTGGCCACTACCACAAAGGCACCGATCTCCTCACGCATCAAAACGCCGCCTTCACCA
>CAZGOM010000162.1:0-12522 GCA_964527265.1 uncultured Phycisphaeraceae bacterium | reverse complement strand
TACAAGGCCAACGGCCTGAGCCTCTTCGCCTCCGTCTACGGCCATCACGGCCTCTCCGGCGGCAGCCCCCTGGGCGGCGTCGGTGCTCAGGGCAACCCCGGCGCTCAATACTCCGACTACGGCTTCATGACCCAGGCCAGCTACTTCGTCATCCCCGACGTCATCGAACCCTTCATCCGCTACGAATACATCACCTTCGACCGTAGCCGCAATGAAGACCCGGCCGCCGCCACCTTCGGCAACACCGCTCCCGGTGCCGGCGTCAACACCGCGCATGACGTCAACCTCATCACCGCCGGTTACAACTGGTACTTCAAGAAGCATGATGCCAAGTTCACCCTCGATATGGTGTGGGCAATCGACAGCGTCAATGCTGCGGCTCTCGGCGGCACCGCGGGCGGCACCTTCTCCGGCGCCGGCCTCCTCCCGGACGTGATGACCAACTCCGGCGTCACCGCCGAAAACCAGGTCGCTCTCCGCGCTCAATTCCAACTCCAATTCTGATCCATCGCGTATCCGCCAGGAACGTTTCCGCGATTGATACCACTAACAGCCGACCGGCCCACTACCGGTCGGCTGTTTTATTTACCCCACATTTTCGGGTGGCCCACAACCCGATGGTGGGCTGTATCTTCCTCTTCGACTCAGGACTCAGGACCCGGAACTCATTCCCTCCACCCCAACCCCAAACACCGTCACCGATCTCCCCACCAGCCTCAATCTCCACGCTCCACTCGCCCGCGGCATTCCCCCCTTCCACACCACACGATGCGTCAGTCGATCTCCCGTCAAGACCTCACAATCCCCCAATCCAAACCCTTCAATCACCCTCCCATCCCCATCACACAACTCTGCCCGTAACTCCCCTCCTTCAGCCACCCGTGCATTCACGGTCACCTCGCCAACCACACCCGTCATCGGCTGCGTAAGCAATTCCGCCTCGCGCGCCCCCGCCACGTATCCCACCCAACGGTCGCTCTTCACCTTGCACGCCCCGATCACCCTCAGCGGCTCATTCCCTGTCGCACTCATCTCATTGCTCGATTGATGGTGCCCCTTGCGCGTAGCACTGTAATAAAACCACGCTTCATCCCCCACCTGCACAGGCGGGCTGGCAATCGGCACCTGCATCGGATAATCCCATCGCCCCTGCTCAAAATCCACCCAAGGCTTGCGCACCGATTCTCGTCGCCAATCCAACCCGTCATAGCTGTGCAAAAGCTCAAGCCACATAGACCCCGAAGGAATGTCGTACATCATCCCCACGCCCAGATACAACTCACCATAGGGAAACACCGTCAGTCCATACCACTGCTTGTTGCGTCCGCGAATCAGCGCCCGCTCTGCTTTCGTCGCCCCTTCGGTGATCGCCTGCCACGCCGCGGCTTGCTGCGCCTTGCTCACATTTCCCCCCGCCCTGAGCGCCGCTTCATCCAAAAACGTCATCGGGTCCGCATCCAGATCATCCGTGTCCAGCACCGTCCGGTAAGGCGTCCAGTTCACCAGGTCTTCGCTCTCCGACCGTCCGATCAAACGGTTCGCATGCGTCACCCGATCCACAAACGCATTGGGCCGTCCATAAATCACATATTTCTTGATCCGCGTGTCATAGAAAAACACGTTTCCCGTATCCATCCACCCCGTCAGCACAGGGTTATTCTCCCCCGCTTCCCAATGGATTCCATCCTCACTGAACGCAAAGCACAGCCCCGTCTTACGAACCCCCGAATCTTCCATCCAACGCGCCAGGTACATCGCCGTAAACCGCGCCTTGCTCGCCGGGTGCGGCGTAACGGTGTTGTCGATTACGCAAAACCCTTCCGGCCCTTGAATACCCGACAGCCATCGCCCATTCTTATCCTTCTGCGGACTGGTCATTACCGCATTCGTCAGTGTCGCTCCCCCCTTAACGTTCACCAGCCCCAGGTTCAGCGCAGGTGTCTCCCACTTCTTCCCATCCCTGCTCGTCGCAAAATGCTCCGTATACACCGGGTCATCCAGGTACCACATCCGCCATTGTCCAGCGTTATCCCGCAGCACGCTCCCATACACCTGCCCAGGATGCATCCACGTGTCCGTCACCGGGTCAGGCCGCGTCACCTCCCGCTTGAAAGCAAACGTCTGGGCAATCCATCGTGCATCCACCGCAGGAAAAATGCGCGCCTTCAAGTTCATCGTCAAACCTCGCAGTTAAACACCAAAAACATCCAGGTCCATCATCATACGCATCCCTGTTCCCCAAGCCACAAAACACCCCCCAGGCTTGTTCAAAACCCGAGGGTCGCCTTTCGCTTTCTTCTCAGACACAACCCATGACCCAACCCCCGGAACGCACTTCAAATAACCCCCACCTTCGCCAAAAACTCCCGGCTCTTCTCCATCACTTCCTTATACATCTCAAGGTCATACAAAAAATACCCGTGCGGCCCGGTCTCCTTGATCACCGACTCATACACATTCCCTGCCTCCGCCATCGCCTTCTCATACCGCTCCACACCCTTATAAGGCGTCGTCGGATCCGTCTTGGTCGCCGCCAGAAACGTCGGCACGCCCCCCGGCATCACATTGTGCGCCGGCGAGATCTTCTCCCATTCCTCGCCGCACTTCTTATTCCCATATCCCCCATCCGCTGATGTATCAATCACCGGGTAATACAGCAGCATCGCCGCCGGCATGGCTGAAATTGAAAGGTCATCCGTCGACTCATCCACCCCTTCAAACAGCGCAGTCCCCGCCGCCACATGCGCTCCCGCCGATCCCCCACCCGCCACGATCTTCTCCGGGTCGATCCCCAGCCGCACCGCATTCGCCTTCAGGTACCGCACCAGCGACCGCCCATCCTTCACGCACTCAAACGGCGTCACGTTCGGCTCTTTCCCGATCAACCGATACTGCCCGCTGATCCCCACCATCCCCATTCGCGCAAAATGCTCCGCAAACGTATCAAAAATCCACGGCTCACCACCCGTCCACCCCCCGCCATGCAGCGCAAACGCACACGCCCGTTTGTCCCCCGCCTTGTGTCCCGCAGGCTCATAAATATGAATCTTCAATTCATATTCCGCCGTCTTTTTATAAACCTCCACCCGCGTCGGCGTCAGTGCCTCCGAAAGCGTGTAAACCACCATGGCCGGCCGCGGATTCTTGCGTTGTGTTGTGCTCATGGCGCATAGTTGTACCCATGATCGCCTGAACTTTTCAACCCAGGCCATATAACATGGCTCCGCTCTTTTCGCCCCGTTCCCTTCGGCAAAGCACCAAGCTAGCGGACCTTGCGCTGAGTCGTTCCACCCTCATTCAATCCAGGCATATACACATGATCCACCTCGGCTCTCGTCGCGAACTCATGGTCGATAAATTCCTTGTCGACTCCTTCGAAAATCTCACCCACGTCCAGCACTCCCCCACCTTCGCCAACGAAGCCCTCCGCTTCGATAAACCCTGGGAAGGCAATTTCTGCGGCTATTGCACCGTTATCCATGACCAGGGCGAATACCGCCTCTACTATCGCGGCTGGCCCGTCGACGCCTCAGGCGACAAGGCTGGCGAACACACCTGCCTATGCCTCGCCACATCCACCGACGGTGTCACTTTCACCCGTCCCAATTTCGGCCTCCACGAATTCCTTGGTCACCGCGACAACAACGTTATCGTCACCGTCCACGAGGCCGCCCATAACTTCTCGCCTTTCATCGACAACAACCCTCTCTGCGATCCCCGTCACCGCTACAAAGCCTTCGCAAGCTGCCTCACCGGCAAAAAACGCCACTCTGGCAAAAACCGCCGTGGCCTCCAGCCGTGGGGCTCACCCGACGGCATCAACTGGGCACCCATTCAGGAAGCCGCCGTCTTCGACAAAGGCGCATTCGATTCCCAGAACATCGCATTCTGGTCTGAACACGAAAACTGCTACGTCGCCTATTTTCGCGTCTATGACAATGGCGGTCCGGAAATGATCGAGTTCGCCGGGCGACGTACCGTCGCACGCGCCACCAGCACCGACTTCCTCCACTGGTCCAACCCTGTCATGATGGAAATCGACTGGCTCGACGACGAAGAGTTCTACACCAGCCAGACCCAGCCTTACTTCCGCGCCCCCCACATCTATCTCGCATTCCCAAAGCGCTTCGTCAAAAACCGCCGCGCCATCACGGATCAGGAAATGATCGACCACAAAGTCATTCCCCGCTATGCCGAGGAAATCTCCGATGCCATGTTCTTCTCCAGCCGCGCTAACAATAAGTATGACCGTATCGGCTACGACGCCTTTCTCTTAAACGGAACAGACCCTGGCAACTGGGTCTCCCGCACCAACATGGCCGCCCTCAACGTCGTCCAGACCGGCAACGAACTCTCCCTCTACTACCAGCACGGCTATTCCACCGGCCTCCACCGCATGAACCGCTACACCCTCCGCATCGACGGCTTCGGCTCCTACCACGCCGACGGCAAAGGCGGCCGCTGGACCACTAAACCACTCACCTTTACCGGATCCAAACTCAATCTCAACCTCCGCACCAGTGCCATCGGATCCATTAAAATCGCCCTCCTTGATGAATCCGGCGCCCCCTTCCCCGGCTTCGCTGCCTCCGACTGCGACATGCAGCTGGGCGACCGCCTCGAAAAAACCGTCACCTGGAAAGGCTCCTCAAACCTCTCTTCGCTCTCAGACAAAAAACTTCACCTCCAATTCACCATGCGCGAAGCTGACCTCTTCTCCTTCAAATTTGAATAAACTTGCTCAATATCTCTAACTAAATAGACAAAAGGCACGTCATCTGACCGTGCCTTTTGTCTTATTCCAGAACTTCTCACTTCTTCCTTGTCACTTCCCGTCTCCCATCGCCACTTTCTTAATCCCCTCCATCACCACGTTCACCTCAGGCTTCATTGGTGGCGGCGCAGGCTTCTCCATCGGCTTCGCAGAGGGCTGCATCGGCGGCTTAGCCGGTGGCGTCGGCTTGGACGCCTCGATGGTATTTCCCACATTCAGCACCGTCGTCGATCCTTTGGTGATATCCACCGCCAGCGACTTACTTGTCACCACCGTCCCTTCCATCATCACTTCCTTCAAGGTGAACTTGCCCAGCCCGATATCCTTGAAGCTGTACACCCCCGACTTATCCGTCTTCGTTGTGGCGATCACCACGCCTTCGGCATCCACCAGCGAAAGTGTCTTGCCTGCCAGACCCGCTTCGTTCTTCTGCATCACGCCGTCTTTGCTCGCATCGTTGAACACCTTCCCGGTGATTTCCGTCTTGAAGAAAAACACATTCTCCTGCAGGTTATAGGTGCCCGTGTTGCGTTTGATCACCTCTGCCAGCGTGGTCTTCTCCACCATCTTCAGTTCAGCGCCTTTCAGGTTATTCTGATACCAGAACCGGTCCCCGTCCCGCAGCCGTGTGAACTGATTCACCAGGATCTTCCCGGTCAGTTCCCCAACGCTCGATCCCTTCACATGGTCTTCGGCAAGCAGGCCCACCCACAGATCCACCTTGTTCACATCGCCGTAAATCGTCTTCAGCGCCTTCTGCAGATCCACATTCGACGTGATCTGAGCAAAGCTCGTCACTTTCTTTAATCCATACGACGTCCGTGAGGTGTTGTAGTCCGCCAATCCATGGTCTCGTCCACGCTGGATATTCAGCGCCGCCAGGTCCAGCCCACCCGCCCCGGGAGGGCCAAACAGGAAGTTGCGCAGGCTGTCGACGATCTTGTTGTCCAGTTCATTGGCGTTGTCGCTGGCCAGGTATTTCAGCACCCCATCAATGCCCGCTTCCTTCACCACATCCGGATTGAAGAAAGATTCCGCCAGTGAAATTTCTTCCCGTGTCGCATTCCCGTTGTTATCCAGGAACTCGATATCGTCGTTCAGCAGGCTATGCCCAAACCGGTACGCCGCCGTCGCAAATTCATTGGTCACCCCTGGATTCACCTTCGCGTTGTAACCCTTGTACGGCGTCAGCGTGATCGACCCCAGAAGCGCCGGTAAAAACTCGTTGTATGTGATCCGTTGCAGTTCACCGATCACCACGCGCCGCGCATGCTGATAGATCTCCTCATCGCTCCAACCCGGGTTTTGCGTCGCCATCTCCTTGGCAACTCGATTGTGCTCCCGCATGAACAAAGTCTGCATCGCAATCAGCCCGGTGTTCTCATCCACCCGGATATCCCCAGCCACAAAAAACCCGGTCTCATCCGTCGGCAGCAGGTTCCCTTCCGACGTCTTCAGTTGCCCTCCTGAGAACGTCCGCAACGACTTTGCCGTCACTTCATCCGAGCCGTAAATCTGTGATCCATCAATGAAAGCCGTGATTGCATTGATCTGCTGCCGTGGGTTGGATGCGCTGGTCCCCGTCGCAGCGTCATACGCCGAGCGGGTCAGCGGAATCACCTGCGTCCCTGTCGATGCCGGGTCAAAGTAGGGGTCTCCTTTGGGCACTTGAATATTCAGTTTCTCCGCTCCGGCCCCCGTCTGCGTGTTGGTCAGATCAATGTCATGATCCAGAAACTGTCCCCACGCATAGATGTAGTCCGACAGCGCGCGGCTGTTCCCGGTCATGTCCTCCGGCTGCGCTGCCAGCATGTTGCTGATCGTCCGCGCATCCGGCAGATTCTGGCCCGCTGGCGATGAAACGCCATCTCCATACATCGCCGGGGCGATCCTCAGAAAATCCTCGCCCGTCGATCCCCACTCTGCATGCAGCAGATTGTTGCCCGTGCCGTCAATCGACGCATAAGCCGTGGACATCATGGTCCGGGGCTCAAGCGACTCCAGGCTCACCGGCACAATCTCCGGCCGTTCCGCGCGGGCTTTACCGGAAAGCAAGCCGGCCATACGGGACAAAAGAGAACCAATGCGTTGTGTGCGCTTCGTCATAACGATCCTTTCAAATGGTGAACCGGGAAAATCAGCCTCGTCAGGTAGGTCGGACAACAAGCCTGTCTGCCAAACGGGAGGCAGGCTAATCAGCGGTTGGAGTCAGGGGGGATTACGCGCAGGCGGGAGGAGGGAACCGTCAAACTCAAGCTCTTCTCTTCACACATGGGAAACGCCAACCAACGTTTCCTTATTGCGCAAAAAATATTCACACTTCGAAACTTTTCTCCAACCTCTGCGTCAGACCGCCTCCTTATCCATTACCTTCATATCTGATACACCAGCTCAACCGAAACCAAATTCCCATGAGCACTTTGTACGAATCCGACATCGTCACCTCCGCCACGCCGCTGGAAACTGAATTCGCCGGCGTTCATCCACGCATCTATGTCACCCGTCCACGCCTTGACCTCATCAAGGAGCGCCTCACCCAGCCCGTCTACGCCGCCTTCATCCAGCGCATCCGCGCCCAGGCCGCCCACGCCGCAAACCAAGCTCAGGCCGGCTTCATCGGCGATCCGCGCGGCATCGGTTGCGGCCTCGCAAACACCGCCGCCATGCACGCCTTCACCGGAGAACCCCAGTACCTCCAGGACGCCATCTCCACCCTCCAAACACTCTGCCACGAATCAAACTGGGGCCACAGCCTCGCCTACGGACACTGGGCGCACGGCGTTTCCCTCGCTTACGACTGGCTCCACCACGACCTCCCGCCCGACCTCCGCGACCTCGTCGCCAAAACGCTTCTCTCCCACGCCTTGAAAGTCATGGACTTCTGGTTCTCCTACGGCGACTTCACCCCCACCGCATACGCCTGCAACCACACCGCCGTCATCTCCTGCGGCCTCATCTCCTCCGGCTCCGCCATCTGGGGCCACCTCCCCGGCGCAGGCCGCATCCTCCGCTTCACACTCGAAAAACTCCGCCTCATGGCCCAGGCCCTCGGCGCCGACGGCGCCTCCGCCGAAGGCCTCGCCTACGGCCAGTATTACATCGACTTCTACCTCAAATCCCTCATCCAGGCCCGCGATCTCTGCGGCGTCGATCTCCTCTCCTCCTCATCTTTCCTCCGCAACTTCCCCTCCTTCCTCAGCTACAGTTCTCTCGGCCGCGATGCATGGTCTCCCACCTCCACCTTCATGCAGTTCGGCGATAACAACGGCTCTCACTGGTACGGCCCCGATGTCCACCTCCGCCTCATCGCCTCACTCTTCCAAAACCCCCACGCCCAATACCTCGCCCTCCAAACCGCCCAGGCCAAGGTCACCGGCGACTCCACCGCCTACCTCCTCCCGCTCTGGCATGATCCCGCCATCGCCCCTAAGCCCCTCGATTCCCTACCCAACTCCCATCACTTCCAAGACAAGGACATCGCCATTCTCCGCGCTCCGCAGGGCTGGGAGCCCGACGCCACCGTTTTCGGCTTTAAGTGCGGCCCAAACTCCGGACACCACGCCTCAAAAAACTACCGCCACAACATCGGCGGTGGACACATGCACCCCGACGCCGGGCACCTCCTCCTCCACGCCCACGGCCAATGGCTTCTCATCGACGACGGCTACCCCAAGAAACAAACCGCCTTTCAAAACACCCTCCTCGTCAATGGCACCGGCCAGACCGGCGAAGGCGGCGATTGGTTTGAAGACCTCCAGATGCGCATGGGCAAACAGGAAGGCCGCATCCTCACCTTCCAACCCCACGCAGCCTCCTCCGCCGCCCCAGCCCACGACATCATCATCGGCGATCTCTGCCCCGCCTACGACCCTATCCACAAGCTCCGCCGCCTCCTGCGCCACGTCCTCTTCATCCGCCCTGACATCTGGGTCATCGTCGACGAAATGCAGGCCCAGCAGCCCACCACCATCCAGGCCCGCTTCCACGCCTCCGCACCCTTTAAGCCCTTCGGCCCCCAGGCCTGGCAAGTCACAAACAACGCGGCATGCCTCACCCTCCACGCCCTCTCCCCATCACCCCTCACCTGCGAAACCTTCGTCGACCAGATCAAAGGCATCAACACCGTCCACAAAGACCACCCCCTGGACGCCCTCTCCCTCACCAATGCAACCAGCGCAAAATCAGCCCTCCACGTCACCGTCCTCCAAACCCACTCCAGCACCCAGCCCACGCCACGCTACATCCCCTCCCTCTCCGGCACACACCGCCTCGCACTCACTTTCATCGGCCACGAAAACACCATCAACCTCAGCATCACCCCCAACAACCCCGTCGAATCTCTCCCCATCTTCAAATTCAACCCCTGATCATTTCCGGGCGCCACGCGACGACTCTGATCAGACCCGCGACCTGAATCTCCCTCTCTCCTGCTCACCTGCTCCCCCGCTCTCCTGTTCTATCGCGCTCCGCGCGATTCCCTTCCCTCAGTTGAATAAGCGCCCACTTCGCTCCCCCGCTCACTTCCTTATCCCCCGACTTCAACCGCTCCTCAAACATCCCCAATATCCTCTCCAGTAACTCCTTCTCCCCATCCACAATCGCAATCCATCCGCGTATTAAGAGCACCGCTTCCGGCGTCTTCCCATCCACCACCACTTCACCCGTCACACCTGCAGCTTCGCAATCAAACACCATCGATTTCTTGAAATCCGCCCGCGCTCCCGCCACATCCCCCACTGCCAGCCTGTGCACGCCGCACACCCAGTGACACATCGCAAACCGCCGCGCCGCTGGTTTTCCTTGAAACGTCCGCCATTTCAAACAAAATTCCCCCGCCGCTAAGCCTCGCTCAAAATGCCTTTTCTCACGCTTGAATCCATCCCCCCAGCAAAACGCCAGATCCGCCGCCAGGTTGTAGCTCATCGGAATCGTCGAATCCAAACGCTTGTCTTTCGCCTCCGTATCGCTCAATTCCTCCCACTGCCGCATGTTCTCCGCAATCGCCGCATCCACCACCGTGATCAGCGCATCCAGCCCTTCTGGCCCAATCACATCAATTGTCAATTCCCCCCGAATAAACATGAACAACACCCGCCGCTCCAGCAAATCTGGCGTTTCCATAATCGCATTCACCAGCGCCATCGCCCCCGCCACCCCACCCCCGCCATTCTTAAACACAGACATCAACCCATCTTTGCGCCCAACAAAAAACCGTTCTTGTTCTTCGTAAGTTTTCATCTCCGCAATTCTACAAACCCCTATCTCCAACCAACACCACCACGCAGTGATCCCATCTTTCTTCTCTGACCAGACCCCAGACCCTACACCCCAGACCCCAGCCCCATCTTCGCTCCCCCCACCTTCAACTGCATCAACCCCCATTTCACATCATCGCTGACCGCCTTATCCGCACCCTTGTACCGCTCCTCCAAAATCCCCATCACTCGCCCCAGCACACCCTTCTCCGATTCATCTCCCGCATACGCCTTCACCACCGCGACCCACCCCCGCATCAGCACCACGGCGCACGGCCAATTCGTATCCAGCTCCTTCCCAACCTCCACTCCATGCCCTTCACAGCTCAGCGCAAAGGCACGCTCAAAATCCTCCTCCGCACCCACCACGTCCCCCAGCGCCAGCCGGTGCGCACCCCGCCCCCAATGCGCCAGCGCAAAACGCGGCGCAGGTTTCCCCAACTGCATCCGCCAAGCCAGGCAATCCTCCGCCGCCTTCAGCCCCCGCTCAAAATGATGCCGCTCTCTTACAAAACCATCCTCATGGCAAAACGCCAGGTCCACCGCCAGGTTGTAGCTCAGCATATTCGCCGCATCCACGCGGCTTGTCTTCGCATCCGCATCCGCTTCTTCCCCTGCCTGCTTCAAGTTCTCCGCAATTCCTCCCTCCGCCACCGCAACCAGCACATCCAATCCGTCCTTCCCCACCAGTTCCGCCGTCAGCACCGGCCGGATGAAAGCAAACATCCCCGCCCGCTCCATAGGATCCTCCACAGCGCGAATCGCCGCCACCAGCGCCTCCGCCCCCGCAAGTCCTCCCCCGCCTGCCTTAAACACATCCACCAGCCCCGGCCTTCTATCCAAAAAACTTTTCTCTTGTTCTTCAATCGTCTTCATGGCCCGATCATCCGCCCCTCACCCTCAAGGTGTCAACACGTCTCCAAACACATAGGAACTTCCCCGATCCTGCACCATCACAATCCCCCTGCAAGTCTTCTCCATTTTCCCCCTCTGCCTTATCCCTTGTACCTTTTTCCTTTTACCTTTCTTACAATCCCTACATGCCCCAAAACACCGCCCCCAAGCTCCCCGTCTTCGGCAAGCAAATCACCCAGGGCTACCTCATCAAATCCGGCCGCGTCTTCGACGACGGTCATGAATCCTCCGTCGACATCCGCATCAAAGGCAAAACCATCGTCGAGATCGCCCCAAACCTCCCAGACCTGGGCGACAAAGTCATCGACGCCTCCGGCCTCCTCGTCACCCCCGGCTTAATCGACCTCCACGTCCACGTCTTCTCCGGCATGGGCCTCTGGTCCATCGACCCTTCCGACGCCGGCCTCCGCACCGGCGTCACCGCCATGCTTGATACCGGCACCGCCGGCGCCATGACTTACCCCGCCTTCCACCGCTTTGTCATCTCCCAGGCCCGCGAAGACGTCTACGCCCTCATCAACATCTCCATGGTCGGCTGCCTCGCCACCGACGCCAACGCCCCCCACATGAGCGACATGACCGATGAACGCTCCATTTACGCCCCTGCCGTCGTCGACATCATCCGCCGCTTCCCCGATCGCGCCATTGGCACCAAAGTCCGCCTCACCGCCGGCATCGCAGGAAATCGCGAACATGTCGAGCGCGCCGGCCTCCAGGGTGCGATCTCTGCCGCCCGCGAAACAAACACCTTCTGCATGATCCATCATGCCAATTCCCTGATCCAAACCCCGGAAGTCCTCTCCGCCATGGCCCCCGGCGACGTCTACACCCACCTCTACCACCCCTGGCACACCGGCCCTTTTCGCTACATCAACACCGACGCTCCCACCCTCCAGGATCACACCAAGCGCGCCCGCGACCGCGGCATTCTCTTCGACATCGGCCACGGCGGCGGCGCCTTCGCCTGGCAAACCGCCATCCCAATGACCCAATCCGAAAACTTCTGGCCCGACACCATCTCCTCAGACCTCCACTCCTACAATCTCGCCGGCCCCGTCTTTGATCTCCCCACCACCATGACCAAGCTCCTCCACCTTGGCATGCCTCTGGCCAAAGTCATTCAAGCCGCCACTCAAACCCCCGCCATCGCCATGCGCCTCCAAGACCGCCTCGGACGCCTCCAGATCGGCCGCCAGGCAGACCTCACCCTCCTAGCACTCGAGCCCGGCCACTGGCCCCTCTACGACGTCCTGGGCGAAGTCCAATACGCCAAAGAACGCCTCGCCCCCAAATGGGTCCTCAAATCCGGCGAACTAATGGGCTGTAGGTAATCACCCCATTTCAAGGTGCCCTTACCGGGAGCGCCGGCGTTCCGCCGGCTCCCAATCGCCGCTCAGTCTCGACATAAGTGCCCATTCCACCCACACAATCTTCTGCCGGGTACCACGGGGTTGGATTCTCATCAGACCCGTCTCTTGCACGCGCCCGTTTCCACACCAAACAACCAGCAGCACCCCCTCACTCCGCAATCGACTCCTCACCGCCCTCTCTTCAACCAAAACCCTTCCCGCCACCAAT
>CAZGOM010000161.1:0-12646 GCA_964527265.1 uncultured Phycisphaeraceae bacterium | reverse complement strand
CAGGAATCCGTCTCCCAACTTGGCGCCACTCTTGCCCGCTTTTTGATCAAGCTCCACGGCTAAGCCCTTTTTCGGGTAAAATCCACTGGCTTATGCTCACCCGGACACAAACCCGCCGGCAGGCCATGCGCCTGCTTTATCAGATCGACATGCAAGGCACCGTCGATCTGGACGCACTCAAACAGTTCCTCACCGATGAGGACATGGATCCGCGCACACGCGAAGAGGCCCTTGCTCTTGCATTGGCGGCCTGGGGGCCCCACAAAAAAGCCGATGAACTCTATGTCCGGCTGGCACCACAGTGGCCCACTTATCGCCTGGCCCCCATTGATCGCGCCATCCTGCGCCTGGCCTATTATGAATTCACCGCAGGTTTGGCCCCTGGCCCCGTACTGGCCAACGAAGCCGTACTCATTGCCAAGGAATACTCCGGCCAAAACTCCCCGGCTTTCGTTAATAACCTCGTTGATCGCATGACCAAGACTTCCGGCCTCCAAAAGGAGAAAACCCCGGTCGTCGAACATAAATTCGCCCAGGAGCGCGGCTCATCCACCCCCGACCAGGCCAAAGCCTGGCTTGAAGACGCCATCGACACCCCCATCGAAACCCATGTTGAGGAAGACGACCAGCACGACGAAAACATCCGCCGCAGCCAGTCCAAGCCAGGGCTCGACAGCAATAACGAATAACCCCCGAAAGCCCCGCACATGAGCATGTTTCGCAGTCTCTTCAACAAGGTCAAGGAAGGTCTGGCTAAAACCCGCGATCACTTCGTCGGCGGCCTTAAAACCATCCTCACCGGTAAGAAACTCTCCAGGGAATTGCTTGACGAACTCGAAAAGAAAATGATCCAGTCCGACATTGGGATCAAAACTGCCATCGAGCTCCGCAAAGACATCCAAGCCGCCTGGGAACGCGGCGAAATGGAATCCGGTGACCAGGCCCTCGAATACCTCAAGTCCCAGCTCACCGCCTACTGGCCCGTTGAAAACCGCAAAATCAACTTCGCTCCCCCGGGAGCTGGCCCCACCGTCATCCTCGTCGTGGGCATCAATGGGTCAGGCAAAACCACCAGCATTGCCAAAATCGCCAAATCCATGCGCGATTCCGGCAAAACCGTCATGCTCGCCGCCTGCGACACCTTCCGCGCAGCCGCCGTCGAACAGCTTGAAGTCTGGTCTGGCCGCCTCGGCGTCACCGTCATCAAGGGCAAGCCCGGCGTCGATCCCGCCTCCGTCGCCTTCGACGCCGCACAGGCCGCCATCGACCAGAAAATCGACGTCCTCATCGTCGACACCGCCGGCCGCCTTCACACGCAGGAACACCTCATGCGTGAGCTCACCAAGATCAAAACCCAGATCACCAAGAAAATCCCAGGCTCGCCTCACGAAGTCCTCCTCATCCTCGACGCCACCATCGGCCAGAACGCCATCAGCCAGGCCAAAACCTTCTCCGAATCCACCCAGGTCACCGGCCTGTTCATCTCCAAGCTCGACGGCACAGCCAAGGGCGGCATCGTCGTCGCCATCCGCGAACAGCTCAACATTCCCGTCAAATTCATCGGCGTCGGCGAAACCCCCGATGATGTCCAACCCTTCGATCCCCCCAAATTCATCGAAGCCCTCTTCGCCGCCGATTGATCGCCTTCAGCACTATCCGCCTCAGCATTAAGGGAAGCACGCATGCCCGGCAACTCCTTCGGCCAACTCTTCCGCATCACCACCGCAGGCGAAAGCCACGGCCCAGGTAATCTCGTCATCGTCGATGGCGTCCCCTCCGGCATCCCCCTCTCTGAAGCCGACCTGAAGCCAGATCTCGACCGCCGCAAGCCCGGCCAAAGCAAAATCACCACCCAGCGCAAGGAAGACGACGTCCCCGAGATCCTCTCCGGCGTCTTTGAAGGTAAAACCACCGGCACATCCATCGCCATCCTCATCCGCAATCAGGACCAGCGCTCCCGCGACTACGCCGACATCAAAGACAAATACCGCCCTGGCCACGCCGATTTCACCTTCGACGCCAAATACGGCGCGCGTGACTACCGCGGCGGCGGTCGCTCTTCCGCCCGTGAAACCACCGCCCGCGTCGCCGCCGGCTCCATCGCTAAAAAACTCCTCGCAACCCAGGGCGTAAACATCGTTGCTTACGTAAAACAAGTCGGCGACATCATTGCCCACATCCCCGATCCCGCCGCCGTGACGCTCAATCAGGTCGAAACCCTCGCCAGCGGTGAGCCCAACATCGTCCGCTGCCCCGATAACGCCGCCGCTGAAAAAATGGTCGCCCTCATTGATCAGGTCCGCAGGGAACAGGATTCCATCGGCGGCGTCTCCGAAATCGTCGCCACTGGTGTCCCCGCTGGCTGGGGTGAACCCGTCTTTGACAAGCTCAAGGCTGATCTCGCCAAGGCCCTCTTTTCCCTCCCCGCCGTCCTCGGCGTCGAATATGGCGAAGGCTTCGCCGTCGCCCGCATGCGCGGCACGCAAAACAACGACGCCTTCATCTCCCCTAAAAAATCCTTCGACTCCATCCAGACTTCCACCAACCGCCACGGCGGCATGCTTGGCGGCATCTCCTCCGGCATGCCCATCATCCTCCGCGCCGCCGTCAAACCCACCAGCTCTCTCTCTCAAGACCAGCCCACCGTCGACAACCAGGGTAACCCCACCACCATCGCCACCAAGGGCCGCCACGACCCTTGCCTCCTCCCACGCTTTATCCCCATGGCCGAAGCAATGGTCGCCATCACCCTTGCGGACCACTACCTGCGCCACAAAGCCCAGACCTCCGGCTAAGCCATGACCACCCCGCAGCCACTCACTCCCGAGCAAAAACGCCTCGCCACCGGCTTGCGTGCGTGGTTCTGGGGCTCCGGCATACAGCTCGCCTTCGCTTCCATCTTCGCCCTGGGCCATCTGGTCTTCGTCATCCGCTTAAACGCCGGCTGGCTCACGGATGAAACCGCCGCTTCCACAATCCGCTTTCTCACCTTCCTCGGCCTGGCACACAATCTCGCGCTCATTGGCGCCTGGGGCTTCAAAGCGTACGGCAGCGTTCGCATGATTCGCCCCATCGCAAATCACCAGTTCAATCTCAGCACCATCATCGGCCGTCTCCTCATGGTCGTCGGCAGCGCCCCTATTCTTTACTGCGCCATGGTCCGCGCTGTCGATGTCTTCAACGCGACACCTGGAAAACCCCAAACCGTCAACTGGGCCTGGACCCTCCCCGCCCCCTTAAATGCGATCTTCCTTATCGGCGCGGCATCCTTTGCCGTGCTCCTCGCCAAACGGGCTGGGCAACTCCGCTTCGGCATCCTCCTTGCCGCCTTTTTCGTCCTGGGTCTCCTCCCCGACATATTGAACCTGCTCGTCCTTCATCAGCGTATCGCCCTTGATCCCGGCCAACCTCTTCCCACGATCTACAAACTGATTTCCGCCATCTCACCACTTCTGCTGGCCATCGCCGTCGCGTTCGAATTTTATGCCGTCCACCGCCTACGAAAACTTTGATACGCAGACCACGCACTTTCAAAAACACATCTCACGCCATGTACTTTTGCCTGCTGGTAAGTAAACTCATGCTTTGAGTGGTCACCCCCAATACACCTCCTTACACTGGCCCTCGCCCTCTCCCCCAACAGGTCCATGGACACCCCTAATACTCCGCACTTGGCAATCACACCCACTCAAGCCGATATGCGCAGGGAATTCCTCGGCTATGCCGTCCTTGTCCTGCTTTGCCTACTGATCTATGCCCGTTCATTGGGTTACCCCCTCATCTTCGACGATCACGACGCCATCGTGAACAACCCCACGATCCGCGGTTTCGCCGCTGCTCTCACGCCTCCCACGCAAAACCCCCTCACCTCCCGCCCCGTCACCAGTCTCACCTTCGCTTTTAACTATGCCCTGGGCGACTTTCACCCCGCCGGCTACCGCGGCATCAACATCCTTCTTCACATCGTCGCCGCCTTCACTCTCTGGCGGCTCGCTCGCATCCTCCTCACCCGCCCCTCCATGTCGCCCGACATTCTTCACGCAGCCTCCGGCCTTTCCTACGCGATTGCCCTTCTCTGGGCTGTCCACCCTTTGGTCACTGAAACCGTCGTCTATGTCACCCAGCGCACCGAACTGCTCATGGCCTTGTGCTACCTCGGCACGCTCTATTTCGCCGCCCGGGCGCTGATCTCCCCTAAACCTTTCCCCTGGCGCGCTGCCGCGGTCGGGGCATGTGCTCTGGGCATGGGCTCAAAGGAAATCATGCTCTCTGCACCTCTGGCTGTCCTGCTCATGGACAGGACCTTCTTCTCCCCCTCGTTCAAAACCGCCCTTCGCAGTTCATGGACCTTATATTCCTCCCTCGCTGCCACCTGGGCGTTTCTGGCCATTCTTATCCTCTCAATGGGTGATCGCAGCCACTCCGTCGGCACGCATATGGGTGTCTCTTCTATCGACTGGCTCTTCACCCAATCTCAGGTCATCCTCCATTACCTCACGCTCTCCGTCTGGCCCCATCCCCTCCTCATCACTTACGACTGGCCCATCGTCCATTCTTTTAGCCAGGTCGTACTACCCATGTTTCTCATCGGTAGCACCTGCCTTGCCGCCTTCTTTCTTGTCTTCAGAGGTACCAAATACGCATGGCTTGGTTTCCTGGGCACACTCTTCTTTTTGATTCTCGGCCCAACATCCAGCTTCATGCCAATCACTTCAGAAGTCATTGCCGAACGCCGTATGTACCTTCCCCTGGCATGTCTGATCCCCATCATCGTGCTGGCGGTTCACCACTTGCTCGCTACACGCCTCCGTCAGTCCCAGCGCCTCCCGCAAATCTCAGGCGCCCTCCTCGCCGTCACAGCCATCCTGCTCACCTGGACCAGCATCCACCGGCTCGCTGACTATGAAACCGAAGAGCGCATTTGGGCCAGCGTGGTTGAATATCAACCCCACAACAGCAACGCGCTCAACGGCTTGGGAATGGCCCTTTACCGCCAGGAACGCCATCAGGAAGCATTCGATCTCTTCGTCGCGTCCATCAAGGCCGACGAAAGGAATTTTCGCCCCTACATCAACATCGGCAACATCCTCATTCGCGCCGGGCGCTTCACCGACGCCCTCCCTTACCTTCAAGCCGGCATCCGCCTGAATCCACAAGACGCGCCCGCCCATAACAGCCTCGCCAACTGCCTCTTCAAACTCGGAAATCTCGACGCCGCCGCCCAGTCTTACACCCGTGCACTCCAACTCGACCCCGACCTCGTTTCCGCCAATGTGAACTTCGCCACCTTTCTCAACGCCACCGGACACTTCGCCGACGCAGCAAAGCTCCTCACCCGTGCCATCACCCTTGAGCCCTCAAATGCATCTGCTCACGCGCAGATGGGTGTCTCCCTTGCATCCACAGGAAACAGCCAGGGTGCGCTTGATCACATGAACCAAGCTGTCACCCTCGATCCCGACTCCGCCGAATCCCAACTCAATCTGGGCCTCTTTCTCTCCCAGCTCGGTAAACCCGCCGAGGCGATCACACATCTCCAGGCCGCAGTTCAACTGGCCCAGGCAGGCCAAAACCAGCAAGTCGCCCAGCGTGCCACCAAGGCCCTGGCCAACCTGAATCCCAACCCTTGAACTTTGGCTTTACGCATGGTCATCCCGTGCCTGGCTCGGCAGAGCTTCAGGCGTCACTCAACCATCCAGCTCCACACGTCCATAGATCCCCCAAGCCTTTCCGCCATTGGTGTCAAACGCAATGGTCAGCCGATTCTCTCCAGCTTTGAAATTCGCATACAGACCGATCCGGTCAATGATCGCCGGGTTGCTTCCTGGGCCATGGAAGATCTCCGTATCGTTCAGCCATGCCTTCACCGGACCATCAAAGCCCAAATACACCTTCCCGACCTGCGCCTTTGATGCCTTCACCGCTGCGCTCAAATACGACACGCCCGGCTGGCTCTGCGTCCTCTGGCGGATATCCATGAACCCGGCATTGCGGCCCTGACCTTCAGACGTGATCTTCAACCAACCCAACTCAGGATTTTTGCCCGGCGACTTCAGCGTCGCATCCACAAGCTTTCCACCGGGAATCAACTCCGACACATCCCAGGTCGTAATGAATTGTTTGGGCGCTCCCGCGATCCCCGCCACAATCTTTTCCTTCTCCGTATGTTCGATGAAAAACGGCTGCGTCCACGCCATCCGCTCACCTGCGCCAAAGCACTCAAACCGCACATACGACGTCCCCTCCGGCACCTTCACCGTCATCGTTGCCGCGTCAACGCTCGCAAAGCGCCTGCCCGCTTCCATGATCGCCGCGATGCGCTGCGCATCCTTGGTGGTGATGGTGATGCTGTCCCCTTCCACTTTCACATCGGTGATGGTCACGCCCGTAGACGGGAAAAACCGTCCGGCGCGCATCGCGTCGATCAAACCCTTCACGCTCTTTTCATACGCATAAACAACGTTCCACCCCAGTTCGATGTCGTTGACGCCGCGATGGCTGTCGTCATTGGCGAAGCCCCAGATGCGCTTGCCTTCCACCAGTGCCATGTCCCACTTGTCATCGCCGTAAGCTGAGCCCGGGTGCCATTCCACCAGGCCGTTGTACACCTCGACACCCAGATACCCCGTCCACTCCAGCATTCTTTCCGCCGGACAGTGATCGAAGCTTCCCGTCCAGTTCGGGTGCGCTACGATGGCAAATCCCTTGGTCTTGTTGATCTCCTCAAACACCTGCTGCCTGCGCTTATGGGGCTCGATTCGCCGATCCGCATCCACATGCAGCACGTGCACGCCATTGGCGCTCACTTCGTTCCCATTGATCAGCAGCATGCCTCGTGCATCCCACTTGGCGTAGTCTTCCGGAGCGCTGAATACATCGTGGTCGGACAACATCAAAAAGTCATACCCGCGCCGCGCATAATCATCGATCACACCCTGCGGCGGCCGTGCCCCATCACTCCGCGTGCTGTGGCAATGCAGGTTGCCGCGCAGCCACTGACCCTTGGAAAGCCCTTCGTACGGATTAATGATCTTCATCGGATTAAACCTCTTTGCATTGCAAAGCACATAAGTAGGGAACGCAGTCAAAAAATCATACACAACACGGCCCGACACGCAATGAACCGGTTTTTAAATACCCTTCTTCTTACATCCCCATCAACCCACGTCTTGAAATCACGGCCTGCCCTCGACAAAAAATAATGCCCGCCACCGATTCCCACCCTCTTGTTCAATATTATCGTAAAATATTAACAATTCATAAAACCATCGTTCACTCATCTCCCGGATCTTTACATGTCACTCAAAAAGTACGCCTTCTCACTTGTCGAGCTTCTCATCGTCATCGCACTTTGCGCTGTTTTCCTCTCGCTATTGATGCCCACCCTTAGCCAGGCTCGTGCCCACGCGCGTCAGGTAGTCTGCGCCGCTCGGCTCCAGCAACAAGGCGTTGCCATGGCAAACTACTGCGTAAACGCAAAAGACACTGCCTTTCCGATGACGTCTCAGTACTCGTCCTGGTGGATGATCCGCCTCATGCCTTATCTTGGCCATCCAGGCGACGTCAGTCAGATCACCACTGGCACGACAGCCGCTTACTCCGGAGGCCTCCTCAACGACTCGTTCGGCTATACCAACTCCCCTGAACGTCTCACACCTGCATTCCGCTGCCCGGATGCGCAAAAAGGCAACTCAGGCCTCTACTACCTCTCCGACTACGGCATCAACTACGGCCTGACCAACGTCAACTGGACCAGCCCCACCTCAACCCAGTGGGCCAATCGCAGAACTTTCGCACAAATAAAGTCTCCCACTTCACGCATCCCCCTCGTCTTCGAGTACTGGCTGATCACAGCTCCCACCACTTGGGCCGCCTACAACGAATCAACCACCACCACCGGCCGTATCATCGGCCATAACAAACGAACAACAATTAACACGCTATTCGTTGACGGCCATGTCGAAGGCCTCAAAAAATTCCACCGCACAGACCTCTTCCTCCTCGACGGCGAAATCCCCGGCTGGTATTGATCCCCCGCCACATCCACTCTACATCGGACCAGGCCTTAGACCCCAGCTCCTTCTTTCAACTGCGCCTTCAACTGCTTCGCCGCCATCGTGTACCCGCCCCCAGTCGCATCCACAAAATGAAAATGCTGACCGCCATACTCCCGGATAAAGCATGTCATCGTCGCTGAATCCGACGCATGAATCCCATACGCCACCAGCCCCCGCTCTCGCAATCCCTGCAAAAAACGCGTCAATTCTTCCCGCTGCGCCCGCGTACCCGCCAGGATGCACCGCACCATCTCATCAAACTTCCGGTGATCCGTATTGGCGATCGTATTGCTCTTGTACTTGCTCCAATCCGTCTTGTTGAAATACCACCCCCGATTCATCAGCACCCGCCCCAGCAGCACCACTCCGCGCACAAGCAGCAGATTCAACGCTTTCACAAACCCGCCCGCCTGCGGATTTTGAATGGCGATCTCCGCCCCAAGCTTCGCGGCATCCAGGCTCAATTGCATCTTCTCTTCATGCACCGGATGCCACTCCGCCTCATTCCCGAAAATCTCCGCCAGCTTCTCCAACACCTTCCGGTAAACGCTCTCCTCGGACACGCCCTCCTTTGGCAGCGTTTTCACCAACACCGCCAGCGTCTCTCCATGCCGGCTGGGAATCGTGTGCCAGCGACACTGCAGCCCCGATAAGTCCGGCTCGATATGCGCCGCCGTATCGTCCACCAGATACTGCGCGCCCATCGCCGGATTCTTGATCAGCAACTCCGCCATCTGCAATCCGCCCCCCACAAACACTGCCTGCACATACATCGGTGACACCCGAAATCGCGCCAATTTCACTTTCTGCCCCGCTGCCCGAATGTCCCGCACCGGCACGATCCCCACTCGCATGTCAAACCCCAGCCCCGCCTTCACAGACCGCCTTAAACCCGCCAGCCCAGGCCGAACCTTCGCAACCAATTCACCCGGCAAGCATGCCGTCGCGCCATCCCCTCCAAACACAAATGGCACCTCCGCCGGCTTCACCATGTTGAGCAGGCAACTGATCGACGACGCACCCGCCATATTCACTTCCCGGTACTTCCCATTCTCCACCGCCACCGTTGAACCACGGATATCCGACACCATCACCCACCAATCGTCCGGCAAATCACGATACATCCCAAGGTCCGCCACCTGGTCAAACCGTTCCAACACCGGCAGCGACTCATAAAAGTTCATGCCGCCTCCTCTGGCCACCTCTCCCTGCCGCCGTGTAGCGAGAGGGCTGGGGTGAGGGCCGCCACCGGCTGCCTTCACGCCACGCCTTTAAGTCGATTCACTGAAACGTCTCCGTGCCTGCTTATCCCTTATCACTTATCCCTTTTAACTTTGCCGCCTGCCAACATAAATCGGCGTCACCAGCCCACCCGCAGCATTCCTCCCCATCACCGCGCTCAAATCCTCAAACCCCGCCTCCTTCACGCACTTCCTCCACACCGCATCCGCGTAACACGCCAGCGTGTGTGCATCCTCATACACCTTTAATTCTCCGCTCTTCCGGCTAAACAGATAAAACTTCAACTCATACAAATCATCCGACGGGTCCTTGTCCCATGCCCGCGCCATATATGTAAATTCCGGAGGATCGCTCTTCGACAGCGCATGCGAAACATCCCGATTCACAAACGTCTCTTTCACATAGCACGGCATGAACACCGCCACGCCCCCCTTCCTCAAATGCGCCTTCGCCGTCTCCATCGCTTTGATGAGCTCCCCCGGCGTGGTCATGTAATGGATCGCATCATGAATCAGCACCGCATCAAACGTCTTCCCCACGCGCATATCCCGCATATCCCCCAAATGGTGCGGCACACCCGGATTCACCCCCTCCGAGTGCTTGAGCATCCCCGCCGACAAATCCGCCCCCTCCGCTTTGAAAAACGGCGTCAGGTGCGAAAGCACATGCCCATTGCCCACCCCGATATCCAACAGCGTCGGTTTAGCCCCCTTGGGCGCACTTGCGCCCAATCCCGCCATCACGGCCTCCCGAATCCTACGTGCCTCATCGGTGTAATCCTCCAGCCGCGAAACCAGGGGATACAGCTCAACCAATTCGTCATAAAGTTTGTGCGACATCGTGCGGAAATTCTATCACGTCCCTTCATCTTGAGCCTCACTACTGCGTGTTGGGCTTGCATCCGATGGGTGTTTGCGAAAAACCCGAAACATGAAAAAAGCCAGCACGATCAAGAAAAACAGGTACAACGCCAGTGCCGAAAGCGGATCCTTGGGAAACAGGGAACCGACGATCACCACGTCATACGCCAAGTCGATGAGCGCCCCGGTGATGGCGAACCTCATTAGCGCGCGGCCTCGCAACCGCGCCATGAGGATGCCCAGCAAACCCCAGATGGCCATGCGTTCCAGCGTGAGCGAAATCCACAGTTGATACCACTCCAATTGGCTGCCCAACGCAGCCACAGAGATCGTAACAATCATGCCCCCAACCATAACGCGCATCCCTGTCGCCTTCACCACATCTCCCACCGTCATCGCAGAACCTTGGCTCACGCGATGGCGAAAGGCGCGGATAAACAAAAAGTAAGTTGCTGGTTTGGCCACCAGTATCAACAGTGCGACAAAGAAAACTGTCACAGCTGAGGGCTGCGGGACCCAGAAGCAATAACCGGAATCGGATGCATGTCTCGATTCTACCTCAAGCAAAAACCCCGCATTATCCGCGGGGTTTTCGCTTATCTCAATGCCAGATCGATTCAACCACTCGCGCGGCTCAGATATTCATTCGATTCCGTCGAAATACGCACGATCTCGCCAATCGCGATAAACGGAGGAACTTTCACCTTCAACCCGGTTTCGCATTCCGCGTCCTTGAGCTGGTTCGTCGCCGTCGCACCCTTGATGCCCGGCGCCGTGTCGGTGATCTTCAGTTCCACCACCTTGGGCAGTTCGATCGACACAACCTTCTCTTCCGCAACCAGGCCCACGCATGAAGTGTTGGGTTTCAGGTACAGAAGGCCATCACCCAGCACATCGGGATGGATGGTGAGCTGGTCGTAGCTGGTCGTGTCCATGAACACCGCGCCGGTGTTGTCGGAGTACAGGTATTCCAATTCCCGGCGGTCCAGGCTCACAGAATTCATTTCTTCGCCGGAGTTCAGACGCTTCTCAATGATCGTCCCGGTCTTGACTTCCTTGAGCTTCACTTGGATGAAGGCGCGCAGGTTGCCGGGGGTCCGGTGTTCGGATTTGGTCACCACATACAGCTTGCCATCGATGGTGACGGCGACGCCGGGGCGCAGTTCTTGTGACTTCAAAGGACATCTCCAGGACTAAATGTTGAGGTTACTCGAATAAGGCCCATCATTATGGCATCAAACCCGTATTTGGTCCAGAGTCCACCGGGAGCGCCGACGTCCCGCCGGCTCCCAATCGTCGTACTCCCTGGACATGAGTGCACTTATCACCCCGTCCAACCCTCTTGAACACCTTAATCCCACCACTCTGAACTCTATACCCTGTACTCGACACCCTGTACCTTTTCTTCCTCACCTATAACTGCTTGGCACCTTCCCCGTCACCCGCTTAAACACCCGCGAAAGCTGAAACTCATCCGCAAACCCCACGCTCCGCGCAATCTGCTTCATCGGCAGTTTCGTCGTCAAGATCAGGTTCCTCGCCTGGTCCACCCGCAATCGGCTTAAATACTTCATCGGCGTCGTCCCCGTCGCACGCGTGAACACTCGCACAAAGTGCGTCCGTGAAATATGCGCCACCCGCGCCAAGTCCTCCAGCCGCACGCACCCCGCCAGGTTCTCCTGCATGTGCTGCCGCACCCGCTCGACCGCCTGGATTTCCTCATGCGTCTCCCGCACCGTGAATTCCGCGATGATCCCCAGCATCAATCCCTGGATTGTCTTGATGTCCGGTTCCGCCTGGTTGGAAAGCTCAAACATCCATCTGGCAAGAGTCTGGATCCGATCCCGCTTGTCATGCGCCACCATCGGCCAACTCTCGCAGTCCATCCCCGCCGCGTGCCAACCGATGAAAATCGTCTCCAGCGGCCCCGCCCCCACCGAATATTCCTCGTGCGGCAATCCCCGCGGATAAAACATCACATGCCCCTGCTCCCCGTGATACCGCTCCCCCTTCATGCGCACTTGAATCGCCCCTGTTAACACGATGATGAACTCGTGGTAATCCGGGTGGCTGTGCCGCCGCGTCGGCCATGTCTTGGCGTCCGGCCGCACATGCCCCACGCGGTAAACCATCGGCAGCGGCGACCCTTTTTCCCTCGGTATTTCTTGATGCCGCTCGTCGGCGATCTTCACCCCCGGCGGTAGCGCCATCGGCCCCGTCGCAGGCTCACAGGGGTTCTCAAACCCGCCTTCGCCTTCGGCCACTGTAGTACTTTTTGCTAAGACTCTGCGAACCTTTGCCATGGTGCAAACCATTATACCTCGTCAAACTAAGACCCAATTCTCCAGCTCCATCAATTTTCGTTCCGTAGCCACGAAACTTTCTGACAAAGCCTTCCAGCACCCCAAGGAGTCCCACCATGCCCATCAAAGTCGCATTCATCGGCGCCGGCAGCGTCGGCTTCACCCGCGGCCTCTTCCGCGACAT
>CAZGOM010000160.1:0-12756 GCA_964527265.1 uncultured Phycisphaeraceae bacterium | reverse complement strand
GTCAGGACCTCAAGCTGCCTGATGAAGAGCGGCATTCGCGGATTCCGCTGGTGGGCACCATTGCCGCGGGCAGTCCGATCGAAGCGGTGGAGAACCGTGATTCACTGGACCTGGAGGCACTGTTTACAGGGCCTGGGCAGACGAGCTACTCCGATGACTTCAAGTCTGACGGGCCTGGGACGTTCGCCTTGCGTGTGCGCGGCGACTCAATGATCGAGGCGCATATCCAGGAGAACGACTACGCGATCATCAGGCGGCAGAACACTGCGCGCAACGGGCAGATCGTGGTGGCGCTACTGCCGGAAACGGGTGAAGCGACGCTGAAGTACTACCACAAGGAGAAGGACCATATCCGTCTCCAGCCGGCGAACGCGAATTACCAGCCGATCATTGTGCCTTCGTGCCAGATCCAAGGTGTGCTGGTGGGTGTGGTGCGGGCGTATTGATTGCCGAAGATGGATTCTGGGTCCACTGGCCAATGGTTGCGACCCCTCCGGGGTCAAGACAGAGTCGTAGTGTTGTAGTGTTAGCGTTTGAGCGGGAAGAGGTATTTGTTGGGGACGTTGCGTAAGGGGAGCAGGTGGCTGTGGCGTTTCTGGTGGAGGAGTGCGAGATTGCTGTAGATGTCGGACTCTTTGCGGTGGAACTGAGCGTAGAGGCCGCACTGGGCGTAGGAGATGGGTGAAGCGTCGAGGATGAGGGTTTCCCAGTCTGCGCCGGGGCCCCAGATGAAAGCGTTGACGCGGATATCGAGGTTTGCGCCGCGATTGACGAGAAGTTCAAGGGTGGGGCGGCAGAAATTGAAGATGCTGTTGACGGCGTGGTAAATGGGCGTCTGCCCGCCGAATCCCTGGGCGTCGCATTGCGCGGGGGCGTTGATGTCTGCGCCGGCGTCGAGCAGAAGGGTTGCGCAGCGGAGGGAGTTGTACTCGGCGCAGACGTGGAGGAGGGTTGCATCTTGCAGAGAGGTGAACGCGGATGGGGCGCTCAGGTTTTGATGGACAGCATGAATGCCTTGCGCGGCGATGAGGTTTTTCAGGGCGGCATCATCATCGAGGAGGACGGCTTGAAGCGATGGGATATCAATGATGGCGCCTGCGGAGAGCAGGATGCGAAGGCATTCATGAAAGCGTGAGGAGCGGAGGTAACTTTCGATGAGCGTATCGACGGGTGATTTGCCTTTGATGGGTGAAAGCGGATCCAGGCCCGCGGCGAGAACCTGGCGCAATTCGTCGGGGGAATGGGTTTCACAGGCGTCGAGGAAGTTTGATTCAAGGGTCATATGGGAATTATTACACGCAACTGTGAGGTGTGAAATCGGACTGGATCGGAAAGGATCATTGGGTTGGTTGGTCACTGACCTGGACGGATGTGGGGATCGGCTAAAGTGTGGGGGAGCCGAGTTGCACGGGTTTGCGGAGTGAAGGCGCCGGGCATGGAAGACTGGTTGGAGAGTTTGGATGCTCTGTGGCTGTCACTGGGTGTGACGGTGGGGGCGGTGGCGCTGATCTGCGCGGTGGGGATGCCGCTGGCGTATGGGATGGCGCGGGCGAGGTTCAGGGGTAAGAGCGTTTTGGAGGCGATGCTGGTATTGCCGCTGGTGCTGCCGCCGACGGTGGTGGGGTATGGGCTGATCATGTGTCTGGGGGCGCGGGGATGGCTGGGGCAGTATTTGAATGGGTGGAGCGGATATTCGGTGATGTTTCGGCCGGAAGGGGCAGTGCTGGCGGCGGCAGTGGTGGCGTTGCCGATGTTTTATCTGCCGGCGCGGGCGGCGTTTGCAGGGGTGGACCGGACGTATGAAGAGGCGGGGCGGTCGCTGGGGGCGTCCAGGAGGCGGGTGTTCTGGCGGATCACCATGCCGCTGGCGTTGCGGGGGCTTATGAGCGGGCTGGTGCTGGCGTTTGCACGGGGATTGGGGGAGTTTGGGGCGACGCTGATGGTGTTTGGGTGGCAGCCTGGGCGGCAGACATTGCCGATCGTGATTTATGCGAAGTATGAGCAGGGGGATTTGGCGGGAGCGTGGCCTGCAGTGGTGCTGCTGACGGGGCTGTCGCTGGTGCTGGTGGGGGCGTATAACCGGTCGGGGTTGGGAGAGCAGAGGAAGTGAAGAGAAAGGTATAAGGGATAAGGTACAAGGAATAAGTCAGAGGAAAGAGCGGGTCCAGATGTGCAGAAGGAGAAGCGCTGGGTCAACCTGTTGAACGTTTGGTACAACTATCGTGACGGGATGTGGCAGATTCAGACTTTCATTTCAGGATTCCTCCCATGATCGAAGGCGTCGTCTTTAAAGAACTGAAAACGAATGTGGATGAGCGCGGGTTTTTCAGGGAAGTCGTGCGGGTGACCGACGACTTTTTCGGGGAGGGGTTTGGGCAGTGGAGCCATTCGCTGATGTACACGCACACGGCCAAAGCGTGGCATATCCACCAGATTCAAATCGACTGGTGGTATGTGCCCGTAGGCGTGCTGAAAGTGGCGCTCTACGACACACGTGAAGGCTCGGCGACGCAGGGGAAACTGATGGAATTCTTCATGGGTGAAAACCAGCCGGCGCGGGTGGTGCGGATTCCGCAGGGCGTGGCGCACGGATGCCGCTGCCTGCAGGGGCCGGCGCATCTGTTCTACATCACGTCCCAGGTCTACAACCCCAAGGACGAGGGACGGATTCCGCATAACGATGCGAAGATCGGGTACGACTGGACGAAGCTGCCGACAATCACGTGAAGCGTGTGCTGAAAAACGAGAATTGATCAACCTGAGCGCGCAATGGCGGGCTTGTGGGGGGAGATTCATTGCGTTGAAGGCTTGGATGTAGCCGTTGAAGATGCGTGTTTGCTTTCAAGCCTCAGCATTTGGGGCCAAACCGGCGCGTGGAGTGAACAGTGTTCATGTGCGTCATGTTGTGCGTGGGGAGTGAGTGAAAAAAGTTGAAGTGAGCAGGTGCGTCAGAAGGTCAGAGATGTACAGATGAAATGAAATTATTGAGTTCAAGACATTATTTAATATGGACTTACGTTAAAATGTGGTGTTGCGTGAGTGCGAGGTTAGTATTAAATAAATTAATGGCTCTGGGATTTGACATTAGATACCGTAATGATGTAAACTTCTTTCACCATGCAGTTTCTCCGTTTATTTTGTGAGGTTGCCCGGCTGCAGAGTTTCAGCCGTGCTGCCATTGAGCTGGGTATTACCCAGTCTGCTGCGAGCCAGCGGATCGGCCAGCTTGAGAGGCGGCTGGGGATTAATCTGTTTGATCGTACGGTTCGGCCGCTGGCATTGACACCCGCGGGGGAAATTTTTCTTCGCGAGGGTAGGGACCTCTTGAGTCGATACGAAGCGCTGGAGCAGCGGGTGAGCCAGCTTCAGCCGACGCTGCATGGGCAGGTGACGGTGGATGCGATTTATTCCGCGGGTATCGATCTTTTGAACCACATCCGGTCGAGCTTCATCGAGGCGCACCCGGATTCGACGGTGACGGTGAACTACAAGCAGCCGGACGAAGTGTACGACAGCGTTCACAACGATCACTGCGATTTCGGGATTGTGTCTTATCCGCAGAGCTGGCGGGATGTGGGTGTGATTCCGATTCGTGACGAGCGAATGGCGGTGGTGGTTTCGCCGCGGCATCCATTGGCGGAGTTCAAGCATGTGCCGGCGGCGAAGCTGCAGGACATGCCGATGGCTGCGTTTGAGCCGGAATTGCCTGTGGGGCGTGCGATCCGGCGTTATTTCCGGGACCAAAATGTGACGGTGGAGATATCAAGCACATTCGACAACATTGACACGATCAAGTCTGCGGTGGAGTTGACGAATCAGTTCGCCATATTGCCCAAGCGGGCGGTGGCACGCGAAGTGGTGGCGGGGACGCTGGCGGTGGTGGACCTGGATCCGAAGCTGGATCGTCCGCTGGGGATCATCTACCGCAAGCGCAAGTCGGGGAATGGTCCGTTTTCGCCTGTGGCGCAGGCGTTTGTGAATCATCTGCTTGAGCATGCGGGTCCGAATGTGGACATTTTCGGCCAGATTCAGGCTCAGTCGAGTGCGGCGACTTCAACGGTGAATGCCGCCGTTAATGGGGCGGCTAAACAGACGGCCAAACCGGCGGCCAAAGCCGGTGAGGCCAAGCCCGGCGAGGCTAAATCAGACGACGGCGCGGCAGCGACTAAAGCCGTAAGTGTCCTGAATAAAGCCTGAGTAAGCCTTGTAAAGCCGAATCCTGCCCGAATCTTCAACCGCCGCCAAGAACAAATCAAAAAAGACAGCAAGAAAGCGCCCGGAAAGGGGTTTTTATGACAGACGCACCTATGAGCATGCCAACCCAACCCATCGGCCTCTATGACCCGGCCAACGAGAAAGACTCGTGCGGTGTTGGTTTTGTAGCGCATTTGAAGGGACAGGCGTTCCACTCAACGGTGGATGGCGCGCTGACGATGCTGGAGAACATGGACCACCGCGGGGCATGCGGGTGCGAGGTGAACTCTGGTGACGGCGCGGGGATCCTGGTCGGTTTGCCGCACAGCTTTCTGGTGAAGGTGGCCAAGCGGGATGGCGGAATCGATCTTCCTCCGGCAGGGCGATATGCATGCGGCATGGCGTTTATGCCGATGGATGAGTCGTACCGGAAGGTGTGCATGTCGACGCTTTCGCACTTTGTGCAGGCGCAGGGGCAGAAGCTGCTGGGTTGGCGGCGGGTGCCTTGCGACAACTCGATGCTGGGGCCGACAGCCAAGAGCGCCGAGCCGATGGTGATGCAGGTGTTCATCGGTGCGGCAGACGGGGTGAGCCAGGACACGTTTGAGCGGCAATTGTTTCTCATTCGCAAGCAGGCTTATCACACGATGAAGGCATCGGCCAGCGAGCAGATGCGCGCGTACTACATGTGCTCGCTGTCGTCGCGGATCATGGTTTATAAGGGTCAGCTGACGAGCCGGCAGGTGCGGGAGTATTACAAAGATCTCTCCGATCCGGATTTCACCAGCCACCTGGCGATGGTTCACTCGCGATTTTCGACCAATACGTTTCCGTCATGGGACCGTGCGCAGCCGATGCGCATGCTGGCGCACAACGGGGAGATCAACACGCTGCGTGGAAACGTGAACTGGATGAAGGCGCGCCAGGAGATGATGTCGAGCCGGCTATTTGGGCGCGAGTTCCACAAACTGTTTCCGCTGATCGACCCGGTGACGAGCGACTCGGGCATGTTTGATAACGTGCTGGAGCTGCTTTCGATGAATGGACGGAGCTTGCCGCACGTGATGCTGATGATGGTGCCTGCGGCATGGCAGAAGCATGACTTGATGGATGAGAAGACGCGTGCGTTTTATGAATATCACTCGACGATGATGGAGCCGTGGGACGGTCCGGCGTCGCTGACGTTTACGGACGGGAAGCAGATCGGCGCGCTGTTGGACCGCAACGGCCTGAGGCCGAGCCGGTATTACGTGACCAGCGACGACATGGTGATCATGGCGTCGGAGGTGGGGGCGCTCAAGGTGGACCCGGCGAAGGTGATCACCAAGGGGCGGTTACGGCCGGGGCGCATGTTCCTGGTGGACTTCAAGCTGGGGCGGATCGTCGGCGATGAAGAGATTAAGAAGAGCCTGGCGGACGCGCATCCTTATGAGGAGTGGCTGCGGACCAATCGGCTTTCGCTGGAAGAGCTGCCCAAGCCGCGCAAGGGTGTGGTGCCCGGGCTGGTGCGGGACACGCTGCTGACGCGAAAGCTGGCGCAGGGATACACGCATGAGGACATCCACAAGCTGCTGGTGCCGATGGCGACCGACGGGAATGAAGCCGTGGGGTCGATGGGCAATGACGCGGCGCTGGCGGTGATGAGCGATCAGGCGCGGATGACTTATGACTATTTCAAGCAGCTGTTTGCGCAGGTGACCAACCCGCCGATCGACCCGATCCGCGAGGAACTGGTGATGAGCCTGGAGTGCTATGTCGGGCCGGAATCCAACCTGCTAGACGCGACGCCGGGGCACGCACGCAGACTGCAACTCCACCAGCCGATCCTGTCGAACCATGACATGTATCGGATCAAGAACATCAGCTACAAGGGATGGCAGACGCGGACGATCGAGTCGCTGTTTGAAAAGTTGCCGGGCAAGACGCACGGCGAATCGCTGAAGATGGCGCTGGATGACATCTGCCGGCAGGCGTCCGAAGCGGTGGAGCAGGGCTATAGCCTGATCGTGCTTTCCGACCGCGGTATGGACGAGCGATATATCGCCATCCCGGCGCTGATTGCGGCGGGCACGGTGCATCAGCACCTGGTGAAGGAAGGCGCGCGCACGCGCGTGGCGCTGGTGGTGGAAACCGGTGAAGCGCGCGAAGTGCATCACCACTGTCTGCTGGTGGGCTTCGGCGTGGATGCGGTGAACCCATACCTGGTGTTTGAAACGCTGTGGGACCTGGCGCGCGATGGGACGATCAATGCGAGGAAGTTCTCGGATGAAAAGATCGCGCAGAACTACATCAAGGCGGTGGGCAAGGGCATCCTGAAGGTAATGAGCAAGATGGGGATCTCGACGCTGCAGTCCTATAAGGGCGCGCAGATCTTCGAAGCCATCGGGCTCAACTCCGAAGTGGTGGAACGTTGCTTCACGGGCACGGCATCGCAGGTGCAAGGTGTGGGCTTTGATGCGCTGGCCACCGAAGCGGTGCGGCGGCATGAGCTGGGCTTTCCCATCCGCAGCGATGCGATGGCGCTGAAAGTGCTGCCTTCGGGCGGGCAGTATCAATGGCGCGAGGGCGGCGAGGCGCACATGATTGACCCCAAGACGGTGGCATATCTGCAAGCCGCGGCGAAGACCAACAGCCGCGAAGCGTTTGCGAACTTCTCCAAGTATGTGGATGAAGTGGGCACGAAGGCGGCGACGCTGCGCGGGTTGTTTAAGTTCAAGAAAGCGGCGGCGCCTGTGCCGCTGGAAGAGGTGGAGCCGGCCAAGGAAATCGTCAAGCGATTCTGCACGGGCGCGATGAGCATGGGCTCGATTTCGCCGGAATCGCACGAGACGCTGGCGATCGCGATGAATAGAATCGGCGGCAAGAGCAACACGGGGGAAGGCGGCGAAGACCCCAAGCGATTCAAGCCTGATGCCAACGGCGACCTGCGCAGGAGCGCGATCAAGCAGATCGCTTCGGCGCGGTTTGGCGTGACCATCGATTACCTGACCAATGCGGATGAACTTCAGATCAAGGTGGCGCAGGGCGCCAAGCCCGGCGAAGGCGGGCAGCTGCCTGGCCACAAGGTGGACAAGTACATCGGCTGGCTGCGGCACTCAACGCCGGGCGTGACACTGATCAGCCCGCCGCCGCACCATGACATCTATTCGATTGAGGACCTGGCGCAGCTGATCTACGACCTGAAGAACGCCAATCGGGCGGCACGCATCAGCGTGAAGCTGGTGGCTGAGACGGGCGTAGGGACAGTGGCGGCGGGCGTGGCCAAGGCGCATGCCGACCACATTCTGATTTCCGGCCACGACGGCGGGACTGGCGCATCTCCTTTGACGAGCCTGAAGCATGCGGGCGGGCCGTGGGAATTGGGTTTGGCGGAAACGCACCAGACGCTGGTGATGAACAACCTGCGTTCACGCGTGACGCTTCAGGTAGACGGGCAGATGAAGACGGGCCGGGACGTTTTGATCGGTGCACTGCTGGGAGCGGAGGAATTTGGCTTCTCGACGATTCCTCTGATCGCCGTGGGCTGCATCATGATGCGCGTGTGTCACTTGAATACGTGCCCGGTTGGCATTGCAACGCAGGACCCGAGCCTGCGGGCGAAGTTCGCGGGCAAGCCTGAGCATGTGGTGAACTACTTCTTCCTGATGGCCGAAGAGGTTCGGCAGCACCTGGCGAGCCTGGGGCTGCGCAGCCTGACGGAAGCCGTGGGCCGGACGGATCTGCTGGAGATGGCGGATGCGCTGGATCATTGGAAGACCAAGGGATTGGATCTTTCGCCGATTTTGATGCCGGCGCGGAAGTCTTCTCCGGACGTGAAGGTGGTCAAGTCCATCGAGCAGGACCATGGGTTGGAGGCGGCGCTGGACAACGCGTTTATCGTGCAGGCCGCGGCGGCACTAGAGAAGAAGGAAAAGGTGGTGATCACCAGCGATGTGACCAACGTCAACCGGACGGTGGGGACGATGCTGAGCAACGAGATCGCCAAGCGTTACCCGGGCGAAGGGCTGCCTGACGACACGATTCGCATCAAGTTAACGGGCAACGCGGGCCAGAGCCTGGGCGCGTGGCTGGCCAAGGGTGTGACCATCGAGCTGGAAGGCGACTCCAACGACTACATCGGCAAGGGGTTGTCGGGTGGACGCATCGTGGTCTACCCAGACCGGCGGACACTGGCCAACGGCTTTGTGCCTGAAGAGAACATCATCGTCGGCAACGTGGCGCTCTACGGCGCGACAGGCGGGCAGGCGTTCTTCCGCGGCGTGGCTGGCGAACGGTTCTGCGTGCGCAACTCCGGCGCGGTGGCGGTGGTCGAAGGCGTGGGCGACCACGGCTGTGAATACATGACCAACGGGCGCGCGGTGATCCTTGGGCCCACGGGCCGCAACTTTGCGGCCGGGATGAGCGGCGGGATCGCGTATGTGTATGACCCGGGCGCACAGTTTGTGAACAACTGCAACATGGGCATGATCGAACTGGAGAAGGTGGAAGACGCCATTGATGTGGCGGAACTCAAGCAGTATGTCCAGCTCCATAAGCAGTTCACAGGTTCAACTGTGGCCGCCAAGATCCTGGGCGACTGGGAGAACCAGGTGAAGCTGTTCCACAAGGTGATCCCCAGCGACTACAAGAAGGTGCTTTCGGAAATGGCCGAAGAGGCGACCTACTCAGCATCCGCCGGCGACGGCGAAGTGAGCAACCTGCCGGGTGGGTATGACCTGCCAGAGGAAAATTCCGAGGCCGGCGTTGGGAGCAATGTGTGAGGTTTGCGGTTGATCGGCAGGAATTTCAACAAGAAAATCAAACAGTTAGAAAGCAAGAGATATGGGTAAGCCAACTGGATTCATGGAATATAAGCGCAACGGGCTGCACAAGAGGCTGGCCAGGACACGTGTGAAGGATTGGGCCGAGCTTTACGAGGCTGGAAAAGAAAAGCAGCTTAAGGAACAGGGTGCGCGGTGCATGGATTGCGGCGTGCCTTTCTGCATGACCGGACAGGAGCCGGAAGGCAAGACGGTGGGCTGCCCGATTCATAACCTGATTCCTGAATGGAATGATTTGGTTTATCGTGGCCGGTGGCGGGAGGCGTATGAGCGGCTTTCGCGGACCAACAATTTTCCCGAATGGACGGGGCGCATCTGCCCGGCGCCTTGCGAGAGCGCGTGCGTGCTGGGGATTACGGACCCGGCGGTGACGATCAAGAGCATTGAATGCAGCATCATTGATAAGGCGTTTGAAGAGGGCTGGGTGGTGCCACAGCCACCGACGGGACGGACGGGGAAGATGGTTGCGGTGATCGGGTCGGGCCCGGCGGGTCTGGCGGCGGCGCAGCAGCTCAACCGTGCGGGCCATCGTGTGACGGTGTTCGAACGAGACGACCGGATCGGGGGGCTGTTGATGTACGGCGTGCCGAACATGAAGCTGGATAAGAAGAACGTTCAGCGGCGCGTGGACATTCTGGCAGCGGAGGGCGTGGAATTTGTGACCAACGCCAATATTGGCGTGAATGTGGACATTAAAGAGATTCAGGCCAAATATGACGCGGTTTTGCTGGCGTGCGGGGCTCTTAAGGGCCAGGATGCGCGGTTGTCAGGGCGGAATCTCAAAGGCGTGCATCTGGCGATGGAATATCTGCATAAGAGCACCAAGAGCCTGCTTGACTCCAACTTTGCCGATGGCAAGTTCATCGACGCCAAGGGGAAGCATGTGGTGGTGATCGGAGCGGGTGATACCGGGACGGACTGCATCGGCACGGCGCTGAGGCAGGGTTGCAGTTCGCTGGTGAATTTTGCGCGCAAGCCTTCGCCGCCGGTGGAACGGCCAGCGCACAACCCCTGGCCGCAGGACGCGGAAGTGCTGCTGATGGATTATGGGCATGAAGAAGGGCGGGCGGTTTTTGGGAAGGATCCGCGTGAGTACGGGATTTTGACCAAAGAGTTTGTGGATGACGGAGCGGGGAATGTGAAAGCCGTGCGGACGGTAAAGGTGGAGTGGGACTTTGACCCCGCGACGGGCGAATATTCCAATGCGAAGGAAGTGCCCGGGAGCCAGTATGACTGGCCTGCCGATCTGGTGTTGCTGGCGATTGGTTTCAGCGGTCCGGATACGGAGGTGATCCAGAAGCTGGGCGTGGCAACGGACAAGAAGACAAACGTGGCGGCGGAGTTTGGGAAGTACGCGACGAGTGTGCCTGGCGTGTTTGCGGCGGGCGACGTGAGGCGTGGTGCGTCGTTGATCGTGTGGGCGATTGCCGAGGGCCGTGGTGCGGCGCGTGCGATCGACATCCATTTGATGGGATCAAGTCGATTACCCGAATAAGCTGGGGAGAAAAAATTATTTCGTGCGTTTGTGCGGATTTGAGATAAAATAATGTTCATATAAAAGCATCAGCCCCCGCTTGTCTGATGCACAGAGCTGTTCCTGGCCTCGCTTTCAGGAACAAATGTTTTCCGTGGTCGTCTAATGTGAATTATTCTTTGAGGACATTCGTCCTTTAATATGGAAGTTTCCAGCCGTTTGTATGGAATTTATTTGGGGAGGAGAGAACCCATGCCTTACCGTTATTCGATTTATCGTGGTTTTACGCTGATGGAGCTTCTGATCACTTTGGGGATCATTGCGCTTTTGATTGCAGTGCTTTTGCCTGCGGTGAGTTTGGCGCGGGATTCGGCCAAGGTGTCGCTATGCCTGGCCAATCAGCGGCAGTTGGGGCTGGCGGTGGCGATGTACGCCAATGAGCACAAGCGGGAAATCCCCACCGGGCCCAGTGACAGCGACGATTACACCCTTGGGCCCTCGTCGGGGCACAAATGGTCGGATACAACATCCAATGCCATCTGGATTTTCAATGAGACGGCCTCGAAGTCTCGGCGTGAGCGCAACGCCTTTGGCATGGTGCTCTCAGATAGTCTTGTGCCGGACCCCAAGGTGGCTTACTGCCCTGGTGATGATCTACCCGGGGATTCGATTGAAGAACGCAAGAAATTTGCGAATCCGGATTCGATGAGCAATCCAGACACGTCCTTGGACGCCTATAGCGGCTATTTCTACCGGCAACTACATGGGTTGACCCGCGGCTTTACCGGATCTGTGCGAAATAACATCGATGAGCTGGGATACACGGAAGCTGCGCCGAACTACCCGGCGGGGTTGAAATTTCAGGCGATGGGGTGGGACAGGCAGTCCCTGATCACCGCAGGGGGAGCGACTCCGCGGATTAATCATAAGAACAACACTGTCAACATCGTCTATTTCGACGGTCATGCAAAAAATTATCCTAATTACTTGGATCGCATGGGTTTAACGGATGCAAATGTCGCGGCGGCCGGTAGCGTTTATGCTCGGCTGGGGCGGATGGCGATCAATGCGGATGCCGTCAGCGAGAAGAACAGCATGCAGGGAAGTGACTTGCCTTATCCGTAATCCCTGCGGCAAATGCACCATAAAAAAGCCCGGCATCATGCCGGGCTTTTTTTATAGATGTTGGAAGGGCTTGGAGGTGCGGAAACTGGAGAGTGGGGGAGCAAGTTTAGCGCCGGAGTATTGAAGGGCTTGGTGGTTACTTTTGATCTGAATCGTTCAACAGTTTTGCAGAGCCGGCATCGGCCAG
Organism: uncultured Phycisphaeraceae bacterium; assembly: GCA_964527265.1. Taxonomy (GTDB): domain Bacteria; phylum Planctomycetota; class Phycisphaerae; order Phycisphaerales; family Phycisphaeraceae; genus CAZGOM01. The sequence continues at coordinate 956 of CAZGOM010000160.1, read as the reverse complement.
ATTGGCGTCTTTATGTTTTGCGCGCTGGGTGGCAATTGCTTTGCTGACGGGATCCGTCTGGTCGTTGGCGTTGTGCATGGCATTGGAGGTGTAAGCAGGTGCGCTGGCTTGGCTGGAAATGTTCTGCTTGCCACTGACGAGGACCATGAGTGCGAAGAAGATGGCGGTGACGGAGATGGCAACGAGATAATAATGGAGTGTTTTCATGGGTGAGCCTCTGAATAGTAAAAAAGGGCGTGAAATGATGTGTACACCAGGCTGACATTCACACACACGGGCAATAACAGGTTGGCAACATGGGTCTTGAATAAGAGCGATGCCGCAGTTGGATTATGGGGTGGATTTTGAGGTTCGCAAGTATTTTTAAGTACGGACTTTGGATTCATGGGGTGAAGCAATGGTCTGACTGTAGGGGGTGAGGAATGGCAAGTATGAAGAGGAGAGGTTAGGAGAGGGTTGGGATGGGGGAGTTGCGTGGAAATGTGGAAATCGTGTCTATAGTGGAAGACGTATAATTGATTCTTTAATCGAATTATTTAAGGATACTATTTGGATTTATGTGGTTTTTTGAAGGAGTAGAAATAAATTAAGTATAACTGAACATTGTTTCGAGCAGACCATTAGAGAGATGGACGGAAGGAGCTAGGCAGAGGGATGGGGGAAGAGTTGGCGAGCGGGTTGACTTTTGGGGAGGGCAGGTTATCATCTCCGTCCCAACACCGCTGACCCCGAAAAAAAGGGAAAGGCAGTGGGGGGATGACAAGTGAAAACCACGCAGCCGAGACAATTAAGTCGAGGCAGCCAAGTCGAGTCGACACGGTAAAACGAGTGGACTTGACACGGTAAAAAGAGTGGTTATACTAGTCGACCCTGAATCGAATCACGAGTCCTGAAAGAAAAGGACGCGAGATTCGCCTCAGGCGAGCACGAGAAATCGTGAATGATCTGTGAAAAGT
>CAZGOM010000159.1:0-12863 GCA_964527265.1 uncultured Phycisphaeraceae bacterium | reverse complement strand
TTGGAAAGATCCAGCCTCCGCCGCATGAACATCGCCAGAAACTTGGACTACACCCGTTTGCGGTGTTTATCTGGTTCATCCTTGAAAGAAGTGTCCTTCTGCGGGACACTTCTTTATTGTTGACGTCACGAGAGTGATCTTTTGTCGATTTTCTTATGGCGGCGTGGGGCGGGATTCTTCACAGGCGGCCAGTAATCGCGCGGTTCTTCGGTGACGGTTGGAAAGGGGGGCTCGGGAAGGGGATTGGAACGCAGACCGAGCTTGTGGGCGAGGCGGGCGGCGTCGAAGGGGGAGCGGACTTTGACGTCGTTGTCGAAGTAGACGTAGACATCGCGGGGAGCGGAGGTCTGATCGGGTGGGGAGATGTGTGGGCCGGGGGCCTGGCCACCGTGGGACCAGGTGTGGATTTTAGCGGCCCATTGGTCCAGGGCTTCCTCGGTATAGCCGGAGGCATAGAGCTGTTCCGCGCCGTGCAGGCGGCAGTAGATGAAGTCGGCGGTGGTGTCGTGGAGCATGGGCCAGATGCCGGCGGTGTCTGCGCAGACGAGGGCGGTGTTGTGCCTGCGCAGCATGGCGGCGAATTTTTCGTCGACGAAACTGTCGTGACGGATTTCCACGGCATGGCGGAGAGGGCGGTCGTGGTCGATCTGGTCCCAGGTGTCTTTGAGTTTGCCGTCGCAGAGGGGAAGCATTTGGGCGGCGGCTTTCGTGGTGTGCGGGAGGAGAGCGAGGAAGCTTTCAAAGAGCGGGGCATCAAACTTCATAGAAGGGGGGAATTGCCAGAGGATGGGGCCGAGTTTTTCGTTTAAGCGAAGCGGTCCGGAGAGGAGGAAGTTTGCGATGGGGCCGGTGCAGTCTTTGAGGCGTTTGATATGGGTGATGTAGCGCGGGGCTTTGAGGGAGAAGACGAAGGAGGCAGGGGTTTGGGCATACCAGGAGGCGTAGGATTTGGGTTTTTGCAGGCCGTAGAAAGTGCCGTTGATTTCGATGGAGGAAAGGGCGGCGGATGCGTAGGGGAGTTCGTTTTTCTGGGCGAGGTCCGGGGGATAGAACGTGCCGCGCCAGGGGACGTAAATCCAGCCGCTGATGCCGATGCGGATGACGGGGGAGGGTTGTGGCGTGGAAGTGGTCATTAATAAAAGTGTAGCCTTGGGGAAAGGTGGTGCGGCATCGGGAAAAGTAGACTATTGGGCCAGACTATTAACGGATCCGCAGTAAGGAAAGCAGGCTTATGTTCATTCTTGAGACGCATGAAGGCTCGCCGTACGAACTGGGCCTGGATCATGGACGCAAGTTTCGCCATGTAATTCAGGGGAATGTGCACGCATATTCGTACCGGCAGGTATTTCAGGCGTCGGATGCGGATATGGAAGCGATCTGCGGACCGCTGCGAAAAGTGCTGGAGAAGCGGTCGCCGGAGACGCTGGAGGAGTTGCGTGGGATTGCGGTGGGGAGCCAGACGGAATATGTGTGGCTGGAAAGGATGCAGATGCGAATCTGGAATCGGATTGCCAATAAGCCGATGCAGGCGTGTACAGGGATCGGAATGCGGGATGGAGAGGGGAGGGTGACCCTGGGCGGGACTTTGGATGATCCGCGGCAGTGTTATGTGCTGACGCGGAATAAGCCGCGCCATGGGCGGGCGAGTGTGCAATTAAGGTGGGCGGGGGCGACATGGGGGCAAAACGGGGTGAATGAGTCAGGGCTGGCGGTGTCCCAGCAGAGCATCGGTGGGTTTGAGGGGAAAGTGCCGGTGGAGCCTGAAGCGGATGCGCTGATGAGCGTCACGAGCCGATTGATCCTGGCGCAGTGCGATACGGTGAAGGATGCACTGGGTTTTGTAGGGAACTGGGCGAGCAAGGACAGCATTCTCCTGGCGGATAAGACAGGGGACATGGCGGCGGTGTGCATGTGGGGGACGAAGGTGTGGGTGCAGCGGTTGGAGCCGGGTAAGCCGGGGATGCTGTGGAACTCCAACCAGGTCCATATGCCGGAGGCGGTGGCGTTTGGGCTTAAGCATGGGTGCAAGGTGGTGTCGCAGGCGTATACACAGACGCGGCACGACACGCTGTCGGCGTATGCCGGACGGGTGGATGCCGGGTTTGGAGAGGACGCGATGCGAGGCCTGCTGACGAGCGCGGCGGGGGATCCACATGGGGTGTGCAACGATATGACACTGTGCGCGACAGTGGCGCGGATGGATGAGCCTGGGGTGATTCATGTGGCGGATCGGCCGCCGAGCCGGAATGCGTTTGTGAGGTATCGGGTGAGGGAAGAAGAGGGTCTGGGGGCTGGGGCCTAGGGTCTGGTCGGAGGGAGAAGAGGCTACTTGGAATTGATGTGGGCCGGAGATGAATGCAAAAAGACCCGAGCGGTTGCTCGGGTCTTTTTGTTGGATTTTTCAGATGTGAGGCTCAGGCTGCGATGCGTAATCCTGGTGGATTAGCGCTTTGCGCCGCCGGGGCCGAAGGTGATCTTGTCGGTGCCGAGGGAGCCGTGGCCACCGAGGCCGCCGCCGCCGAGACCGCCACCCGAAGGTGCGGGCTTGCTGCTGCTGGGGGCGCCGGGAGTGCCCGGGGTGCTGCTGGAGGTGGCAGCGCGGTCGGTCTGTTCGCGTTCGGCGGTCCACTGGGCGCGCTTGAGCGAGAGGCCGATCTTGCGTTCGTCGAGGTCGACGCGGAGGATCTTGACTTCCACGTCTTGGCCGACTTGAACGACGTCCTGAGGGTTCTCGACCTTCTGGTCGGAGAGCTCGGAGATGTGCAGGAGGCCTTCGAGATCCTGTTCCAGTTCGACGAAGACGCCGAAGTTGGTGATCTTGGTGACCTTGCCCTGGACGATCATGCCCGGCTGGTAGTGCGCGGGGATGGCTTCGGTCCACGGGTCCTGAGACATCTGCTTGAGACCCAGGGCGACGCGCTGCTTGGCCTGGTCGACTTCGAGGACCACACACTTGACCGAATCGCCCTTCTTGAGCATTTCGTTGGGGTGGGTGAGCTTCTTGGTCCAGGACAGGTCAGACACGTGCAGCAGGCCGTCGATGCCGGGTTCGATTTCCACGAAGGCGCCGTAGGAGGCGAGGTTGCGGACCTTGCCTTCGATGACGGTGCCCGGGGGATACTTCTCGGCGACGAGTTCCCAGGGGTTGACCTCGGTCTGCTTCATGCCGAGGCTGATTTCCTGCTTGTCCTTGTTGATGTCCAGGACGACGACTTCGACTTCTTCGCCGATGGAAACCATTTCGGACGGGTGGTTGATGCGGCGGGTCCAGGACATTTCGGAGATGTGCACCAGGCCCTCGACGCCTTCTTCGAGCTTGACGAAGGCGCCGTAGGTCATGATGTTGGTCACGCTGCCCTTGACGCGGGTGTTGGGCGGGTACTTCTTCTCGATGTCCTGCCAGGGGCTGTTTTCCTTCTGCTTGAGCCCGAGCGCGATTTTTTCCTTTTCCCGGTCGATGTTGAGCACTTTGACTTCGATCTGCTGATCGATGCGCACAACGTCGGAGGGGTGGTTGACGCGGCCCCAGGACATGTCGGTGATGTGGAGGAGGCCGTCGATGCCGCCAAGGTCGACGAACGCGCCGAAGTCGGCGATGTTCTTGACGGTGCCGCGGACGACATCGCCTTCCTTGAGGGTGCCCAGGAGCTTCTTGCGCTGTTCGGCGCGTTCTTCTTCGATGAGCTTGCGGCGGGAGATGACGATGTTGCGGCGTTCTTCGTCGATTTTGAGGATCGAAGCACGGATGGTCTGGCCGATGTATTCGCCGATATCGCCGGGGCGACGGATGTCGACCTGGGAAGCGGGGAGGAACACGTGCACGCCGATGTCGACGAGCAGGCCGCCCTTGATCTTGCGCATGACGCGGCCTTCGACGGTGTCCCCTTCCTTCTTCTCGTTGATGATCTTTTCCCAGCCGCGGATGCGGTCGGCCTTGCGCTTGGAGATCACCACGGTGCCGTTGGCGGATTCGAGTTCTTCGAGGAGGACTTCGACGATGTCGCCGACTTCGATGTCGTCCGCGTTGTCGAATTCGCCGCGTTCGAGGATGCCTTCGGACTTGAGGCCGACTTCAACCAGGAAGTCATCACCGGCCATGCCGATGATCTTGCCCTTGAGGATGGAGCCGGGCTTGAATTCAGAGACCTGGTCGTTGATGAAACCGTCCATGCCTTTTTGGACCGCGTTGGGGCCAAGGCTGTCGGTGAGGAGCTGTTCGATTTCGTCGTCGCTGATGGAGAGCGAGAGGATGAGTGACTTATCAACCATAAAAACGGGAACCTTTCATAGTTCGTGTGCCCGGTTGACCACACGGTCAACTGACGCGGGCCGGGGCGGGAAAATCCGCCCTCAGGGTTTGTTTGCCGCTCGACTGTTTGTTCACATGAACAGGTTTGTTCAGCGATAGGCAAGGGGAATAGTGTAACCAAAGCTGTGGAAAACGCTAGGGAATTGTTGCGGAGGTGATTGCATTTGAAGTGTTCGAGGCCTCTGGTGTGCGGGGTACGGGGTGATCGGGCTGGGTATCGACGTGTGGAGCCCAAACCAGCTCTTCCACAACGCAGCCCCCGGATACGTGTTCAATCCACTCTTGACGCCGTCCAAGTCGTGTTGGGGCGTGCCGATATCAAGACCACGCAGAAGTACGCTTGAACGCCGGATGAGAAAGTCACGGCAATCGTCAATGCGTTTGGCTGATTTGGAGGAATGGGTGGAAACGCAACAGGCCCCGGCGTGTCATACGCGCCGGGGCCTGTTTTCTTAGTGGAGACGACGAGGGTCGAACTCGTAACCCCTAGCTTGCAAAGCTAGTGCTCTCCCAATTGAGCTACGTCCCCATGGGTGGGCGAGAGATTATATCAAGGGTGAATGATTTTGGCGAGCAAAAGGACTGCGACAATCAGAGCAAGGGCAATTCGGTAGTAGCCAAAGACGGCCATGCTGTGTTTTTTGAGGAAAGTAACGAGCCATTCGATGGCGGCGACGGCGGAGATGAAAGCGGCAAAAAAGCCGACGAAAAGGGTGAGTGCGCCGTAGAAATCAAGCATCATCCGGCCGTGGTCCTTAAGGTCTTTAACGGTGGCGGCGGTCAGGGTGATGACGCCCAGGAGGAAGCTGAACTCAACGGCGGCAGGAAGGCTCATGCCGACCAGCACACCTGCGACGATGGTGACCAGGGAGCGGCTTGTGCCGGGCCACATGGCCAGGCATTGGGCAAAGCCGACCATGAGTGCGGATTGCCAGTTCAGGACTTCGAGGGCGAAACCCGTGGGGGCAGATTCCCCACTTGTCGTGGAGGAGTTGGGGGCAGGTTTGGTTTTGCGGTAGCTGATGTAGAGGATGGCGATGCCGCCGACGAACCAGGCGATGGCGATGGGCCAGAGGCCAAAGAGGTGTGCCTTGATGGTTTTGCTCAGGAGGACGCCCAGGACGAGGGCGGGCAGAAAGGCGACGATGAGGTTGATGGAGAGGCGGAGGCCGACGGGGTCCTGGCCGATCAAGCCGCGTACGCCTTGCTTGACGCGGCCGAAGTAAAGTCCGAGCACGGCAAGAATGGCGCCGGCCTGAACGCAGATGGCGAAAGCGTCGGCGGCTTCCTTGGCTTGTTCACTTTCGGTGCCGATGCCCATGGCGCGCTGGGTGAGGATGATATGGCCGGTGGAACTGACGGGGAGATATTCAGTGACGCCTTCGACGACGCCGATGATGGCGGCGTTTAAGAGACTCATGTGGGGTTTGGCGGGAGGAACGAGTCCGCTGTCGAGGGCCTCATGCGGGCCATTGGGAAGGGAGACGGGGAGAGGCACCGCCTGGGGGAGTTCAGAGGGAGTGGCAGGGGCCACGGGCACCTCCGAGGGCTTGGCAGGGGCAGGTGTTGGCGCGGGAGCTGGCACCTGGGCCAGGGCGGGGAGCGCGGTGAGGGTGAGTATGGCGAGCGAAATGCAGAAAATGCGCAAGAATCGGTGGATCATGTTGGGAGAATGATATCTCAAGAAGGATTTGGGCGGGGTTAAGAGAAGCATGAGGCAGTGCAACTCATGAGATTCACGTGCGTTCATGGAGTTGTCGGCTTGCGCGAGGAGTTTAAGCGGACCCTATGAGGCGGTCTTTGCCGTGTTCGATCCATTCGAGGCAGAGGCCCTGGGGGGGGAGGGTTTCGCCGGCGCTGCGGCGGTCCTGGGTGTCGAGGGCGCGCTTGACGTCGTCGAAGGTTTTATGCCCGCGGCCTACATCGACCAGTGTGCCGGCGATGATGCGGACCATGTTGTAGAGGAAGCCGGTGCCGATGACGACGATGTGGACTTCCTGGGCGTTGGCGTGGCTGTGGGTTTCAACGCGGCATTCCAGAACGGTGCGAATGGTGGTGAGGCGGCCGTGGTCGACGCAGGTAAAGCCAGCGAAGTCAAAAGTGCCTTCGATCAGCCTGCCAGCCTGGGCCATGAGATTCAGATCTAGCGGATACCAGCAGTGATAGACCTGTTGCCGGGTGTGAAGCGGGCGGTGGGAAGCGTTGTGGACGCGGTAGCGATATTGCTTTTTGGAGGTGCTGAGGATGGCGTCGAAGGCGGGCGGAGCGATGGAGGCCTCGCGGATGTCGATGTCGTCGGGGAGGCGGGAGTTGATGGCTTTGGCAACGCGTTCGATGGGGATGCGCGGGGTGGCGTCGTAGTGGGCGACCTGGCCCAGGGCGTGGACGCCGGCATCGGTGCGGCTTGAGCCGACCAGGGAGATGGGTTCTTTATAGAAACGCGCGAGGGTCTGCTGGACGACGCCTGCGACGGTGCGGATGGGAGGGTCGCCGTCGGCATGTTTTTGAATTTGCCAGCCGTGAAAGAGTGTGCCGTCATAAGCGATGACGAGCTTATGACGGATGCGGGGAGGGATCGCTGGGTTTAGCGGTGGGGAGGAAGAGGGTGAGCCTTCACTCGCGGGTTTAGAGAGTGGATCTGAGTTTGTCGTCAATACCTCAGGTCCAGGCCCCGAAGCCTGATCCGCGGTTTGGTGTGCAGGGACCGGCATCGGGTTGGAGTCTTGTGGCGACGTGGGGCTGGTCATCTTGTTGAGGAAATCAGGGGAACGTGGGAATGGCTGGTGACGCCGGGGTGGGGTCGCTACCGGTGCTGGTACCTGAGGCTGCGATGCCACCTGCCGCAGCGGTCGCACCGCCAGCGGCAGCGGTGCCTGTGGTAGCGCCGGCGCCGCCGGAAGCACCCCCTGCGCCGGTGCCGCTTGCACCAGCACCCGTACCAGCGCCTGCACCCGCACCAGTCCCTGATCCAGTGCTGGCACCGGCGCCGGCTCCGGTCCCTGTGCCAGTGCCAGTTCCCGTGCCTGTTCCCGTACCAGCACCAGCACCAGCGTCAGCGGTCATGGATTTAAGCATGGCTTGGCGGGTTTCTTCAGGATCAGCCCAAAGATCGTCATTGGTGGTGAGGGGTTGGGCGCGCAGGGCTTGAACTTGACTGGGGGCCAGATCCACACCCGGCTGGCGCCCCAGAGAGATGTTTGTTTTTGCCGTTGAATTAACCGGTTCGTTGAGGATGGATGATGATTCTGTGGTGGACGTGGCTTGCGGGGTGAAGCGCGAGGCGTAAACGGCACCGATGGTCATGGCCACCGCAGTGCAGATCACTGCGCCAACGCCCACTTGACCCCAAACCCTATTTTTATTTGCCCGCATCACTGGCTCCTGTTCAACCCAACTGCGCGAAGTGTTGAATTGACATGGTTTTATGGAAAAGTAAACACGGCCTATGAACTGAAACAATCGGATACACATCCGGGCATTGCACGGGGTTTGAACCGATGTTTTAACACGACGGCGCAACAGGGGGCCAGCGTGAACCCTATGATTATGGCGTCAGTTTGCCGACTGACAACCCATTTACCATACATAAAACCAATCCCATGCTTGTCACCCCCCATATTGCCCCCCTGAGCGACGCGAACCGATTGGGCCTTGATTACCGTCTGGAGGCGCTCAAGCTGCCTTGGCCGGGCCGCGTGATTGACGGCCATATCCACATCAATTCCGTGAAAGCGGGGCGTACGCTGATGGAAGTGGCGCGTGTGTTTGGGATTGAGCGTTTCTGGTCGCAGAGCCAGTTGGAGGATGTGGATGCGCTGCGTGGGGAGTTTGGGGACAAATTTGAGTTTATTGCCGTGCCGAATTACGCGGCCAAGGCGAGGGATGAGACATTCACGACGGATTGGTTCAAGCGGTTGGATGCGTTTCGGGAAAAAGGGGTGAAAATCGCCAAGTTCTGGGGCGCGCCCCGCGGGCGGGATTTTCATCCTTCGATCCTGCTGGACCATCCGACACGTCTGGCGGCGATGAAGCACGCCAAAAGCCTGGGGATGGCGCTGATGTTTCACGTGGCGGACCCGGACACGTGGTTTTTGACGCATTACAAGGATGCCCAAAGGTATGGAACCAAGGCTTCGCACTATGAGGTGCTGGAGCGGATTTTGGATGAATATGCGGATACGCCCTGTCTGGCGGCGCATTTGGCGGGAGACCCGGAGCATTTGGACCATTTACAAGGCTTGCTGGATCGGCATGCGAATTTGTACATGGATATCAGCGCGACCAAATGGATGGTGCGTGAATTGAGCCACCAGCCGGAGCGGTTTGCGCAGTTTTGCCGGGATAACCCGGGGCGGCTGATGTGGGGAACGGACAATGTGGTGGCGGATGCGGGGGATAGCTTTGAGTTGTATGCGAGCCGATATTGGTCGATGCGGGCGCTGATGGAGACGGATTACCAGGGGATGTGCCCGATCGTGGACCCGGACCTTTCTCTGGTGGATCCGACGTTGCCAAGCGACTCAACCGCAGCGATGCACGGTGCACGGCTTGACCCGGCAACGCTGGAAATGCTTTATCACCGGGCAGCTGAAGGATTTGCCAGGCGGATTCATGCCATTTAAGAGTTTTTGACTTGGGGGCGCGTGGTATGACGCATGAGGCTGAAGAATCACAGGCAGATGCTGGGGCAAAACGTGGGAAACAGCGTGCAATGGTGCGGCGTGCCGCGGGGGTGTTCGCGTTGCTGGTATTGGCCTGGATAGCGGCAGGGGTGGGGGTGTGGCTGGCGGCTCCGGCGCCGCCAGGAGGTGGGGAAAAGTTCGATGCAATCATCGTGTTGGGGGCTGGGTGCGATGCGGAGGGGCGGCCGACGCCGGCATTGGAAGGGCGCGTGAGGAAGGGGGTGGCGCTTTTTGACGCGGGGCGTGCGCCGGTGTTGATATTGACCGGGAAGGGGCGAGGCGCAGTGGCTGAGTCAGAGTGCGCGAGGACGCTGGCATTGGAACTGGGAGTGCCGCGGCAAGCGATCCTGACTGAAGCGCGATCCATGACCACGCGAGGGAATGCATTGGAGTCCCGCGAGTTGATTAAGGGAGGACGAGTGTTGCTGGTGAGTTCGCCTTACCATGGGTATCGGGCGGTACGGCTTTTTAAACCGCTGTTTGGGGAGGTGGCGTTTGAGGCTTCATCCGAGGCGGCGTGGGGGATGATTGCCGGGATGATGCGGGAGCCGGCCGGGGTGCTCAAAATGTTCTGGGTGGGGCTGCCAGCGGAGGATAAAAAGTGAAAAGTTGTCGCAATAGCTTGAATGAATCCGCGTTGGTTCCTATGGTATGACTCATGCATGGCGGTCAGACCAATGTCGGTTTGACGCCAGGCATTCAAAATCCACTTCCATACACCACTCTTGTAGGAGTCTGACAATGTCCAAGTTCACTCTGCTGGCCCTTCTGGCTGCCGTGACCCTCTCCTTTGGCGCCGGCGCTGCGTTCGCCGGTGAAGATTGCGGCGGCTGCTGCAAGGACAAGGATAAGAAGGCAGCCAAGGACAAGGGCGCCAAAGAAGGCGAAAAGAAGACCGAAGGCGAAACCAAGACCAACTAATTGTTGGTTTGGGTTGACGAATTAAGCAGCGGGCTCAGATGATTCTGAGTCCGTTGTTTTTTTGAGGGGATGTGAGAGGTGTGGGATATCGCTGGTGAGATTATTCTTGAATGCCCAGGGCTTTGAAAGCACAAGGGGATTCCGGGGCAGCCGCAGACGGCAGCCCCAGCCACCCCACTTTTAAGCGTGCCGCTCTACTTGTTGGCGCCGTTCTACTTGGCTTTGACGGATTCGATTTTGAGCAGTGTGTAGGGGCAGAGGATGGTGGCGTAGAGGGTGCCGTCATGGGCCGCGATGAGGCCCATGTGGGCGTGGAGGGGGGTGAGGGTGTTGTCGGGGAGAAGGTGATAGCCGTGTGTGAAGGGTACGATTTTGCCGGTGGCGGGGTCAATGGGGGAAGGGAGAGGGAGGCCGTAGAAGTCGGGGTTTTTGATGGCGAGGACACCCAGGTCGTCGAAGGTGTTTTCCTTGACGTTGTAGCGGACGAGGTGGTGGAGGAAGGCGCCTTTGCCAAAGCCGGTGTCGTTGTTGAGCTTGGCGAGGATGTAGAGGTTGCCATCGGGGCCGACGGTCATGGAACTGCGGGAGTCAAAGCCGGCGCCTTTGATCATGGGGCCCAGGTCTTCGATGATGAGGCGACCGGTCCCGGGAACGGGTTTGGCGGCTTTGGGGTCGGTTTGTGAGAGGTCGATTTTGTAGAGGTTGGGGCGGGACATGAGCAGGAGGTAAGCGGTTTTGCCGTCGGGCATGATTTGCCAGGTGGGTGGGCCGTATTTCTTTTCGGAGTCGGCAGGGTAAAGGCGCGGATCGGTGGCTTGGGCAGAGTCGGAGGACTTGAGCTTGGTATCGACGACGAGGACTTTGGAATCGAATTTTTTGGTTTCGGGGTTGTAGGAGATGAGGGTGGAATCGGAGTTGATGACGTGGGCGATGGAGCGGCTGTCGATGAGGGTGGTGGGGTAATAGATGAGGCGGAGTGCGGGATCGAGTTCTGTGAATTTCTTTGTCTTGAGGTCGTACACCATCCAATGCTGGTCTTCACAGGTGGCAATATAGACCAGGCCGTGGGCTTCGTCGGCGACGGTGTCTGCGACGCCCTGGCCGGGGTAGGGCATGCCGAGGCTGTGGGTGGTGTTTGTTTTGGGGTCGTAGATCATGGCGTAACCACCGGGGTATTGGACGTTTTTCTCTTTGTCGTCCTTGGTGGGGTAGCCTTGCTTGGTGCCGATGTAGATCTTGCCGGAGGGGCCGGTGAAGTTGCGGGTGTGGAACTTGGCCTGGGCGGCATAGCCGGTGGGTGTGAGGGGGAGGCCGAGGACTTTGTGGGCGTCAACGACGACGGTTTGTTTGTAGTTGTTTTTGGGGTCGAAGGCGACGATGTAGGCGTTTCTGCCGTACGCGGCGGTACCGACGTAGATGGTGCCGTCCTTGCCTTCGTTTAGAGAGAAGTAACCGGATTCGTCGGTGGTGGTGGAAGGATCGACATGGAAAGCGGTGGCCCAGACGTAGGGAAAAGGAGCGGAGGCGGGAGCGTGTTTAGCTGGCTCCTGAGACTTGGCGACGGGGGCGGGCTTGGGAGCGGGAGCGGGTTTGGGGGCAGGCGCGGGAGATGAGGGAGCAGGAACCGGGGTGGGTTGGTTTTGTTGTTTCTGCTGCCCTTTTTGTTCCTGCTGCTGCTGGCGTAGGCCGTCGCGGACGCGTTGGGGCTGGGCCTGGAGGGGGGCAGCAATCAGGAGTGCGAGAGCCAAAATCAGTACATGCAGGGATTTCATGTGGAGGCTCCGGGAAGGGCAGAAATAGAGAGTACAAGCGAGTGGCGATGATTTAAAGCATCAATTTGACACGTACAAAATAGGCTTGAATTGGGCGATCAGAACTCAAGCCATGGCTTCCTGTGGATCTTGTAAACCTAATCAGATTCCGGGGCAGCCGCAGACGGCTGCCCCAGCCATCCATCTTCGCGTTTGCTCGGCTCAGTTGGCTTTGATGGACTCGATTTTCAAGAGCGTGTAGGGGTAGAGAATCGTGGCGTAAAGGGTGCCATCATGGGCGGCGATAAGGCCCATGTGGGCGTGGAGTGGGGTGAGTGTGCCGTCGGGAAGGAGGTGATAGCCGTGTGTCCAGGGGCGGATTTTGCCGGTGGCGGGGTCTTTGACGCCGCCGGGAGTAAGGGGGAGGCCGTAGAAGTCAGGGTTTTTAACGGCCAGGACGCCCAGGTCGGCGAAGGTTTTGGCCTTGGTGTCATAGCGAATGATGTGGTGGAGGACACCGGTGCCAAAGCCGGTGTCGTTGGTGACTTTGGCCATGATGTAGACGTTGCCGTCGGGGCCGACGCAGAGGGAACTGCGGGAGTCAAAACCTTTGGCCTGGATCATGGGGCCCAGGTCTTCAACGACAAGGCGACCGGCGCCCGGGGCGGGTTTATCGGCCTTGGGGTCCATCTGGGAGAGGTCGATTTTGTAGAGGTTGGGCTTGTTCATGATCAGGAGATAGGCGGTTTTGCCGTCGGGCATGATCTGCCAGGTGGGCGGGCCGTATTTCTTGGCGGAATCCGCGCCGTAGAGGCGGACATCGGTTTCATTGGCGGCGATTTTGGAGTCGACGACGAGGACCTTGGAGTCGAATTTTTTGGTGTCGGGGTTCCAGGTGATGAGGCTGGAATCGGCATTGATGGCGTGTGCGTTGCCGCGCTTATCCATGAGGGTGGTGGCGTAGAAGAGAAGGTGGAGGGAGGGGTCGATTTCAGAGAATTTTTTGGCCTTGAGGTCGTAGGTCATCCAATGCTGGTCTTCACAGGTGACGATGTAGACCAGGCCGCGTTTTTCGTCAGCGACGGTGTCGATGACGCCCTGACCGGGCATGGGCATGCCGAGGTTTTCGGTGGTGTTGGTTTTGGGGTCGTAAATCATGGCGTAGCCGCCGGGGTATTGGACGTTGTTTTTCTTGTCTTC
>CAZGOM010000158.1:0-12940 GCA_964527265.1 uncultured Phycisphaeraceae bacterium | reverse complement strand
AAAGCGAAAACACCCCCGCGAGGCGGCGGGGGTGTTTTCTTGATCTCGGGGTGACTCGCATCCGTGCAAAGCGCTTTGTTCAGGTTCATGCCTCAAATCAATGTGGGTGAAAGTCTTTTCAGGCATCCTGCCTTTAAAACCTTCTCAAGCGTTGTCGTCCCGGGTCTATTACCTTGTTTTGGTGACTCCTCAGTAGAATTAAGTTCGCTGAGCTCCGATCTTGCCTCCACACCTAGTGGTCTGTCTTGGTCCGTCCTTGAACCGCCGCAAACCATTCTGTCACCAAATTGGGTAAAGGTCCTGTCGCCCGTGGACCGATCATGCCTGTGAACCTGTCAACCTTCCTTTCGCCTCTGAAGGCCAATAAAGCTTGGAGTCCGTTCCGTTACACCCCGCGCTGCCACCGGGAATCCTTTCCCGGCAATTGCCTGTTTCCTGGCCGTTTTCCTCAGGCCTGCGCCTTTGCGCCCGCCGAACCTGATTCCTCAGCCATCTGCAAGACCCGCCGCGTATTAAGCACTCCTGGGTTGGTCTCCAGAACCTTCTTGCGATGGTTCTGCCAGGCCTCCAGGTTGTGAATCTCCATATGATCACGCTTACCCACCAGCGCAACCTTCCCCTTGTTCAGACCCGTATCGATCAAAAGCTGGTCGGGAATCAAAATCCTCCCCTGCGAATCGATCTCCACGCGCCTGGCGCTTCCGAAAAACATGTCCTCGAACTGTTCGAGTTCGTCCGGGTCCATCGAGCTCTTATCCAGAGACTCGGCGAGCCGTTGAAACTCAACGTCGGTGTACAAGCACAAGTTGTTCTTTGGCCCCAAGGTCACATGCAGGAACTGCGGTCCGGCCGGGTTGCCCAGGCTTGAGTGCGTGATCTGCGCCCGGATCTCCGCGGGTATCGCCAGGCGGCCTTTGCCGTCGATGGTGTACTCGTAAGTTCCGGTGAAGAAGACGCGCACGGCGCTATTCCTGTCAGGTGCCACCTGTGCAATTCCCAGGTGACTCCTACAGGATAACCGATCTTCCCCACTTTACAACACTTTGACCCACTTTTTGTCCCACAGCCCTACACTGCAACCCACTTGTGGAAAACATTATCGGACGCCAAACCCACTTGCATTTATATAAGCCCATTTAAATTAAATGCTTACACAACTGACCATATCCCACTTGACAGCGGGGGGAACGGTGGGGAGTAATCCCACACCCTCCCGTTTCCACGAAAATGAACTTTCTGTACATACGCGGTGCGTAAATGACAGGTAATCCACATCCGTCTTTTTAATTATCGTCCAATCCCCTAGGTCTTCATCAATCTTTTACTGATTGACCTTCCCCAAACACACTCATAAACACCGTTCAGCCAAGGGTATGCGACGCATGCACCGCATCAAATGCGGCATGCGCCGCCTCCAGCGTCTCCGTCAGCGCTTCCTCATCATGTGCCGTGCTCAAAAACCAGGTTTCATACTGGCTGGGGGCCAAAACCACCCCATGGTCCAGCATCGCACGGAAAAACGTCGCAAACATTTTCGTATCCGCCTTGGTCGCTTCTTCGTAGTTCCTGGGCGCACTGCTCAGGAAAAACGGCGTAATCATGGATCCCACCCGCGTGATCGACACCTTCACGCCCGCGCTTGAAGACGCCCGCAGCAAGCCCTGCTCCAGCGCCTGCCCGGCCGCTTCAAGCTGCGCATAAATCGCCGGGTCACGCAGTGTTTCCAGCATTGTGATTCCCGCTGCCATCGCCAGCGGGTTTCCCGACAGCGTCCCCGCCTGGTACATCGGCCCCTCTGGCGCCACGTTCTTCATCAGCGCGGCCGGCCCGCCGTATGCCGCGCAGGGCAGACCCGCGCCAAGAATCTTCCCCAGGCAGGTAATGTCAGGCTTCACGCCATACAGCCCCTGCGCCCCGCCGTACCCCACCCGGAACCCCGTCATCACTTCATCAAACATCAAAAGCGCCCCGTGCTTGGTGCAAAGCGCCCGCAATCCTTCCAGGTAGCCCGGCTCCGGCGGCACCGTCCCCATGTTCCCGGCGATCGGCTCCACCACCATTGACGCTATTTCCTTGCCGTGCTCGTTAAACGCCTTTTCAACTGCAGCCAGATCATTGAACGGCACGAGCACCGTGTTTCCCGTCACTGCCGCCGGCACCCCCGCCGAACTCGGCACCCCCAGCGTCGTCGCACCAGATCCCGCCTCCACCAGCAGCGCATCCATGTGCCCGTGGTAGCAGCCCGTGCATTTGATGATCTTGTTGCGCCCTGTCGCGGCCCGCGCCAGCCGCACCGCGGACATCACCGCTTCTGTCCCCGAATTCACAAAACGCACCTTCTCAATCGAAGGCACCGCCTGAGTCACCAGCTCAGCCAGTTCACTTTCCGCCTCGCTGGGCATGCCAAAGCTCGTTGAGTGCTCAAGCGCCTTCATCAGAGAAACCTTGATCGACTCAGGCATATGCCCCAGCAAGTGCGGACCATAGCTCATCACGTAATCAACGAAATCATTCCCATCCAGATCCGTCACCCACGCGCCCAGCCCCTTCTTGATGAAAATCGGCTGCCGCCCCACCGCCTTGTACGCGCGTACCGGAGAGCTCACGCCCCCGGGCATCACTTTCTGCGCCCTCGCAAATGCGGCTTCCGACTTGGCGTAACGACTGGTGACTTTCTTCTTGGCCATGGTGACTGTTAACTGTTTCAAAGTAAGGAGTTAAAAATAGAAACAACGCGCACTATACAAATATCACAAAGAAAATCACCCACACCGCCACCAATATCGGCACCAGGAACGGCAAGGTGTACCAGCCGATATACCCAAAGAAGCTCGGCATCTTCACACCCGAGCTCTCGGCAATCGACTTCACCATGAAGTTGGGGCCATTCCCGATATACGTCGCCGCGCCAAAGAACACCGCGCCCGCGGACACCGCCACGATAAACGCATTCAGCGCCAGGTTTCCCAGCAAAAATGCCAATTCCACCTCTCGCCGGTTCACCTTGCCGCTCAAAATGTGGTCCGGGTGGTCCTCAATCATCTCTTCCACCGCCTTCACCACCGGCTCAGGCTTGCCCGCCGGGTCCCACTGCAATTTCTGCTCCTTGGTCATTCGGGCGATCTCAGCTTCCGCCTGATCCACATGCGCCTGATCCAGCATGCTCAGCCGCGTCGTCAAAAAAACCAAATAGGTCGGCGCGTTGTCCAGCACCGATGAAAGCACGCCCGTCGCATAGTAATACTGCCCTGGCGTCTTCAGCGGGATCGCGTTGTCCCCCTTGCTGGCATTGGTCTCCAGCCATGCCAGCGCCGGCACCATTGTCGAGAAAATCCCGATGAAGATGATCGCCACCTCCCGGATCGGCCCCCACGTGAACTGGTTGCGCTCGTGAATCACCTTCGCCGTCGTCAGCAGTGAAACCACCGCCGCGCCGATCATCAGCACTTCACGCGAAATCAGCAGCCCGGCATAATCCGCCCCTGTCGCCGCACCGGCTTTGATGAGCGCCACATAGTCAAACAAGCTCGGCCTGAACACACCCACCAGCACCACGCCGATCAAAATGAAATTCGCAAACCCCGTGATCTTCACCACCGACCCGGGGTCATCCCCATGCGTCCGCTCCGTCTTCTTGTGATCCAGCGTGTCGATCACAAAGAACATCACCAACAGCGCCCCCACCGCAAACGCCCAAAGCGGCCACAAGTGCGTCAACGTCCAGAAAAACGGAATGCCCTGCAGGTAACCCAAGAACAGCGGCGGATCCCCGATGGGCGTCAGCGAGCCGCCCAGGTTGGATACCACGAAGATGAAAAATACCACGTGATACGGCTTGATGTGCCCCTTGTTCATCCGGATGAACGGCCTGATCAAGAGCATCGATGCCCCCGTGGTCCCAAAGATGTTCGCCACAACCGCACCCACCAAGAGCAGCGCCGTGTTGGCCATCGGCGTCGCGCGCGACCCCACTTGGATCACAATCCCCCCCGAAACGATGTACAGCGATGCCAGGAGCGCGATGAAGCTGACATACTCGATCATCGCGTGGAACCACGGATGGCTGTCACCATGGAAAAACAGGTAATAAACGCCCGTCACCAGCCCAAGCCCGATTGCAAAATAATGGAAGTTGTGCTCCCACCAGTGCGCGTTGATCAGCGGCCCAAGCGCAATCGAACCCAGCAGCACCACAAACGGCAAAATCCACAGCCAGTGCGGCGCCGCATGGCCCTTCTCATGCTCCTCTGCATGCGCCACAACCTTTTCGACGGCTTCCTGACTCTGGCTTTGAATCTGCGTCCCCAGCGGCTGGGGCACAATGGGCGCAGCCAGATCAGGCCCGCGCTTTTGCGCCTCCTGCGTCGTGGGTATCGACGCATTCTCCTCTCCCATTGCCCCGCCCGGCATCCCCGGCGGCGGCATGGGTGCTTCCCCGGCAGGCGCGGTCGCCGCGGGCACAGGCGCCGCAGTTGACTCCTGAGCCCACGCAGTCACTCCCGTGAAAGACAAAACAATCACACTGGCCAAAGCCAGCCAGTGCCGCAAAAACGTTGTTTTGGTTACTAATTCAGCCATTTCCGGATAATACTTCATCACCGCCCACCGTGCAGAAGAATCAGCCCCCAAAGCACAGGGGCAGGCTCCAAAAAGCCTGCCCCTGCCAATATTCCCAGTTTCACTTACAGCCTCTCAAGGCTGCTGCACCAGATCCTTCAAGTGCGGCGGGAACCACTTCGCAAAATCCGGGTGATAATTCGGTTTCGTGGGCGATACTTTCAATTCCGCATTCAGGAACGCCGCATCCTTGTGCCGGAACGAAGCAAAGTAGACATACCGTGGCACATTCGTCGAATTCTTCGACGCACTGTGCAGCGCCATCGGATTGAAAATCAAGAGATCCCCATCCTCCGCCAGCACGGGCTTCATCTTGCTCACATCGATCCCCGCACGCTTGATGACATCCTTCTGAAATGCCTTCAACTCCTCGGCCGTGTGCAAATCCTTCGTCGCCGCGTAGGTCAGTTTGTGCGACCCGGGCACAATCGTAAATGCACCGCCACCCGCCGGCACCGTGTTGCAGCAATGAACCATGTGGTAATACGTGTAGCGCGGCGTCCGGTTGTACTGGCTCTCATTAAACGCCATGTCGATATGCCATCCCCCCACTTCATAAGGCGGGTTGGCCGGATCCGTCCGGATAAACACCTGTTCCAAAAGCCGCAGATCCGACGGGTTATCCACCCGGAGAATCGTCTGCGCTGCATTGATCAGCCGCGGGTTGGCCGCAAGTGGCCCCATCATTTGCCCGGGAATCGGATGCCTCAGCATCCGGATCGCGTTCTCCGGCTTTTTGTCCGGCTCGGCAACAGGCCCAAGCAAAAAGTCCATCCGGTCGCGAATCGCCGCCGTCACCACCGGGTCCAAAAAGTTTTTGACTACCGTGTAGCCTTCGTCTTCAAGCTGCTGGAGGTTGATTTCAACGGTCATGGTTGCAACTGCCTTTGTAGAAAATCCCCGACTATAAACCGGTACATTCCCGACCACCGCCCATTTCGTCAGGAAACAAATCACGCATACGCGCGAATGTGAAATAAGGGTAAGGGCAATTGGTCTCAGGTTCAAGCCCGAGCCCCTCTAAATCCGTTGAGGCACCCTGGAATATGAATCTTCAAACGCTCACGGCGCCCACTCCTGCGCAATGGCATCATCCACATATTGAGCATGCGCACCTTCGCCATAACCCGAATATCCATAAAGGTTGTCACTAAGATTGGCCCGGCCCCAGATAGGCGCCAAATGCATCCAGCGAGCGGAAAGATCCCTTAAGAGCGCGTTTGAACCTTCCGCCGCCCCACGCAGATCTCCCGTCATGGCATGATTGCTGCGATACATCGCATAGGTCCCCGAGTTATTGATATCCATGTCTTGAATATGGGGCGCTCTCGCCCGGTCCATCGTCATAATGGACCGATTACTGATCGGCTTGGTTCCATACACGTTAGTCTGCTCCACACGATAGTTATGGAAAAAACCACTCCCCCGCCTGGGCCACTTAGAGTCGTAAAACCCACGATGCGACCAAAGGTTGGCCGCGGTCGGCAGTGGGCTGTAACCAGTCCACGGCTCAAGGCCCACATGGTTGGATCCAAACCCCACTTTCAACGAATAATCCGTCGTCCCGCACCAAAGCCCATCTGTGCCATACCCCGGAATCAGCGTCCATTCCTTCTTGGTCACGTTGAATCGCGGGTCGGCCGAAGGGCACGCCGTGATCCCCTTGGGAATGTATTCCGCTGCGGCCTTATTGGCGTCATATTCCCACTGATAGGCCGGATCGGCACTGAAGTTGTGCCCAGCCAGATTGCAGTCCTGCCCCATGTTCTGCCCCAGGCTAATAATACCCGGGTAATAGCCCTTGGCGTCATTGGAATACACCGTCACTGAAATCCCGTACTGCCGCTGGTTCCCCAGACAGATCGCACGCCGCGCGGACTCCCGCGCCTGTCCGATCACAGGCAGCAGGATCGCCAGGAGCATCGACACAATGCTGATCACAACCAGAAGTTCAATCAGGGTAAATGCACGAAAATCAACACACCTTGTATGCGACATGACAACACACTCATCTTCCAAATAGGAGGAACATATGAACCGACAACTCCACCCTATACAGGATCAATCCGATCGGGTAGAGACAAAACCGCTCCCAAATTTGTTATTATCGATCCTTACAACGGGCAGTCGACACACCTGGCTTACCAGTTCGACGCCATCTCCTCATCCACATACTGTGAATAACTGCCCTCGGCATAGCCCGCAATGTCGTACTTGTACTTCGTGTCCAGGTTCGCGCTTCCCCAGATCGGCGCCAAATGCATCCACCGGGCTGAACCATCTTTAAACAACGCATTCGCCCCCTCCGCCGCACCACGAGGATCATTCACCATCTCGTGGTTGCTCTTATACATGGCGTAAGTCCCTAAATTGTTGATGTCGGAAGCCGATACGTACGGCGAACGCTGCCGGTCCATAATCATGATCGCCTTGTTGCTCTGCAGGCCCGGTGCATAATAATTCTTCTGCTCCTGCCGGAAATTGAAGTAAAAGCCGCTGTACTTGCGCTCAAAACGCCAATCATAAAACCCACGGAAACTCATGTAGTTCCCCGTAGGCCCTGCCCCAGGCGCCGGATAGGGGTCATACCCGTCATAGGTCAAACCAGCATGGTTGGAGCCCGCCCCTACCTTCAAGGAGTAGTCCGTCGTTCCAGACCAAAGACCATTCGGGCCGTAATTCGGATGCGAACTGAAATCCCACGCATTTTTCGATGTCGCATACCGCGGATCCGCCGACGGACACGCCGTGATCGATTTGGGAATGTACTCCGCAGCCGCCTTGTTTGAGTCCCTCGCCCACTCCCCGATGTTGTTCGTCTGCATGTAGGCCCCCGTGATCGCCGTATCCTGGTAGATACTCTGTCCCAGCGCAACGATCCCCGGGTAATACCCCTTGGCATCGTTCGCATAAACGTTCACCGATATCCCATACTGACGCTGGTTCGCCAGGCAAAGCGACCGCCTCGCCTGTTCCCGCGCCCGCCCCAGCGCCGGCAGCAACACCGCCAGCAGCAGCGTCACGATCGAAATCACCACCAGCAGCTCGATAAGCGAAAATCCACGCATTTTAAGGCGGCTAAGTTGCGGCATGGCAACACACTCTCTCTCGAAAAATTTCAAATTACATGAGGAACACATGTGGGGACACCATCACCCTATACGCGATATCCCCATCGGTGTACCGACAAAACCGCTCCCATACTTGCCAAAACCGATCTTATATACCCCTCAAGCCAGTCCACTTCGGCATTTACATCCCCGGCGCCATCTCCACCCGGATCCCCTCACCCAGCAAACCCGCGCCTGGGCTGGGAAACAAAAACGTCTGACCGGACTTAAAAGCCTTCCGCCCCATCCCCAGATCCACAATAAACCGCCCCACCTGCCCGGGTGTCAGCGTCAGCTCGCGCGGCAATAAATCCACCCCGATATTCCCCCGCAGCATCGGCGTCTCTATCGCACCCGGCGCCACGCACACCGCCTTGATCCCCACGCTCTCACCCTCCATCGCCGTGCAATACGTGAACATGTTCACCGCCGCCTTCGCCGGGGCATACATCGCAAACCCTGGAAACGGATCAAACGCCGCCAGCGACGACACATTCACGATCACGCCCTGCTTCTGCCCCTTCATCACCGGCCATGCCGCCGCCGTCAAAAGCGCAATCTGCGTCATGTTCGCATCCATGCACGCATGCCACGACTCCGGCGTGATCTTCTCAATGCTCGTCACCGGCGCCTGCCCCGCCACATTCGCCAGCACGTCCACCCGCCCAAATGCCTCCATCGCCTTCCCCACCACAACCTGCGCGGCATGCGGTTCCTGCAGATCCGCCGCAATCACCAGCACCTTCGCCTCAGGAATCGCCAATTCAATCATCTTCTGCGTCCGCGCCAGCTTCGCCGCCGTACGCCCCACCAGCGCCACCCGATATCTTTCCTGCGCAAACAAAAACGCCGCGCTCTGCCCCACCCCCGACCCCGCCCCTGTCACAATGACTGCTGGTTGATCTTTCATAGAAACACGATTGTAGACCCAAACGCCGGAAGCCTCTCCCTCCCTCTGGCAGCACCCAAAAACCAAGCCCCAAAACCCATCTTCTCACTATTGCGACCCCAACCTCCAATTTCTCGATTGCGAAATCCTTGGCACGTTATTCTTGTCCTCGGCGCCAACGGGTCCGGCGGCCTTAAAAACCAAAGGGCCCGTTGGCGTATCCGGCCATTTTCCGGGCACACCACGCCCCGTCTGAATAAGCTGTTGTCAGCGCATCGCTTCCACTCGCACCTTCCGCACAAAAGGAAAAGCACCATGAGCTTCTGGCAAAAAATCACCGGCGAATTCGTCGACATCATCGAGTGGCTCGACAACACCAACGACACCATGATCTATCGCTTCGAGCGATATCAAAACGAAATCAAGTACGGCGCGAAACTCGTCGTCCGCGAAGGACAGTCCGCCGCCTTCATCAACGAAGGCAAGCTCGCCGACGTCTACGGACCCGGCACCTACACCCTCACCACCCAGAACATGCCCATCCTCGCCACCCTGCGCGGATGGAAGTACGGCTTCAACAGCCCCTTCAAGGCCGAAGTCTATTTCGCCAGCACACGCCTCTTCACCGACCTCAAATGGGGCACCAAAAATCCCATCGTCATGCGCGATCCGGAATTCGGCCCCGTCCGCATCCGCGCCTTCGGCTCCTACATCATCCGTGTCCAGAAAGTCGACACGATGATCAAGCAGCTCTCCGGCACCGACGGACGCTTCACCACCGCCGAAGTCTCCGAACAGCTCCGCAACTACATCGTCTCCCGCTTCGCTGACATCTCCGGCCAGAGCAAGCTCTCCGTCCTCGATATGGCCGCGAACTACGAACAGTTCGCCACCTTCGTCACCGACAAGATCCGCCCCGACTTTGAACGCTACGGCCTGGAGCTCGACAAGCTCCTCATTGAAAACATCTCCCTCCCTCCCGAAGTCGAAGCCGTCCTCGACAAGCGCACCAGCATGGGCATCATCGGCGACAAGCTCGGCGCTTACACCCAATACCAGGTCGCCACCGCCATCCCCGACGCCGCCAAAAACCCCGGCGGCCTCGCCGCCGCCGGCGCAGGCCTCGGTCTGGGCATGGGCATGGCCGGACAGGTCGCCCAGGCGCTCAACCAGGGCATGGCCCCACAACCCCCTGCGCCCGCGCAGCAGGCCCCTGCCGTCCCCCCGCCCCTCCCCGCCACCCAGGTCCAGTTCTTCATCGCTCTCAACGGCCAGCAGGCCGGCCCCTTCGATGATGCCGCACTCAAGGCCCAGGCCATGGCAGGCGCACTCACCACCCAGACCCTCGTCTGGCGCCCCGGCATGACCGGCTGGCTCCCCGCCTCCCAGGTCCCTGAAGTCGCCAGAATCCTCACCCAGGTGCCCCCGCCTCTCCCCCCCACCCTCTGATTTTCAACCCTTAAAGCGCAACGCCTTGCTTCTCTTCTCTTTCGGGGTGAAGAAGGCAGGGCTTGCGCCAATGTAGCCCATCACCTCCGGCGGCTTCCACGCCTTCAAAGGGCAAAATTGCAGCACGCACGTCATGCCCCAAGCTGGGGGAACAATCATCAAAGTGCTTATGCACACCTTGTTTTAAACACAAATGATCGAGTAACGCCGCAACTTTTCTCTTCCTTATCTGTCCTTTGTGTCTTCGTGACTTAGTGGTAAATAGATCTTCCACAAGCAACGATTTTCTCACCGCCCTTCGCCCAAACCTAATCCCCATGCCCACCCCAGCGCCACAACCCGCCTCACGCGAATTCCCCTGCTCCTCCTGCGGCGCAAACATGTCCTTCGCCCCCGGCACCAAAACCCTCAAGTGCCCCCACTGCGGCGCCGCCAACGACATCCCCGATGACGCCGCCCCCATCGTCGAAAATGACTACCTCGCAGAGCTCGACCGCCTCGAAGGCCAGGCCGACAACTTCGAGCCCCTCGAAGTCCAATGCTCCAACTGCGCCGCCATGACCACCCTCCCCGCAGGCACCATTGCCATGGAGTGCCCCTTCTGCGGCACAGGCATCGTCGCCTCCGCCAAATCCAAACGCCTCATCAAGCCAGCCGCGCTCCTCCCCTTCGCCATCGACCGCCCCCAAGCCATCGGCTACTTCGAAAAATGGCTGCACGGCCTCTGGTTCGCACCCAACGACCTCAAATCCCGCGCCGCCACTCAATCCCGCTTCGCCGGCATCTACCTCCCTTATTGGGTCTACGACACCAAGGCCACCACCCGCTACACCGGCGAACGCGGCGATGACTACTGGACCTCCGAAAGCTACACCGACAGCAAAGGCAAACGCCAGACCCGCCAGGTCCGCCGCACACGCTGGCGCTACGTCTCCGGCACCATCCACTCCAACTTCATTGACGTCCTGGTCTGCGCCTCCGTCTCACTGCCCAAAGACCTGGTCGACCCTCTGGAACCCTGGGATCTGCGCTCGCAGCTCCCCTACAAGGATGAATACCTCTCCGGCTTCCGCGCCGAGGCTTACAAGATCCCCTTAAAGCAAGGCTTTGAAATCGCCAAAGACATCATCGCCCCCGCCATCGACAGCCAGATCCGCAGCGACATCGGCGGCGACCACCAGCGCGTCCACTCCGCAAACTCCAGCTACTTCGCCATCCGCTTCCAGCATGTCCTTCTTCCCGTCTGGGTCAGCTCCTTCACCTACGCCGGCACCGTCTACCAGTTCCTCGTCAATGCCCGCACCGGCGAAGTCCAGGGTAAACGCCCCTACAGCGCCTGGAAAATCGCCTTCGCCATCATCCTCGGCTCCATCGCCCTCGCGCTCATCATCACCATCATCGTCGCCCTAAGCGACAAATAAACCGGGAGCGCCGGCGTCCCGCCGGCTCCCGCTCAACCACCCCCCCGACATAAGTGAACTGATACCCCAGCAAACCCATTCACCCGACAAACGCCTGCACGACACCGGCTTCACACTCGCCTCCCTCACTTTCTCTCCTTAACCCACATCCTCACCCCCCTCAAGCGCCCTCTTCAAACCCTCTTTACCATCCTCCGACAGCCTCGCCACTTTCCACACTCCCTTGTCATAAAACACAATCATCCCTTCCCGCATATTCACATAGGCACGCCATTCAAAGCGGCTCCCAATCTCCGTCCATTCCAGCACGTAATCCATCCGCTCATCCTGCGCCAACGCTGCTGGAAACGAAAGCCCGCCTGATTCCATTGTCTTTATCGGCGATACTCCATTCTCCAGCACCCTCATCGCCACTTTGAGCTGCTCTTGCGTCCCCCCCATTGGCTCTCCAACGGTCCATCCCTCTCCCAATTGACCCCAGGCCTTCGACTCCGCTGACTTGTTCAAAGCGCCACTCTCAACTCGCGATCTGGTTGCACCCCGATACACCTGTAATTCTTCAATCGAGTTACTCCGAAAAACCTTTCGGGCGTCTTCACACCAATCCTCACT
Source organism: uncultured Phycisphaeraceae bacterium (assembly GCA_964527265.1). Classification (GTDB taxonomy): domain Bacteria; phylum Planctomycetota; class Phycisphaerae; order Phycisphaerales; family Phycisphaeraceae; genus CAZGOM01. Next base: position 842 of record CAZGOM010000158.1, on the reverse strand, counting down.
CAGCGGACGTTGCTGCGCCCGATAGTAAATCAACTCCTTAAGCTTCATGAAATCTACAAACTCGACACTGCTTTTCCGCCCATTCACGTAAAGCTCGGTTTGCCAACAGCTAAAGCAAATCCACAATTGATACCGATCACCGGAGCGTGTTACGCTTTCGAGCATGTAATCCGGATGAAAAAGGCACGCCAGCTCTCCCTCCAATACAGAACTAAAACGCCAAGCACGCACCCCCTGCGCAAGGGTTTGTCGAATCATTTCCTCGTCCGCCTTGGTCACTGCCAACGGTCTGGCATAAAGTGCACCCGGCCCTGCTATCGCCGCCAGTTTGCCTTCCAATCGGCTGGGTTTAAACGGATCCCCATTCATATCGTCGTTCAGCGACACCCCCTCATACAACATAAACGACGATTCCCCCTCAAAAGCCTCCGCAAACGCATTCCGTTCCCGGACATAAGACAACTTTATCCCGCCAATCACTGCAAAAAATGGCAAAATCACCAATAGAACCACAGCCACCAAAACCCACACCATCTTCCGTTTCTTCGTCATCAACCACCTCCGGGAACCCCTACAACCATAGTCACGCAAAGCATGATACATCACCCCCATTTCCTTCCTTCTCTTTCCGCCTCTAAACTTCGTCCCTTCGCACCTTCCTGGTAAAAATCTTCTCCGCCTCCGACAATGCCCCACACCCATGCACGACGACCTCCCCACCAACCCCGAATCCCTCTTCATCCTCGGCCTCTCCCTCTTCAACTCCGGCAACCACTTCGAAGCCCACGAAGTCTGGGAAGAACTCTGGCACCTCGAATCCGGACCCGACAAACACTTCGCCC
>CAZGOM010000157.1:0-13191 GCA_964527265.1 uncultured Phycisphaeraceae bacterium | reverse complement strand
AAGGGCGAAACCGCTCTCTACAACTACCTCATCGGCGAAGTGCAGAACGTTTACCGCGCTCAGGGCGTGCCGATCAACGACAAGCACATCGAAGTCATCATCGCTCAGATGATCCGTAAGGTCCGCGTGGAAACCCCCGGCGACACCGAGCTCCTCCCCAACGAGGTCATCGACAAGAACCGTTTCCGCGAATCCAACGAGAAGATCGCCAAGATGGGCCGCGTCACCGAATCCGGCGACACATCCCTCCCCATCGGCGCACTGGTTACCCGCGATGAACTGCGGGAAGCCAACGCCAAGGCGGAAGCCGACGAGAAGAACAAGGCAAAGGCCGCCAAGTGCAAGCCTTCCACCGCCAAGACTCTTCTCCTGGGCATCACCAAGGCCTCGCTGCAGAGCGAATCCTTCCTGTCGGGCGCTTCCTTCCAGGAAACCACCAAGGTTCTTACCGAGGCGGCCCTGGCCAGCAAGTCCGACACCCTCGTGGGCCTCAAGGAAAACGTCCTCCTGGGCCACCTCATCCCCGTCGGTACCGGCTTCAAGCCCTACAACAACATCAAGGTCATCAAGCTCTCCGACCCGATTACCGAAAACCGCCCGACTTACGAGGAAGAACTCGAAGACGCAGCGGCGATCGCGGAAGCCCAGGGCGCCGAAACCCCCGACCAGATCAAGACCACCGTTGGCGAATCCAACCTGGTCAAGCAAATGCTCGGCGAAGCACTCAACGAAGAGTACAAGCCCAGCAAGAACGATTGATCTGATAAAAGACATCTCAATGCAAAAGACCCCGGCTCATCACCGGGGTCTTTTGTTTATCTACCGGGAGCGCCGGCTCCCCATCAACTCACATCCTCGACATGAGTGCGCATCCCATCACAAACCGACATCAACCCATCTGCGATGTCGGCGGCTCCCTGGAACTGATTCTTAAACCACTCCAGAATCTTGTTTTGTTATCCCACGCCACCGCCCGCAAGAAATCCCAAAAATCTCGCCTTCAACCTCTTACATAAGACATCTCTACGGCCTTGGATGAAACTTCTGAATCACCGACTTCAACCGCGACGCATCCACATGCGTGTAAATCTGCGTCGTCCGGATATTCGAGTGCCCAAGCAACTCCTGCACCACGCGCAGATCCGCCCCACCGGTCAACAAATGCGTTGCAAACGTATGCCTCAAGGTGTGCGGATGCACATCCTTCAACCCCGCCTTGTGCGCGTGTTTGGTCACCACCTGCCACACCACAATGCGCGTAATCGGCTTCCCTGATCGGCTCAAAAGCAGTCGATCCGTCGGCCGGTGCGCCCGCAGCAGTTTGGGGCGCAGGTCACGCAGGTACTGGCGCGTCACGGCAATCGCCGGCTTGCCGATGGGCACGATACGCTCTTTGTTTCCCTTACCGCTGAGCTTCGCAACTCCCAGATCCAAATGAATGTTATTAATGCTCAGGTCGGCGATCTCACTGGCGCGCATCCCTGCCGCGTAGAGCAGTTCCAGCAAGGCCAGATCGCGCAGATAGAGCGCTTCGCTGGGCTCCGGCGCGGTCAAAAGGCGCTTGACCTGCTCTTGACCGAGCATGTCCGGCAGGTTTTGCCATGTCGTCGGCTGATGCAGAAGTTCACCCGGGTCATGCGCTACGATCTTATTGGCCGCGATAAACCGCCCAAAAACCCGGATCGTGGCCACATGACGGGCGATCGAACTAGTGGCTAACCCCTTGCCATCCAATGCTTTAAGATGTTCCGTTATCACTTGCAACGAAAGATCATCCCACGCGGAGCGGCCCGTGGCCTCCATCCAGTCGGAAAGATCGCGCAAATCAGCCTGATAAGCTTTGAGGGTGGCATCGGCAAAGCCGCATTCGATACGGCAGTAGACCAGAAAATCACGCACGGCCGGTGCCAGCTTATCAATGGGTGCCGAAACCGCACCGCCTGCCGCTCCACCACCCGCCCCGGAAACCGCCGCTGCAGGCGCTGCAGCGGCTGGCGCACTGGGCGGGACGGGCGAAGGCCCCCCTTTGCGTTTGGCGCGCACAGGAGGCACCTGCTGCCCCGCCGTCACGTTGATTGACGGCGAATAGCCAACAAATGTCACATCTGGGTCTGCCGGTGGGAGCATGGCTTAAATCAACCTCTGGGGTACTAGTTGATATCGGCCAAAAATCCCCCCCCGCGTGAGTAATTTCCCGCCTGCCCGTACAATCCTCACCTTGCTTCCCCCTCCCCTCTCCAGGCTTTCTCAAATGATTAAACCCAAACTCTGCTTCTCGACCCTTGGCCTCCCCAACACCACCCTTGACCAGGCGATGGCCGTGGGCGCCAGATTCGGCTTCCAAGCCGTTGAAATCCGCGGAGCAACCGGGGCACACTTGGGGATCGATGACACTGCGGAAGCCCGCGCCGATGCCGTGGCCTGCGCAAAAAAGCACCGCCTCACTATCTCAGCACTCATGGGCTACACCAACTTCAGCACCTTGGATGACACCGCCCGCAACACCTCCATCCAAAACACCTTCAAGTACATCCAACTCGCCAGCGACATCGGTGCGCCCATTCTGCGCATCTTTGGCGGCCAGCCGGAAGACAAGGACATGGCCGCGGCCATCCCCCGCGCTGCGGCCGCCATCGCCCAGGTGACTGCGGCTGCCAAAGAAGCGAAGGTGACCCTTGCCATCGAAAGCCACGATGCATGGTGTGAATCGCCCAACGTGCTGGCCCTCCTCGAGAAGGTCGCCCATCCCTCGCTGAAAGTGTGCTGGGACCCTGCAAACGTCATGGGAACCGAGACCCCGGCTCAGTCGTTTTCACACCTGAAAAACCACATCGCCCATGTCCACTTAAAGGACATTAAGCGCCTGCCCGACGGCAAACACGAACCCGTGCTCCCGGGCACCGGCGAAGTCCCCATGGCCCAGATCACCCGCCTCCTGCAATCCATCAACTACGCCGCCGCCATCAGCCTGGAATGGGAAAAATGGTGGGTCCCTTCGCTTCCAGATGCGGACTTTGCCTTCCGCCCCTTCGTGAAGCTCTACGCTGGTTGGTACTCCTGAGGCATACGTCTCCCGGCTTGTCACGAAATCAGCACTTCGTCATCCGTGACGATCCCCTTCTCAAATGCCAGTTTGATGAAGTACATCGTCTTGATGTACCCAAATGGCCACTGCACGCTTCGGAACACCGTCCTAAACGGTCGCTTCACTCGTTGCAGCCACTGCTCATCGCCCGTCATCAGATAGGCGTACGCGGCAACATTGAAATCCGTCGACCGGAAAGACCCCGAAGTCCCCATCATGTCTTCCGTCAGCCGCCACTCTAACTGCGACAGGATGAACGCCCTAATCTTCTCATCCTTCGTCAAGTCCCACGCGTAAAACAACCCCTCCCACGCCGCCCATTCCCCATAGCTCTGGAACTTGAGCAAAGGCAGGTCTTCACGCGGCTTCATATACACCAGTGAGCCATGCGTCTTGACACGCTCCATAAACGACACCCGCACGATCTTGTCGATTGCGGCCAGATACTTCGCATCCGGTACGAAGCGATACACCCATGTCAGATTGATCAGCGGCTGCCCGCTCTCCCGCCCATCCGAGCACAGATTTTCAAACCCCCAGGGCTCCGTCGTCCAGCGCACCAGATTATCGCTCACCCGCACTGCCGCCTTCTTGAATTCCTCATCTCCCGTGAACGCATAAGCAAACAGCAAATCCGTAAACCACATGTGGCTCGGATACGCCGCCGTATGGTTATGCCGCGGCCCGTGCGAACACATCCCTCCTTCCTGAAACTTGTCAGCCGACTTGGCGCAGATGTCGACATCAATGATGTGTTGCGACTGCGCAATCCCCTTCTCAAGACATTGCGAACGGCCCGTCCGCAGATACTCCATGAACCATGTGTGCCCCACCATTTCCTCGTTGTTCACTCCGATGTCCCACCGGGCAAAAACATCGCCGTACTGAATGTGCCCCGTGGCCGGGGCTGGCCCGTCGGGCGTCCACTGCGCATGCACCTTGCGTTCAAAAGCGAAATGAGTACGCGGATCAAACGCCGGCAGAAGGTGCGAATAAAACACTTCGCAATCACGCACATGCGCAATATCAAGGCTACTCTGAATCGTGCTCTGCACGGGCCAATGGCCATACACGCCAGAGAACTCCCACGACAGATACTGACGCATCAATTCCAAGTCCGACACATTACCGGGCATGGGTGAAACCCACAGGTCCAGCGTCCGCCCTTCCCCCTGCGTAATATCCATTTCCCCTGCCCAATCCGGCCAGACCCAATACCGCACCAGACTGCCGGAAATCTGAAGGCTCTTGGGGTGCAGGCCCACCATGTTCGCCCCGGCGACCAACAGTGATTTATCCTGCTCTACCAGGCCCAGATAACTCCAAGTCGCCGCCTCCGGCGCATCCTTGGTCTCAAATTTAAAATTCACTACATTCCGCAAAAACCACGGCTTACACATCGGATCATCCCGCAGATACTCCATCTGCCGGATAAACACCTTCCCCATGCCACCGCCCGTGATCCCCTTATGAGTTTGCGGGTAGGTTTCCAGATCCATCGTATTGCTGGAGCAAATCTCAAAATCCTCCGGCAGCCGGTAAGGCTCCATCCGTGTTGCGCGCCCGCGGAAGCCATGCACAATCGCCCGCTCAGCCTGCGCCCCCATCCGCGTCCGCAGCTTCAATTCCATCGTCTTCAAAAACACCCCGGGTTCATCGTCCTCCCGGTTGTGATAGTGATAAGTCACCTTCACATCCGGACGATTCGCCGTCACGGTAAACCGCACCCAGAACTCCAGCAGCGTTCTTCCGCTGACACTCTGATGCTTCCCCTCAATACGCAGCACCGTGCAGAGCGAATTCGCATCCTCCAGCCGCACAGTCTTTTTGCTGCACCGTGCGGCACTGAAGACCTCTCCATCCCGGCCTGTGATCACTGCATCCAGTTCTCCGCCGACCCACCCTGCCACCAGAGACTCCGACGCACCCCTGATGGCCGTCAATGTCACCAACCCATTTGAAACCGTAATCCCTGCGTCATCCGATGCCACCGTCACCGGGTTCTTCGCTTTCACCGCTCCCCCGGCGCCCGCTTTCACCGTCATCGCCCGCGTCCCCGACGGCTCAAAATCCACCGCCATATCCACCAGCATCCATTGCACGGACCCATCCGGCCACAGGTTCAGCACGCGCGCCCCCACCGGCACTGCGTCCCCCTTCTCATCTTCTGCCGCGATAGGCGTCTGCGGCCAAACCGCACCCTGTGGCCACGGCACTCCATGCCGCACCGGCTGCGACTCCAACGGCAAATGCACGCGATTGGTCAACGTTAGTTTCTGCTGCATCGGTGTTTACTCTTTCACTCGGGCCTGGCTTGCTCAAAACACGTGTTCGACATTGCGGTAGTCAAACCATTGCTTGACGGCCTTTCTGCTGCTCAGCGGCGGCTTGGCAAACGATGCCTGCGCCCTTCCCTCATTCACCACCCAAACCGTCGTCCTCAGCGTCCACTCGCACTCTTGAGGTTTCTGAGCGGGATGACAAGACATGCCGTCCATGTGGATCGCTTCCACCTCCCCAGTGTGGTCATAAATCACCTCCTGGATCTTCTCAAAAGATGGAGCAGCCTTCGCCTTCTCAATCAAAGCCCCCAGCCGCGCGGACCGCTTCTCACACGCCTTCCAATATGCCCAGTCCACGCTCGTCTCATCCAATCCGCGCGGCGCAAGCGAGCTCACACGCTTCTCCCACAAAAACTTTCTATACGTCGGTTCTTCCGCGCTCATCTCCGTGGTTCCGATGAAACCATCCGAACTCTTTCGCAACCCATATCGGCATGAAGACTTCTCAACCACGGCAGAATCCCCCGTCTTATCGGCGATCAGCAGATTCATCGGCCCCCAGAACAAGTTCAGCCGCGTCACCAGATCAGTCACCTGCGCCGTCGTCGTACACATCTCGTAAACCATCATGAACACCGGTGCCGGGAATTCCTCCGGTGACACCTCATCGTTGAACAGCCCGGAAGACACGGTCCCGAGAATGATCCCCGCCTTATTGGCCACAATCCATCCCGGCTCGCTCGTGTGCTGCGAGGCTGCAACGCCATCCTGGTTATTTGCCAGTAACGGCCCGCGCTCGCTTTCCGGGAAATAGACCAGTGTGCACCCAGACTGGCCGCTTGGCAGATCGCCTCGCCCAGGCGTGCTCACCCGCAGCATCTTCGTCACCATGTGAATGAAGTTCGCCCGCACCATCACATCGGTCAGTTCCACTCCCGCTCCTTGCGCCACACCTCGCTCGTAAGCCATCAGGCAATCGCGCATCCCCGCCAGTTCCGGATGCTTGGCCAAAGGCGGCACGGCATCCAATCGTCGCTTGTAATTGCTCACCGCCGCTTCCACCGCCTCCGCCACCGGCAGTTTCAACGACTCCGCCAGCATCCCTCGCAGCGCCATCGCATTCGCCGGACCGCTCTCCCCCTGCAACCGCCCATGCTGCAACCCCTGCTCAAAATATTTCCGCTCACGAATATTCATTGCATTGACTCCTCTTTAGTCTCTTCTGACCAGACCCCAAACCCTAGACCCCAGCCCCTTCTTCCAGATCCACCCTCACTGAAAAAATCGCATCCGGCGCTGTGAAAACCGTGTTGGGCCACCGCCAGCTGTCCGGAATGTAGTCGTAGATAAACAAAAAACTCTTAGGCCCCAGCGCCACCACATCCGTATGCCCCGTCGTCCTCAACCTGGGCAGGTACGCATTGTGATGCGCCGTCATGTCCAACTTGTGGAAATCCAGGCTGTCGCCCTGCGCCAGAAACAAATCAATTTTCGGACGCCCCGCCGATAGCACCGTCACGCCTCCCGGCAACTGAAGCCCCCGTGGATCCATGATCATGTCCACGTTCGGCAGCACCGCCGGTTTGCTCCACGTCTTACCCTCATCCCGGCTCTCCGCATAGTGCATCGGCTGAAACAAATTCTTCAAGCCCGACACCCGAAACACTGCCCGCCACAACCCAGGGTAGAAAAACAATTGCACTTCGCTGGGCCCCTCCACACACTCCCGCGAAACATCACGCGGCGTCGCAATCGTCGAGTAATACTCCCACGTCCGCCCTTGGTCTCCCGACACCATTAGATGCGTGCTGTAGCGCGCCATCCGCCGCATATCCGGCGACGGGCTGTCATACGCCACCGGTTCACTCTCATAGCAACCATAGGCCGGCACGATCCACCGCCCATCCGGCAGCATCTGCACCGTTCCCCAGAAACTTGTGATCGGCTTGTCTTGCGGCGGTAAATCGTTTTCCAGATAAAGCGGCTTGCCGTCATCCCCCTTGATCGGCTCAAGCACAAATCCCTTAAGCGCCTCAGGGAAACGCCCCTCAGTCGTATCATGCCAAACCCCTAGTCGCCCCCCTGCCCACTTCAGGGTCGTCCGAGGTCCAGACATCACATTTCGCGTCGCCCCGAATCTCAGGGAGTCATAGGGGAGCACCACAGCAGGCTCACCCGGAGCGCTGTAAATCGAATAACTCCCAATATTTACACCACGCGCGGCAACTCCCCACGTCCGCCCTTCATCCAACGTTACCCACACGTCTTTCCGGTCATGCGGCGTTGCATTTGTGTCAAATGTCGTCTGAAATACCGTGGCAATCGCATCATTTACAAAACAAAGGTTCGGCCGGGTGATATGCTCTTGGGGGGATCCTTCATAAACCAACACAGGTTCATGCAGAGTCACCACCCAGGTACCCACAGTTAACTTTCGTGGTCCTGACCTTAACCGGGTGGTAAAATATGGAAAATGCGTCATGCCAATCGTTCCTTTTCAACCCTTCACGATTCAGTAAATGGGCCAAGCCACTGATAAAGGTATAATCGGGCCTCCTGATTTCCGATACGACCAGTTCGGACTTTTATCATCGAATTCTGGACATTTACCAGGGTTTGTAGATTGACCAAGCCAAAGCGACAAATGTGGACGGAACACCGGATGCATGCCTCACCAGATGGCGTGGAGTATTACAACTACCCCTCGCTTCTGGCACGCAAGTATTGGTATCACGTTCTTTGCATGGGCCAGGCGAAAGTCCCCGCCGGTTACCGGATGAAGCCCCAGGTCAAGAATGCCTACCTCCTTCATTACATCAAAGACGGCCATGCATGGCACGGCGCGCGCCAGCAAAAAAAAGTCGCCGCCCCCGGCACCATCTGCCTCATGGACTGCTCCGAGGACAATGAGCACGGCAATGCCGGACCCGGCGACGCCAATGTCTGGTGGATGCTGTTCTCAGGCCGCGACATTGCACACATCTACACCGAACTGCGCGCTGATCGGGAACCCATCTTCCACCTCAGCCAGGAGGCACGCGCCCAGTTTGAAAAGCTCTTCCTCGAACTCCAGTCGCTCACTGAAAAGCAGCCAGAGGCCTACGAATCCAAAAGCTTCGCTGTCATCGCCTCCATGCTTGCGATTCTTTTCGAATCCAAGCCGGTAGACACTCCAACCGAAAGCCTTGTAGGCGCCCCGCCGGTCCTTTCCTCTCCAATCCGTAAAGGGATCGATTACATCGTCCGCTTCCATGCCGACACAAACCTCAGCTTGGACCGCATCTGCGATGCCTCAGGCCTCAGCCTCCGCCACTTCACACGACTGTTTAAATCAGAAACTGGTTCCACCCCCATCAAATACCTGGCCCGCCACCGCGTTGAGCAGGCCAAGCGCCTCCTTCTCCATTCCAACCGGGCCATCCGTGAGATCGCCCGCCTCGTCGGCGCATCAAACCCCACCTATTTCGCCTATATCTTCCGTCAGCAAACCAACATGACACCGCGCCAGTTCCGCTCCCAGGCGCTCAAGGCTGAAAATGCCAAGCCCGTCTCCCACCAATCTCCTCAACTGGAAAACCCAGAGGTAAATCCATCCTCCAGCCCTGTCGCATCCCAGCAGGACAAACCTCACGACACACGCTCGCCTTCAAAATAAATTACTCAGTGGTTTTGAGCTTCGTCTTCTCCTCCAGATCCTTCACACGCGCCGCCACCGCCTCCAGCTCAGCCTTCACCTGCTTCTCAAAAATCACGTTGGCGCGCCCCGCAAGTGAATCCGGCCCTTCCGGTGGACGCCGGCCTGCGCTCATCGCAGCAGCAGCCCGATAAGCCTCCTGATACAACTTCGCCGCCTGTGTTCCACCCTCTTTGATCGTGACAAGCCTCTGCCGTGTCGATTCCGCCATCACATCCGTCGGAACGATCAATGCCTTGAGGCCTCCCTGAAGGTTGTCCGCTTCCGTACGGTACTTCTTGGGGTCCAGCTTGTTGGCCTTCAGGTCCGCATACAGGTCCTGCGCATCCTTGGCCCAGGCATCCGCAGCCACGCGGTATTTCTTAAGGCATTTGAGCTCCACATTCAGCGTATCGATATCGGATTCAGACAACTCATTGAGAACCTTTTTGTCATCTCCTTTGGTGGTTTCCACCCGTGCCCCCAGCGCCACCGTGTCCAGTCGGTGGTAGTCCATCAGTAGCGCGGGGAAACTGGTCGTCGCCTGGAGGATCACGCTCGGGTAAAGTTGCCACGTCGCATCCATGATCGCCTTGTTGGGGTCCACACCCTTTGCAAATGGAATGGTCCACGGGCTTTCGGAATTCCCGTCTCCCACCCAGATCAACTTTCCCGTTCGCCATAGCTCTGTCCGGCCCACCATGCGCTTGGCTTCATAACTGGGCCCATCCTGCTGCTGACGCCCAAAGGGAGAAAAATGAGTACTTTCCCTGGGCGTATATCGCCTGCTGGGATCTGCCTCAACGCTCGCAGACACCTTCACCGTCCATGCCGCGGAAGGATCTTCGATCAGCCCGATTGCTTTAAGCCGGTCTTTCACCGTGTACGCCAGCCGCGAATCATTGGATTCCGCCGCCACCGTGAAATCCACCTTCACGTTCACAGGCGTGTCATAGACGATAAAGTCTTCGCGCTTGGCCCGGTCGCTCAGTTTGAACACATTCTCGGAAGGAATCTGCGTCCATTCGATCATGAATTTTTTCTGCGCCGGTGCCCATTTGACCACCCAGTATCTCCCTTGCGCAAGATTCCACCAGTCCGACCAGATCTTGTAGAAAATCACAGGGGATCCGGTTGAGGTCTGCACCAGCAGGCCGCTGGGCAAAAGAACATGCCCTGGGGCCATATAACGCAATTCCTGTCGCGCAGTCCCCCCATTCCCAAAACTTGAATACGTGGTGTCGTAGAACTCCCAGTTGCTGGCAGCAGTCTTGGCTTGGCTTTCCTGGAGCTGATACACCATCAAAATGCACGTCATATGCCGCTTCTGGAATGTCACGCACAATTCTTTTCCATCTGGACTCAGCGCCATTTGAACACGGCGTGCTGGCATGATCCGCTCTCCGAATTGCGCTTGCGGAACCGGAGGCGGTTCGGGAATGACGCCCGACACATCTGCAATGATCTTGCCCGTCTGCGTGCTGGCGCAGTAGATGCGTTTGTCGGAGATGAAGAAAATCTGTTTGCCGCCGGGAGAAACCATTGGCATCACCGAGGTGTCCACCGAACCGATCTTGTACAGCGGTGTCGGATCGGGCAATTGCCAACCCACCAGTTCTCCTGATGAATTAAGCGTCAAAACGGTCCCGCTGTCCGGCATGGCGCACCACGCCAGATAAGCCCCCGCAGCACCCCGGGCTGTCGGCGCAGGAATCCATCCCACCAATTGCTTGGGTGATGAAAAACCCGATCCCAGCTCATACACATCCAAACGCTCCCCCGTACGCCGCTGGTAGCTCACGAGCATCCTGCGCCCATCCGGCGCCAATGCACGCGGCATTCCACCCGTTGTCTCGTTGGAATACCAAGCCGTCGTCCCCCGCGCCGTATCAATCACTGACACCGGGCGCATTGAATCCCCATCCGCCTCCTTGGACACTCTCCCGAAGACCAGCGCCTTGTCGCTTGGAGTCACTGGAAACAAAATCCCCTCCGGCTTCTGGAAGTCGGTCCAGGTCTTCTGGGATTCTGAGTCCTGGTAACGCCTATCCAGAAGCTCGATCGGAAACGACGCTTTCGACGTCAGGGTCACTGGTGATCCAGGATCCGCCTCGACCACACCTCTAGGCGTCCCCGTCGCCACCTGCGCTTTGAGTTCCTTCACCCCAGTCTCTTTTAACGGTGGCAAAAAACCATCCAGGGCGTCCCCACCCATCTTCACCGCCTGCATCGCGCGTTGAAGTTGGTCCGTCGGCAATCGCACCGCTTCATACTTGATTACCGAGTTATTGCCCTTTTTCATGGACTGCGAACGCAGCACATAATCATTGCCGAATAGCAGCCGCGGCGTTTTATCCGACCATCCACTATCGTTCTTAAACGCGACGCGATACAACATCTCTCCAGATTCCACCTCGTATAGTCCGTTCCCATTCACCAGAATCCGGGCCGCATCCGGCGTCCATTGCAAAGGGACCACTGTCCGGTCGATGTCATAAAAGCCTTGATATGAATCCCCTTCCCCCTTGCTCAGGTTGATCAACTGCTTCTGCTCACCCGACTGCACGTCATACACCCCCACATACCCTGCCTCTGAGCGATATCCCGACCCGGGAAAAATCACTGCCAGCAGCTTGGAGTCTGGAGAAAACCGCGTCGCCAGCGGCACTCCCATGCCGCCCAAAGCTTGGCGGGACTCATTCTCAGACCTCCTGGATCCCCCGGTATTGTCTGACGGTCCCTTGATTTTCAATTGATTGGTTCGTGGCTTTTCGCTTTCCACGTCGATCAACTCAATCTTGCTTTTATCGCGGTCTCCCCACGGCTCCGTCGCGTACACCACCACCTTGCCCAGTGGGTCCGCTGTCAGTGTCGCTTCCTTGATGTCCTTGCTCAGTTCAATCACTGACAGCAATTCATTGGCTTTATAATCCCACAACTCCAATTCCCACTGGCTTTTATGAGTAGACTTCACCGCCACCAGAATCTTGGTCCCCCCGCAGAAGTCCACGACCTTGGCCCCGCTTTTCCCGAGAAACTCAATCGTATTAACCTTCGCGTCAGTCCTCAGGTTCCAGACCTCAATGGTCGGCCCATCCACGCTGGTTCCGGCCTTGGGGTCCTTGATGTACCCCCTTTTCTCCGTCGCCAGCATCACGCCATCGGGGGACAGCACCGGATCATCCAAAGCCATCTTCCTTTGCGTCAGTGCGATCTGCCGCCCCGTGCGCACATCGTATGAAAGCACGCGCCCGTCACTGGAACCAAACTCCCAGAACGCCACGATCGGCCCCGGATGGCGCGGCAAAATAATCGTCGTTCTATAAGGCACGTCGATATTCAACGCGATTCGCGTAGACTTCACACCCGAAGCACCCGCCTCCTTGACTCCCTCGCCCTCCCCCGCGCCCTTGGCTGACCCTGCGTCCTCAAACGATCCCGTCGACGACGACACTGAAGGCTTGTCCCCCGCCGGTTTCGGAGGCGAATCCTGTGCAAAGCCCACCCCCGCCATAGCCGCCGCCAACAGCGGCGCAGCCACCCCGCCCAAACAACGCCACACACCCGCCCCATACCCTGTCTTGATGCTTTTTTTCATGGAATTTCCCCGGCTTTCATGCGTCTACGAATTCTTCATTTGTGCGGTTTTTCGGACAATCGCACAAAGCCCGCCGACACCCTTGGGCAGCATCAACCGCTATGATGGTTGACACCCACCGGCATTGCACTAGATTAACCGGTTGAGTCCGTATTCTAAAGCCGCGTTTACCCGGGATCCGCACCGCGGCGCCCCAAACCCAAAACACTGGAGACTCTCAACATGGCGCTTGGCAAGATCTACCCCAACATCATTGACACCACCTATAACACCCCCTTGGTCCAGCTCAACAAAGTTGTCGGCGCCGACAACGCCAAGGTGCTCCTGAAGCTTGAATTCTTCAACCCCTTGGCCAGCGTCAAAGACCGCATCGGTCGCGCAATGATCGAAAACGCTGAAGCCCAGGGCCTCATCAACAAAGACACCCACATCGTCGAGCCCACCTCTGGCAACACCGGCATCGCCCTCGCCTTCGTCTGCGCCGCCAAGGGGTATAAACTCACCCTCACCATGCCCGAATCCATGAGCTTGGAACGCCGCGCCCTCCTTCGCG
>CAZGOM010000156.1:0-13227 GCA_964527265.1 uncultured Phycisphaeraceae bacterium | reverse complement strand
AGCTCTTCTTCACGATCTCATGTTGGGGCCGGTTGGTCATGCGCAATAGTTTAACCAAACCCTATTCCAGTTGGCACAACCCGCGCCAGACGCACCCCCTGCCCTCATAAACCACCATCGCACATTCCCATCACTCAGCTGAATTCACTCGAATAAACAATCCCCATCACAAATATTTTTCACAAAAATCACTCCCCGCAAGTCCAAGAATCAACAATGCTTACATCACCCAAACCGGGATTGTTGACATAACAAACCGCAAAATGGCCTAGAATCTATACTTCATCTCTGATAGATTAGTCCAGTCGTCCCCACCCTGTTTGTGGAGACCCCAATTCCACCCTGTCCGTGGAGTCCAACATGACTTTCTCTTCCCACCTCCGCGGGGCGCTCAAATGCCCCAAATGCAAACTCCCCCTCACTTACGGCGATGTCTTCATCAATAACCCTTCCGACGGGGCCAATGTCGCTCGCATCACCATCGGCAGCGCCACCCGCGTCGTCCTTGAGCCCTGCGGCTGCTCCGCCACTTCCGGCGACCCTGAATTCCTCGACATGCTCGAAATTGTCGAAGTCATCGCCGACCCCGGCAACATTGAAAAAATAAACCGCCTCGCTGTTTAAACGCTTGCGTGTGTTTCACGTCCCTTTCCCGGGGATGCTCGATCCCACACCTCTCCCTTATTCCAACTGCCGGCCCCAACGTTGTGGTCGGCATCATCCAGGGCCCCGTCCCGTGCGCTATGTCCGCGCAACCCATCCACCCCGTCCGTGGAGAATACACATGAGCCTCACTTCCTCCTCCTCCTCTCGCCCCCTCGTCAAATGCCCCCGTTGCAAAATCAGTGTCGCCTACGCCGACATCGTTGCCAACGACTTTGACTGCTCCTCCATCAAGCTCGGCAACTCCGCCCGCGTCGTCCTCGAACCCTGCTACTGCCAAGCCACCTCCCAAGACACCGACTTCACCCAGATGCTCGTCACACTCGAGCGCTTCAACACCATTACCCTCGCCTGGAATTAAGTACAACAGCGCTGTGACGAGTCCCCAGAAGGTCAATCTTTCAGTGACGAAAGTATTGCCGAGGTCTTGGGGGTCGGCGTTGCCACGGCCAATCGCGTGCGCAAGGCGTTTGTAGAAGAGAGGTTTGCTTCGGGCCTTGAGCGCAAGAAGCGGACGGTTCCTTATCCACGCAAGATGGACGGCAAAGCCGAGGCCAAGTTGCTTGCCTTTGCCTGCTCCAAGCCACTCAAAGGCCACGCGCGCTGCATTTTGACGCCGCTCGAACCCATACAGGGCGCATACTTTCACGCCAATTCATATTACAGCTCCCACCAATTGCCACTGAATTGAAACGCATCCAAAAAGTCCAAAATATCGCCCAAGGCCATATATCTAAGTACACTTCACAACCCTCTCCATAAAAAGATATCAACTCTTTTTCCTTGGAGGCAGACGAATCAAAAAATACATACGAAAGCGGGGCCAATAAATTATTCCATTCACTCCCGACAACCTTTCCTTCTGCCTCACGAATAAAATCCTGAAGATTATCAATTGCCCCATTAAGCTCAATAATAACCGACCAGCCTTCATTGCCTTTTTCAAATTCTATGGAACATAATTGATTCTCATGATCGTGATTTAAACCAGAAAGGCAAAAATAAACAATAATTCGAGACTGTCCTTGTTGCCAACTTGCCTGCCGAATTTCCTGCGCATTATACGACTCATATTCACCAATCGTTCTTTCAACGTATTTACATAAGACAGAGTCGACGCCAACTCCACTCGGCCTATCAAGAAAAAGACCACAATCATCTAAAACCCCAATAAAAACACCAAAGAGATCACACAGCGGCAAATCCCGCGCCGAAGTAATTTGCAAATGAAAATCTGGGTCTGACATAATTTTTTAGATCGGCAGAGAAATAAAGTTTGAAGTTCTCGTAATGCCAGTGCTACGAACAAGCCACCTGTGAATAAGTGTACTCGAAACACCATCTATATTATCTAAGAGAAATATCACCTTGAAACTCAACTTGCTCTAAAAAAACCGTCCGTTCTATCGAACATAATAAACCTAAAAATTCCATGCACACTTTCACCATGTAAACCGCCGAAAACCTAGCAATGCCGTCTTTTTCCATGTCTGAAAAGATGCTCTTCCATTTTAAATCTCGTCGATCAAACATTACACATTCTGCTTTCAAATCATTTTTCAAATGGCCTCTAACTTTCATGTCAGACAAATAAGTTACCAAATGATAAACTTTGGAATTAATTAGTAAATCAACGCGACACTCCTCCGAATCGCTATTGCTCTCTAGGCTAAACATGGAAACTGCTCCATATGAGTCGCCATCGTCTCGGGCTCCTAACCAGGTCAAAAACTCCAATTCGAAAGAACTCTTGAAATTCGCAGCAACGTCAAAAGCCTCTTGACGATTCAGCTCAGCAGGTATCCCGTCTTTCCTAAGAGAATATATTAAATCATCATCATTTCCCACTTGCTGGCCCTCGCATAAATCGTGAGCCTGCCTAAAAAGAATCTCCAAAAATCCCCCCGCAAGAGCGTTGAGCGCCCCTTGAGCAAGCCCATTCTTGCTAAAAGCAAGAGTTAACTGAAAGTAGGAGGATGCCATAATTTCCCGTCCTTTAAACCAAGAATACGTACATCGGCTAACAATTCACGTGCCATCTGTTGGGCCATTTCACGTTGTGCGGTTGGAGTCGCACCAATCATTTGCCCTGGTAATTTACCTTCAATATCTCGAATGAGACCACTTTCCAAGTCTTTCCACAACTTTTCCATATACGCGGCATGGCCCGCAGCATCTGGAATTTCTTTTTCGTAAGTAATCAAGTATTTGGAATCCGAAAAACTTCCGGACTTTTTCAACTCGTCAAAATTGACAATTTTCTTAACCGTATCTTTCGAATTCAAGTAACCACTCGACTTATGTTCCACAACATATTTCACACCTGAACCCAAATCAGAATTAATGCGCCCTCCATCTTTTACGGCCATATCTAATTGAAGGTATTTTTTACTCGTAATATTTGCCCGATCCGATATTAATTCAACTCCTTCGGCTCCATACTTCTTGATGAAAACAGCACTCTCTTTGATTCCACCTAGTAAATCATCAGCATGAGTTGTGCTAAAATATTTAATAACACCAGGCGACATATCACCCTGTTTCAGCAATATTGCCAGCGCTTCGGCGGATTCTGGATGCTTGAGAAGAACATCTGACCCAAGAATAGAAACAATCCCATCCATTGCTTTCTGATCTTTTAACCAATTGGCATTCTTATTGAATGCTTCTTGCAATGCTTCGCCAATCAAAGATTGCTCTTTACTGAGTTTCGGATTCGTCATGAACTCAAGTAGTTTTTCCGCAGACTGGCTTGTCCGATTACTCGCCAATCGAGATACAACCTCAAAAAACAACTTCTTTGCAGGACCACTCTCAAGCCCCTTGCTTGCTTTGGCAATAGATGCAAGTCCTTTTGCTTTACCACCGTTGGCCGCCACTTGCTCGATAACCGCCATAAACCTTTCGAGAAAACGAATCGCGCTCTGTCCCGCACTGGCTGAGGCAGTTGCTGGCGCAAAGAAAAACTCACCCGTCTCAGAACTGACAACGAAGCTTGAAGCAGCTGGGCGTGCTACTTCAGTACTGCTCCAAACAGCTCCGATAAGATCATTAATCGCTCGTAATCCCTCACCGCTGTCATCCAGATAGCTGGACACCATTCCAACAAACAGGCCCTTGTATTTATTGAAGTCAATCCCGTGCTTGAAGTAGTACCGAATCAACTCACAACCCATCACCACCAACGGCGCAGTAGGCCCCAGAATTTTGGCAAAAACCTTAACCCCACCAGTCACCCAACCCATATTGGCAGCAGAAAGCCCGATCCCAACGGCCGACAGAAATTCCTCCGTTCGGCTCGGATCCACCCCATCGGTCAATCCCAATTGCGCCAGCACCTCCCGAGTCAGGTTCTTCGTCAGGTCTTTCACGTCGCCATACAGTGATGTGACTGGCGAGAGTGCCATAATGAATGAACCCACCATCCCTTCTATCGAATTATCCTCCCAGACTGCTCCTTTGAGCATTCGGCCATAACTCTGCATCGCTTTCTCACCCAACCAAGCTGCGGTCTCAATCGATAGGATTCCCGGTCCTTCTCCCGCAGGCTTTTCTGTCAAATCCTCGTTCAAGGCCCGAACTGAAATCGTCGCCGATACACTCAGCACATCCCGTGGGATACGCTTATTGGCAGTCACGTAAAAATAAGCCTGACCGTTATTGTCAAGCTTCAAATACAGCTCATACCCCTGCTGCTTGATAGCAACATTGGATTCCCCCGGCATGAGAACAAGATAAGGATGGTCATACTCATTAACGGGAACATTCAGTTGCACACGAACCCACGAGTTCGGCACCCCGCCTTTGATCGTTGCTCCGGTTTTGGATTTCACTTGATGGGTCTTCGGGTCGACGCTGATTTCATCCGAAAACACAGCAAGATTGCCCACGCCATCCACCGGCCCACTCATCGCCACGGTCTGGTCCCATTGAACGTACATGGTGTTCGGCGCAATCGTCGTGGGAATATGCAATGCACCATAGAAGTGCTCGCTTGAAGCATAAACAACCACTTCGGATCCCAGCCGAACTTCATCCGTGATCTCAATCACCATCACGAATTTCGTTGAATCCGTCGGGTCTACCTCGGCATCCCCCAGTTCAAACGGCTTAGCCGTCCATGCCAAATCGCCAGCCAAATCCACGAATATCCCATCAGAATTTCTGACTTGGGCCGTTAAGGTCAGAGTAGAAGCCTTCCCGGCCTCAATCGTGGTCAGACTCGAAGTCAGCACCACCTCATATCCCAACGTGTAATCTTTCTCCGCTGATGCCCCATCGGCTGTCGCCCTCAGCGTCCCTCCAATAAGTCTGCCGTTCCAGCTGATATCCACCCTTGCTTCGCCGTCAGTGACAATCGAAGTCACCGAACTCAATTCACCATCTCCTTCCAATTCCCAGGTGACCACCGTTCCATTAGCAACCAGGTCACCGTTGATGTCTCTCAAAATCGCACTCACAGTGCGCGTATCAGCATTCCCCGCCTCGACACCCGCTCCGCCAATCGTCAGATAAATGGAATCGGTGGCCCCCGTAGCCCGAATGTTCGCCAACACCAGCTTCCGGCTGAAGAAATCCAGCGTCTCCCCGGCAAATTTCAACGTCGTCGTTTGAATCTCGACGTTGGTGCTTCCTTTCGTAACAATGAGCTTCCCGCTCACCACCCCACCTTGCGTGGAACCCGTACCCGGGTCAAACGATGCCTTGGGATTCACCGCAACTTGGTTCCAGGTAATTGCCGTGCCATCATCAACAACCAGGAATTCTTCCCCAGCGTTGTTAAGTAAGAGCACGCCTCCAGTAAATGGCAAAGCGTTGGTACTCACATCCACAGGATGAGATGATGCTGTACTGTCCCATTCAGACTCTTGGGGATTGGCCGTTGTCCACAGTTCAACATGCGCAAGCGTCAGCCGCGTATCCTCGCCAAACGTCCTTCCATCCAATTCCATTGAGTAGTGAATCACGGTGTCATTCACTGTCTGCGATGCCTGAATCCCTTCCACATACAGCTTCTTGTCTTGGCTGGCGTCAGTCCAAGAATAGCTCAATTGCCCCTCACCAAGCACCAACTGCGTTCTCTCTTGATCCGCCCAGACCTTGATGCGCTGGGCGTCTTGGCTGGAAATGGAAATCTCAAATCCATCGGCCAATGCACCCAAGGCCCCGCGCTCAAACGTCACCAGCACCAGCTGTTTATCTTTGCGCACTCCATTGCCTGCTTCCAGGTAATCCGCCTTGCCTGAAGCATCATCGTCATTGTCATTCACCAGCACCAAGGGCGAATCCAACACCGCCGCCGGCCTCACCGCCGTCAGATTAAGCTGCGGCGCATTCCCCTCCCTCATCGGCTCGGCGCTGTGCTTGTAAAACGCTTTGATCGCCAGATCACCCAGGCTCTCAGACCCGCTCAACGCTTCAATGTAAACCGTCAGCGTCCGCGTGCCGGCGTTCCAGTTCCCCGTCGTCATAAGTTCCGAAAGCGGGATCGGGTCTTTATCCGTCGATATCAAGTCATTGCCGTTGCGCAAGGCTGACGCATCGCGCCACAAACGCAGTGCCGCAAGCCCATCTGGCCCGCTCACCGATGAAACATCTTCAAAAGCGATATTCGCTCCCGACAAATTGATCCAGCTCGGCAGTGTCACCCGCACCGGCACAAATCCCGTCGGCGCGCCCTTGTCGTCCTCATCAAAGGCCGATGACTCATTCGCATCAAAGCCATCCAGGTATTCTTCGATCCCGTCTCCATCACGGTCGCCCCGGTTCACGCCAAGCACAGGATCTTCCTCCGCTCCACCCGCCTTATCCGTCTCAAACACCCCATCATGGTTCGAATCGATTAAGAGCTGGATTCCCTGAATCCGCATCGCCCCGGTCTGATAGTTGTACCGCGTATCCCCTGAACCCCCGATCCCTTCACCGGTCGTCCGGTCATCCATCCGCACGCGGAAGTAGTAATCCGTCTCCAGCTCCAATCCCTCCACATCAAAGCTGCTCCCCTGCGCCTTGTGCTGCACCGTCTTGTCCGCCCCGAAGTACCGGTCCGTCGATACCTCCACCAGATAACCGTCCTCATGCGCAGAACGGTCCACCCACATCACATGCACCGTGTCGAAGCCCACGATCTTCGCCGCCATCTGCTTACCCATATCCGCCAGGTCCGCCGCCGCCTCATCGGCATACACCATCTCCGACTCCACATACACGCCCGCGCTCCACTCCTGCGCTTTAATCGCAAAGTCGTAAACCACCTCCTCCGCCAATCCTATGATCCGCATGCTCATCTGCGTTCCCGTACCCCAAACACCATTGGTCACCCCCCCGTCATGCCACACCTCGCCCTCGCTGGGCTTGTAATAAACGTGGTAGTACGTCTCATACTCCTCATTGTCCGTCCACCTCACCTCCACCCCATCCACACCTGACACCGCCTCCACCTCCGTCGGCGCTTTCGCAAACGTCGGCAATGCCTCCGCTTCCACACGGCCCGACGCCGCCGAACTCTCACCCCATCTCCACGCCACCAGGAAAAACTCGCCCTCCCCATACGTCGCGCTGCTGTGCGACAAGTCCACCCGATGCTCCGTCAAGCCTTCCAGCTCATACACCTGATCCACCATCTGGATCTGCCCATTGCTTCCCTGGTAATAAATACCCAGCCAATCCGCCTTCGTATCCACACCCGAAAAACCAAAGTCCAGGTAATGCTCATCCGTCTTGCGGTCCAAGGTACGTGTTACTTGTGTCAGCAGCGGCGTCGCCAGCAACGTATCCGGCGTCACCTCCACATTGATCACCTGCGACTTGTATCCCTTACCCTCCCCATCCTGCCACGTCAGCACGATCCCACCCATCGAACCATCCGCCAGCGGCCACGGGTTCCACTCGTCATACGCCGTGTAAAAATCATCCACATTGTAAAAACGGTACTCCGTCGCTCGGTCCAGCCCATCCCGCGCAGTCACATCGCCATACAATCCACCCCAGCTCAATCCCAACTCCGGGTTGGCCCGGCTTACCCACTGTCCGCTCATCCAATCAACATCCATCTCCGGGTTCAGCGTCACCACAACGTCGTGCCCACCCCACACACCCGTCACCACCGACGCTCCCACACTCACCTCTGTAACCTCTGTTCCAGGGTCCGCCACCATCTCCAACACATTCGAGTAAGCCCAGTCCGACCAACCCGTCGCTCCCCCCACCGATCCCTTCAACTGATAGCTGTGCCCAAGCTCCACGATGCACGTCCATCTCCCGTTCCACACACCAAAACCGCTGTCGTAGTACTCGCCACCGTCCTTGGAAATCAAAAACTTCGGCCACTGCAGATAACCCAGCCCTGAGTCGATCTGCACCTCCATTCGCCCGGCCGTTGCGAAATCCTGCACCAGCGTGAACTCCGGCGTCGCAGGCAACTCCGGCGGCGCAATAATCTGCACAAGCTCGCTCACCGCAGGCAAACTGTACTCACCCTGATCAATCAGCCTCGCAACAGGCGTATACCCCCCGGCAATGTTGTAAACATGCGTCACAAACTGCGGATTACCCTCAATCAACTCCACATTCCCATCACCCCAGTTGATCTCCCAACCCTCAGGCTCACCGAATCCCGCATCCGACCAGTCAAGGATGAAGTTCAGCTCGCTCCCCACATATATATCCTGAAGGTGGCCATGAACCTTAAACGCACGCACCGCCGTGATCGACGCCGTACCCACAATGTTCTCCACCGTCGCAACCACCGGCTCCAATTCATAGCTCTCCAGTTCCGTCCGCAACGTCACCGTGATCTCAAACCCGCTAGCCGCGGCTTTCATAAACACGTGCGTGAACGACTGCACCAGTTGCGTCGCCTCAAAGCTCTCAATAATTCCGTCACCCCAATCCACGACCACGCTATTGAGCGGCTCGTAGCCAAGATTGGAAGGCGTCACACGGATCTCAATTTGCTGTCCCTGATTGATCGTCGAACTTCCCACAATCACTACCTCCGCTGTCGGAGTCGGCTTCTGCACCTCCACGACATGAATCAGCGGCGTAATTCCCCCATCCTTATCCTCAATCTCCGCATAAATGTAGTACGTCCCATGCGTGTTGAATTCAAAATCTACGCTCTGCTCTTCCCCCTCGCTTTCCCAAACCCCATCTCCATCAACATCAATCCGGTAAATCAACCCGTCCGTCACATCCGCCCCCACATCCGACGGATTCTCAATCGTCACTGTGAAAGTCTCATCCAACTCCACTTCATCAGGCGCATCGATCTCGCCTTCAGGGTCCGCATTCTGCACGTAGATAACTTCATCAAAAACACTGAACTGCCCATCTTCATTGGTGACTTTGACAACCACATTCGCATCAAACGGACCATCCGCATACGTATGGGTTAGTTCCTTCTCGTTCCCGCCGGATATTACTTCCACTTCTCCGTCACCCCAATCCACCGTCCATGTCGTCACCGTGTCCTGGCCAGGGTCAGTCACCTTGAATTTAAGCGAAAACTCCTCCCCCTCCACCGGTGTCTCATACGCCTCCGTTAGTTCCGCCTCCGGTGCCGTATCGCCCACCGTGAAGCTGTATTCATCAAAGGTCGTCTGCCCCTGCCCATCCGTCACCTGCACCCGCGCCACATAAGCCCCCTGCTCCGACGCGACAAATTCAACGCGCGGCAAGTGTCCCGTATAAACCGTATCTCCCGCCGCATTCTTCACCGTCCACAGATACGTGTACGTGCTCGTTCCAGAATCCACCAGGTACCCATGCATATTGATGGTGGAGCCTTCAAAATATTCATCCTCCACGGGGGTAACCAGTTCCACCTCCGGCGTGGAAAGCTGTACATTCAACGCCCGGTTCTCCTCATGCACCACCGTCCCATTGCGCGTCACCTTCATGTTCAGCACATAGCTCAGTTGCTCATTGAACGCATAGTTGAATGAGAAGCCTGACGATTGGTGCACTGTCTTCCCGTCCTGCGTCAATGTCCAAGCGATCGTTGTATTCGCCGAATCGATGATCCCCTTGCTGGAGATGAAGGCATTGAACTCCTGCCCTTCGGTCACCGTGTCGTTGTATGAGAAAAGCTCGAAGGATTGAACTTCGCCCACCCTCTGGATTCTCACTGAGTCGGCAATGACATATTCATTGGCGTCATTGGAAAGCACCACTGTCATCTTGTCGCCGGTAACTTCAAATTCCTGCGCCAGGTCTTTCCAGAAAACATTCGCGTCATACAGGCCAGCTGGTGATTTCTCCTGGTCCACGCGCACGATCTGCGCACCCGCAACATTCGCCGTGTCCGTCATCGTGTAGGCGGCATTGGTCGCCCGGTTCGCCTGTGCGCTCCATGTCGTGCTCACCCGATAAAGCCCGGGATCCAGACCTGTGAATGTCCACGTCGCCTTCTTACTCCCATCTCCCGTCGCCGTGTAGCGCACATCGTTCTGAGCGCCTTGGCCACCATAGTTCGTCCAACCCGTTGTCGTTGTAAATCCGGCATCCCCATCATCGATGATCTTCGCCGCATCCGCCACGCTCCATGTCACAGGCACCGTAAATCCGCTTTCGCTGGCGTCGTTGCTCACAATCGAAATGGACCCGCTCTTGGCGCCAAGTGCGCCCGCCGTCACACGCAGCGCTATCCCCGCCGTTTGGCCCGGCGCAAGCGTTAACCCGGAAAACACATCCACCGTCTCAATCCCTGTCGGCAAATTCAAAGCGCTCACTTCCAGATTCGCTTCCCCGGCATTGCGAATCGTCAGCGTCTTAACCACGGGGCTTCCTGTGATCACCCCTCCCATGTGGACTTTCGCCCCCGGAAGAAGGTTGCCTCCGTCATAGGTCACCTCAATCTCAGAACCCGCTACGGCGCGTGCCCCCACCTTCATCACACGCACCGCATCCGCAATCACATACTCATTGGCCGCATTGCTCAAAGTCACCGTCAGCACCGACCCGTTCAACTCCACATTCGCACCAAGCACCTTCCAGCTCACCCCACCCTCCACAAAATCCCCAGGCGCAATCTCCTGATTCACCTGCGTCGTCACCACATCCACACCGCCCCCGGAAGCAGAATTCACATCCCGCACCACATACGCCGCATTCGTCGCACGATTCGCCTGCGCGCTCCACGTCGTCGCCACCTCATAAATCCCCGCGCTCAAACCCGTAAACGTCCACGTCGCCGTCTTACTCCCGTCCCCCGCCGCGGCATACGTCACCGTCCCATTCAACCCCTGACCCGAATAATTCGTCCAGCTTCCCACCGTCGTAAATCCAACATCCTTGTTGTCAATAATCACCGGCGCACCCGTCACTCGGCTCGAAAGCCCCGCCTCAAACAACCCCTCATCCGCATCATCGCTCGTAAACGAAACAACTCCCGATGCGCTCCCCACCTCACCCGTCTCACGCTCCACCATAAACGACAGCGACCCGCCCGCCGCAATCTCCAGGCCTGAAAGCTCCTCGCTCAGCTTGAACCCCGCAGGCACCACAATCCCGCCCGCACCCAAGGTCAGCGGCTCACTCCCCAGGTTCCTCACCACAAACCCCAGCGACTGCTCACCCCCCACATACACATCACCCAGCGCCACGGCACCCCCGGAAGCCTGTACGGCCCCCCCCACCGTCACCAGCAGCTCGGCCCCCGCCGGCAAATCACCCGTCCGCTCCAGACGCACCCCATCCGCAATCACATAGTCATTCGCATCGTTCGACAGTGTCACTGATACCTTGTCCCCAAACACAATCAGCGAATCGCCCACCAGCTCCCACGATGCCCCGCCATCCGAAAAATCATTCGGCGCAATCTCCTGGTTCAGCCGCTTGCTCGCCAGCACCTCACCCGTCAACTCATCCTTCACCGTGAACGGCGCATCCGTCGCCCGATTCACATGCGTCGACCACGTCGCACCCACGCTGTAAACCCCAGGCGTCAATCCCTCAAACATCCACGTCGCCTTCTTGGTCCCATCCCCCTTGGCAACGTACTGCACATCCCCCTGATACCCCTGCCCGCTGGCGGAAATCCACCCCGCCGTCGTGGAATAACCCGCATCACCGTTATCAATCACGCTCCCCGACATCATCACCCGCGGCTCAAACGACTCCAGCCGCATCACATCACGCTCCGCATGGCTCTCTCTCCGCCATTGCGACACCCGCTCCCCAATCGCCTTCACCCAACGACGGCGAAAATCACCGACGCGAGACACCAGAGAACGGTCCAGAACGCTCCAGAAATCATGACGTGCCATGTTATAAACCCAGGAATAAGCCGCCCGAAAAACCCCCGATACGACCACCGCACCGGAATTGCAAAGCGAAACCCAAATATGCCATCCCCGCCGCCAAACGTCAACAAAAAGAATGGTTCTCCACACTTCAAACCATAAATCCATCAACCCCCGCAAGCGCAGCACCCCACCCCCGTATTGTACCAGATCACACGGCCACGTCAAGATCAAACACAAGTAAATTTATACAATCTTTATTATTTGTTAATAAATTCACCCAGCCAACCCTAACCCCCCTCCCAACACCCACTTAAATCCCCAAATGCCCCCGCACCTGCATCACCGGATCACCCACCCCCTCCACATGCAGAATCTGATGCGCACGCCAACCCCTCAACCTCGCCCCCTCGCAATTCGCCTCCAGATCATCAAAAAACACAATCCCCCCAGGAGCAATCCCCGTCTCCCTCTCCACCCCCTCATAAATCCCCGCCTCCGGCTTAAACAGACCCATCAAATGGCTCGCAAAACGATAGTGCATCTTCCCCAAAGGCAGCCGCTCCATCAGCACCCCCCAATGAATCGAACTCGTGTTCGATAAACACGCCGTCTTCATCCCCCGCCCATGAATCTCCTCCACCAACTCATCCAGCCCCGCGTACGGCTCCCTCAGCCACGCCATCATCACCGCCCTCACATCCCCCGAACTCACCCCCACAATCGCTCCCACCCGCGCCAGATAAGTCCCCTCATCAATCCGCCCCGTCTCCAACTGATAAATCGCCGCATGCAGCCCCGCCTTCGTCTCCGCAGAATCAATCCCGCGCGGCACAGCAAGCCCCACACGCTCGCACGCATCCGCCCAACCCGACACCAAACCAATCATCACCCGCCCGATATCAAACACCACCAGTTCAGTCGCACCACTCATAAATGAACCCATCCTCTATTGAGAAGCAGCCAATCTTAAAACAAAGCCCACACACGCGCCCTGTGATCCCATTTCCTCCCTCACCTATTTGCTCACAATCTCGCCCCAAGCCATCATTGGTTCGTTCTAACATCAACCTAATCCCTCGGGATCTATCCGCCATGCCTCGAATCCTCGCCCAATCCAACCACGCCGCAGACCCCGCCAATCTCCCAAAACTCTCCCAGTTCCGCGGCAAAGACAAATACTCCATCTCCGACCAGCGCACCTGCCTCCGTCTCAACCCAAACCAGCACGCCGACATCCCCCTCACCCTCGACCATCTCCCCCAGGGCCAAATCATCGAGCTCCGCTTCACCGCCATGCCCGAGATCATGGAATCCCACC
>CAZGOM010000155.1:0-13260 GCA_964527265.1 uncultured Phycisphaeraceae bacterium | reverse complement strand
CCACCACTCCCGAAGCATCATCCGCCGCCACCACATCCCGCGGATGCTCCCGCCAACGACGCATCAGCGCCTCCAGCAGCGTCTGCCCATCAATCTTCGTCACCCTGTTACGGCTGGTCGGCTCACTGAACCACTTGGGATTCAAAGGCTTAACCGCCGACCGGCTCAATAACCCCGCCGCCATCGCCCAGTAATCCCCCACCGTCAACGGCGCAACATCCGTTGAAAAACCAAACTGCGACTCAATCTCCAGCGTGATCTCCATCCGGTCCAGGCTGTCCAGCCCAAGACTGTCCAGTTTGCAATCCCCCTGCCGCTCCTTCCCCTCCAGCTTCCGCTTGATCTTGTGCTCGATCAGGTCCAGCACTTCGTCCCTGGTCTTCTCCTTCACCTGCGAAAGATCAACCCCCGCGCCCGCATACAACGGCGGAAACTTGCGCTCCCTGGGCCCAAACAAAAAGTGGTACGGCACAAACTTCGGCGCTTCCGCACCCGGACGGTTGTACCACTCCTCAAAAAACGCGTTGATCTGCTCCCGCGTCGACTCCACCGGCAGCTTTGACCGGTCCAAAAGCTCCACGGTCATGTGAATCTCACGCCGCGGACCAAAGAAAATCAGATTTGAAAGCAGGATCCCAATTCCCGAAATCAACCCCTTCACCATGTTCGGCTGGCCGCCCGTATACGCAAATGTAAACCGGCTCCCCCAGATGCCCCGCGTCCGAACCATCACCACGTTCGCATCCGGCACCGCCTTGTAAATATCCGTCAGCGCCCGCGCAGCCCCCAGATACTCATGCCCATCGCGATAAATCCGCCCCGCCGGCCACAAAACCAGGTTGTCACCGTCCTTCAAGCCCTGAATCATCGTCGCTACGGAGTTCTCCGCCTGCTGGCGGCTCTCACGCGAAAGCACTGTGGTGTCAGGCACTTGCACGGCATTCAGCACCCGCGGAATCCAAAACAGCACTGGATTATGAAACTCACTCGCCAGCACCATCGGCCGCGGCTTCAGCGCTGGCCACAACGCACGAAAAATATTCGGCGGATCGATCAACCCCGGATGATTCGGAAAAATCACCGTCTTCTTCAACCCCCGCACCTTCTCCAGCCCCTCCACCTTCACCCGGTAACGAAGGCTCAGCACAAACGCCAGCACCGCCCAGAGGATGTATCGAATCGCTGTCACCCAGTGGCCCCCTAATCAAGAACTCAGGACACGCACGGCCCGCCCGCGCACTGCACGCGGACATGATAAAGCATTTTGCTCTCCCAAAGGCGCGTTATCATCAATCCATTCCCCATATCAGGAGTGCCCCGATGAGTTCCACCGCCACAGCCACCTCTGCTGACGCCCAAACCCAGGCACGCTTCAAAAAAGACGGCTACATCGCCCCCATCCCCGTCCTCTCCCCCCAGGAAGTCGCCCACTACCTCGCCCTCTATCAAGACTTCCACGCCAAACACAAGTCCCGCATCGACGCGCTCCCCCCCAACCGCAAATCGCAAATCACCTCCGAAACCCACTTCGTCTACAAGTGGGTCCATGACCTGGTCACCCACCCCCGCATTCTTGCCGAAGTCGAAAAAATCCTCGGCCCAAATCTCCTCGCCTGGAACACCACCTGGTTCACCAAGATGCCCGGCGACAAAACCTATGTCTCCTGGCACCAGGACGGGTCTTACTGGCAGCTCTCACCCGTTGAAGTTGCCACCGCCTGGGTCGCTCTCACCCCTGCCATGAGCCAAAACGGCTGCCTCCGCGTCGTCCCCGGTTCCCACACCCAGCCCAACATGCCCCAGCGTGAAACCTACGCCGCCGATAATGCCCTTTCCCGAGGCCAGGAAATCGCCGTCAAGGTTGAAGAAAAAAACGCGGTCGATATCCACCTAAACCCCGGCGAAATGTCCCTTCACCACATCTGGATCGTCCACGGCTCCAACGCCAACACCTCCCAGATCCCACGCATCGGCCTGGCCATCCGCTACCTCTCCACACGCGTCAAACAAGACAGCCCCGGCAAACCCATCGCCATGCTCGTCAAAGGCAAAGACGAACATCACAACTTCGAAATCGCCCCTGCCCCCACAACCAACGAAGGCTACGCAGGCGAGGGCAAACACGCCCAGATCATGCAGCAGATCCGCGAGTCGATCATGCAGAAAAAGTGATCACCACCACTGTGATGCGTATTCGTCATCCACATATTGCGAATACGCCCCATCCCCATAGCCCGCTTCGTCGTAGTAATTGTCGGATGGATTCGCCTTGCCCCAAACCACCGAAAGGTTCATCCATCGAACCGATCCATCCTTCATCGACGCATTGATCCCCTCTGCAGCGCCGTTGGGCTCACCGACCATCTCATGGTTGCTCCGGTACATCTTGTTGCCAAGCGTGTCCCACGGCGAAGGCGCAGGGCTTCGATGACGGTCCATCGTCATGATGGCACGTTCATTCTGTGTCCCGAAATCCTTGGGCTGCTCAATCCGGTAGTTGAAGAAAAATCCCTTGTATTTGCGGGGAAAGCGAAATTCACGAATGCCCCGTCGAATCTCATACCAACCAGCTTCCTCGC
The DNA here is from genome assembly GCA_964527265.1 of uncultured Phycisphaeraceae bacterium. GTDB lineage: Bacteria > Planctomycetota > Phycisphaerae > Phycisphaerales > Phycisphaeraceae > CAZGOM01. The sequence continues at coordinate 10,681 of CAZGOM010000155.1, read as the reverse complement.
GGTTGTAATACCCGTTGGCGTCCATGTTGTTGGCGTGAACCGAACCAAATCCCACCTTCAGGGAATAATCAAACCCACCGATCGGGTCCCCACCTGTCTCCATCGGCCATACCCGCGGATCTGACGCGGCATAGCGCGGATCAGCCGAGGGACATACCGTCACCTTTTTATTTTTCACGTACTGCGTCACCTTCAGATTCGAGTCCAACTGCCATTGGTAGCTGATGTACCCGCCGGTGATGTACGCATCCTGCCAGATGCTTTGCCCCACTGAAATAATCCCGGGGTAATACCCCTGCGAGTCGTATGCACAGATCGTCACGCCCATCACATACTGCCGCTGATTGCCGGCGCACAGCGCACGCCTTGCCTGTTCACGGGCACGCCCCACCGCCGGCAGAAGCAGCGCAAGCAAGACGCTGATGATGGAGATCACCACCAGAAGTTCGATGAGCGTGAATGCGGATGCCGCGCGTTTATTCGTCATGGAAATCATTGTTCTCTTCTCCAGAAAGGGCTAAGACATGCGGGCGGCTTGCAAAACCTTGGCTGCCCCGGTAATTCGACCACCATAAAACAACAAAACAGAACCGAATACGCGCCATTATATTCGATCCAGCGCAATCGCATTCCCCATTTTTGATCAAATATTTGACATTCCCGAAACTCCATTAAAAAAGTAGGACGCCCGTTTAACCGGGCGTCCTGCGCCAATCGATCTTAATTTCTGCCATTTTCAGCGCTGGATGCGCGCCGATCCACCGCCGGCCACGTGCTTGAGTTCCGCCGCGGTGATCTGCGATGTGTCCCCGCGCGTGGTCATCAGCATCGCGCCGTGCGCCACGCCGGTGTTCACGCAGTCCTGCGGCTTGGCGCCGGTCAGGAAGCCGTAGATGAACCCGGAGGCGAAGCCGTCGCCGCCGCCGACGCGGTCATGGATTTCCAGTTTCGGGAAGCTGATGCCGTCGTAGAAGGTGCCTTCGTGCCACATGATGGCCGACCAGTCGTTGATGCCGGCCGAGTGCACGCCGCGCAGCGTCGTCCCGACGATCTTGATGTTGGGATAGTCCTTCACCACGCGCTCGACCATACCCTTGAACGCGCCCGTGTCCAGTTCGCCCTTTTCCACGTCGACGCCTTCGACTTCGTAACCCAGGACCTTCTGGAAGTCCTCTTCATTGCCGATCAGGCAGTCGATGTAGGGAATCAGGGGCTTAGTGGTCTTGATCGCTTCTTCGCTCTTCCAGAGCTTGGAGCGGAAGTTAAGGTCATAGGAAACGATCGTCCCCGCTTCGTGCGCGGCTTTGACGGCTTCCGCCACCACAGCACGGGTGCCGTCCGACAGCGCGGCAAAGATGCCGCCGGTGTGCAGCCACTTCACGCCCTTTTCCACAAACAACTTCTTCCAGTCGATATCACCGGGCTTCAGGCCCGCCGTCGCGCTGTGGCCGCGGTCATACAGGGTGGTGGAAGCGCGCGGCCCCCAGCCAACTTCGGTGAAGTTCAAACCGATGCGGTCCTTCTTGCCCACGCCGTCGAATTTGCGCACCACTGCACCGCTGATGTCCATGCCCGCGCTGCGCGCGTGGTTCTGGATGAGCGCGCCCATCGGCGAATCGTTCAACCCGCCGACCCAGCCGGTCTTCAGGCCCAGGCGCGCCAGGGCGTACGCCACGTTGTATTCGCCGCCGCCGACCCAGACTTCCAGGGTGTTGGCAAACTCGACGCGCCCATAGCCCGGGGGGGACAGGCGGATCATGCACTCGCCGAGGGCGAGCAGGTCAATCTGGGAATTCTTGGAATCGCGGATCTTCAGCGACATGTACGTGCTCCATAGAGGGTAAAGGTTGCGGGCAGAGGGCAAATAGGATCGCGACTTTTGACTTCAACGTCAAAACAGCCAGTTGGCTCATCGCATGAAAAAACCTCATTCAATCTTCATAATCGCTTGTCTTCAAGTCGGTTCGAGGGTATTTAATTCATAGGAAAGCGATGAATGCCCGGTCGCTTTCTGACGGGGACAGGCGTTTGGGTTGGGCGCGGAGTATGGCGCAAACGAGTTCCAAGGCCTAAGATAGAGGCCTTACAGTTGGGTGCAGGGAAGCAAGATGCCATCGGTTGTCCTTTATTTCCAACTCCATCAGCCCTACCGGCTCCGCCGCTATACCGCGTTTGACGGCGGTGACCAATATTTCGACGACCAACGCAACACTCAGCTTCTAAACCGAATCGCTGACAAGTGTTACGCGCCTGCCACCAAAACCCTCCTGGACATGGTCAAGCGCCACGAAGGCCGCCTCCGCCTGGCCTTCTCCCTTTCCGGCTGCGTCATCGAACAACTGCGTGACAACCGCCCCGAAATCATCAAGCTATTCGCCGACCTCGCCCAGACTGGCTGCGTCGAATTCCTCAGCGAAACCTACTATCACTCCCTGGCCTCCCAGCACAGCATCGAAGAGTTTTCCGAACAAGTCGAACTGCACGACAAACTCATCGAAGAGCTCTTTGGCCAGACACCCAAGGTTTTCCGCAACACCGAACTCATCTACGACAACAAGATCGGCCAGTGGGCAGCGGGCACAGGGCGGTATGTTGGCGTCCTCAGCGAGGGTGCGGATCGGGTTCTCGCCGGGCGCACGCCCAACCGCGTCTATTGGAGCGTCGGCAAGCCTTCCCTCCCCCTGCTTCTGAAAAACTACCGCCTCAGTGACGACATCGCGTTCCGCTTCTCAAACCAGCAATGGGCTGAGTGGCCGCTCACCGCCGAGAAATTCGCCACGTGGATCACCCATCAGCAAGGCGGAGATGTCTGCAACCTTTTCATGGACTATGAAACCTTCGGCGAGCACCAGTGGGCCGAAACCGGCATCTTCAAGTTCTTGCAGGCGCTCCCCGACAAGCTCCTCGAACTCAACTCCGGCTGGGACTTCCGCACCCCTTCCGAAGCTTTCGCCGCCTACCCCCCCGCTGACGGCTACAACGTCGACCACGCCATCTCCTGGGCGGATTCTGAACGCGACCTCTCCGCCTGGGCCGGCAATGCCATGCAGTTAAACGCCCTGCGCGACTATTACAAAATCGAGCCTTACATCAAGGCCGCCGACAACCCCGACCTCCTGCGCGACTGGCGCCGCCTGGGCGCATCCGACCACTTCTACTACATGTGCACAAAATACTTCGCCGACGGCGAAGTGCACAAGTACTTCAACCCCTATCAATCGCCCTACGACAGCTACATCAATTTCATGAACGTCATCGACAGCCTCCGCAACCGCTCGGGGGCGCTGGTTTGAAGAAGGGTCTTGGGTTCTGGGTCTAGGGTCTTGTCAGACCGCTCATTCCATAATCACGGGGTATATCAATGACTTTCGCTGAAATCCTTAAACACCTTCCTTCTCTGACCTTTGAACAACGGCAGGAAATCATCCGCTGCATTGATGAGATCGACGATCTGCCATTGAGTCCCGAGGTTGAAGCAATGGTTGAAACACGTTTCAACACTCATGAAGCCGCTCCCCATACGGCAATTCCATGGGAAGAAATGAAAGAGCGTCTTCAAAACCTGTCAAAGCCCCAATAATGCCAAGCAAATGGTATTCCTCTGACACAACCCAAGACCCAGAACCCCAGACCCATCTTCCATGATCCCCATCCTCATCGCCCATCTCCCCATCGCCGTCCAGATCGTCCTTGATGATGTCGGCTGGTGGTCCGGCTCAAACGACGCGCACAACCACGGCCCATACCGCACCGGTCTCCCCAACGGCCGCAAACACTGCCTCGCCGACTATCACGCCATCACCCGCCTCGGCAACCTCACCGGCATGCGCCCCCAATGCGCCTTTGTCATTGGCGAGTGGGACGTCGACAACATCCTCCGCGATGTCCCCGGCTCAAACCCCATGGGCAAACGCTGGGACAACCCGCAAAAAAACCATCCTGACATCCCCGCCGCAGCCAAACTCCTCCGCGAGAACAATCACAAAACCCTCGAAATCGGCTTCCACGCCCTCCTTCACGAATTCTGGCCCGATCCCGTCAATGGCGCACCCCCAACAGCGCAAGGCAAAATGGAACGCACCGAGTGGCACGGCCCGCAAGGCCAGCCCCGCCCTGACACCTGGGCCAGCCACATCGCCGCATGGAAATCCATCTGGGCCCGCCACGACTTTGGCCCCATCGCTCCCGTCTCCTACGTCCCCTGCGCCGGACGCCACCGCTTCGGCTCAGGCTTTGCCGAGCATCTTTACAAACTCGGCGTCCGCTGGATCAACGAACCCTTCTTCGTCATGCGCCAGGACCGCCCCACCGAGCACCGCTACTTCGGCATCGAAGATGGCGTCTACATCATCGACCGCATGCAGGATTTCGCCCCCTGGGATGCTCTCTCCTTCCCCCCCGGCCCAGGCCGCCGACACCCCTACCTCGGCGCACACTGGACCAACCTGCTCCATGAAAACCCAGACAAAAACGATCAAATCGTTGACGCCTGGGTCGACGCCTTAATGTGGTACCAAAACGACGACCACACCATGCTCGGCACAAGCACCCAGCAAGCCGGCAGCCAATACATCCACCACCTCCTCGTCCAGGCCTACCCTGAAAAAACCTCCGTCGAGTTCGACTTCACCCAACTCGACAAACACGCACTCCCCTCCCTCGACGACACGTTTACCCTCCGTGTCGTCATGGACAAAAAACCCACCGCCGCCATCCCCGACTCAGACTTCAAGCTCCTCCACGTCAAAGAACGCGGCCCCATGCACTTCGACCTCACCCTCCAGCGCGCCATCAAACAAACCCGCTCCACCCTCGCCTTTGTCTGAATCTCCCTCTGACAAGATCCATCTTCAATGATCCCCATCCACGCCACCATCCTCCCCATCGCCGTTCAAATCGTCATCGATGATGTCGGCTGGTGGGGCGGCCAGAACTCAAAACCCCACGGCGGTCCCTCACGCACCCACATGCCCCCTGGCCGCAACCATTGCCTGGCCGATTACCACAACGTGCACAACCTAGGCCTCCAAACCGGCATGCGCCCTCAGTGCCCCTTTATCATCGGCGAATGGGACGTCGACAACATCCTCCGCGATGTCCCCGGTGCCACCCCTCAAGGCAAGCACTGGGATAACCCATTCAAAAATCACCCCGACATTCCCGCCGCCGCCAAGCTCCTCCGCGAAAACAACCACAAAACCTTCGAAATCGCCCTGCACGGCTTACTCCACGAATTCTGGCCCCCGCTCCCTGACGGCACCGCCCGCCCTATGGACCGCTCCGAGTGGCACAGCACCGACGGCACGCCCCGCACCCACACCTGGGACAGCCACCTCGCCGCCTGGCAAACCATCTGGGACCGCCACAATTTTGGCCTTCACACCCCTGACGCCTTCGTCCCCCCTGCCGCGCGCCACCGCTTCGGATCCGGCTTCGGCAAACGCCTCTCTGCATTCGGCATCCGCTGGATCAACACCAACCTCCACGCCACCCGCCAAAACCACCCCCTCAATCACGCCCTCTTCGGCATCGACGACGGTGTCTACATGATCGAACGCTATCCCGACTTCGCCCCCTACGCTCAGCTCGCCGCCCCACCTCTCCCCGGCCTTCGCCAGCCTTTCCTCGGCTGCCACTGGACCAATCTCCTCCACGAAAACCCCGACAAAAACCATGAGGTCGTCGACGCCTGGATCCAGGCCTTGACGTGGTACCAGCGCGACACCCACACCATGCTCGCCCACAGCACCCAGCAATGCGGCAGCCAATTCCTTTACCGTACCCTCGTCAACGCCTGGCCCGAAACCACCCATGCCGAGTTGGACTTCACAACTTTCAACAAGCTCGCCCTCCCCTTCGTCGATGACACCTTCATACTCCGCGTCACACTCGACAAACCCTGCACTGCCGTAACGCCCAGCTCCCCCTTCAAACTCATCAGTCAAAAGCCCTTCCGCGACGATATCCACGACCTCACCCTCCAGCGCCTCACCCGCTCAGACCGCGCCACCCTCGCCCTGATCTAACCCCCCAAGGAACCCCACATGTCCAAAGCAGTCATCTTCGATATGGACGGCGTACTCATCGACTCCTACGAAGCCCACTTCACATCCTGGGAACAGCTCGGCAAGGAAACCCGCGTCGCCTTCACCCGCCAACACTTCGCCGCCGCCTTCGGCCGCACCACTCGCGAATGCCTCGCCGCTTACTGGCCCCCTCTCACCCCCGAAAAAATCCAGGAACTCGACGAGCGCAAGGAACTCCTCTTCCGCAACGCCATCGCCGTCCACCTCCCCATCATGCGCGGCATCCTCAAGCTCATTGATGACCTCTCCACCGCCGGCTTCAAGCTCGCCATCGGCTCCTCCGGCCCACCTGAAAACGTCTGGCTCACCGTCGACAACCTCGGCCGCAAACATGCCTTCGGTGCTGTCGTCACAGGCTCGGACGTCAAGATCGGCAAACCTCACCCGGAAGTCTTCCTCACCGCCGCGGCCCGCCTCGGCGTCAAGCCCGAACACTGCGCCGTCATCGAAGACGCCGCCGCAGGCATCTCCGCCGCACTCGCCGGGAACATGGCCGCCATCGGCCTGGTTTCCACTGGCCGCACCCACGCTCAACTCAAAGAAGCCCACCTCATCGTCGACACCATCGCCGAGCTCTCCCCCGACCGCATCGCAAAGCTCATCGACTCCCGCAGCCGCTGAACGTTGCCCGTCCCCACCCCTCACGGCGTCGGAAAATTGTCCGCAATAAACTGATCCACGAACTGCCCCACCGAACCCTCCGCATAACCGCTCGTCCCGTAATACAACGGATGCGCGCTCTCCGGCGAATATGGCGATCCCCAGATCTGCGACAGGTTCATCCACCGCACGGCGCCATTCTTCATGCACGCATTCGCCCCCTCGGCACCCTTGCTACCAGGCAATGCATGGTTGCTCACCTGCTCGTAATCCGTTCCGTCCTGATTGTTGGGATAAGGCGAGCGATGCCGGTCCACAAACATCAAACTGTAAGTGCTCTGCGGCTTAAACGCCCAGGGATTAAACGCATGCTGATTCTCTTCTCGGAAATTGAAGAAAAAACCGCTATACAGATGCTTGTATCGCCCAAAATGCACTCCGCGCGGCACATTGTTCCAATACTCCAACTTCAAATCGATTGTCCGCGTCGGGTCATGATACGTGTGCGCGCTCGCAAAACCCGCCTTGATTGAATAATCCGTCTGACCTTTGAGAATCGGGCCGTAATCGCCATCCTGATCATATTCCCATGTCTTGCCCGCAAAATTTGGGTCCGCCGCAGATGGGCACCGCGTCAGCTCCTTGGCCACAAATTCACCCACGGCATTATTGCTGCCGTGCGCCCAGGCAAGCAGCGGCTCATTCACCAGATACCCATTGGAGAATCCCGCATCCGCCATCTTCCCCTGCCCAAGGTTCACCACACCGGGGTAATAACCCTTGGACCCAACTGCGTAATTTGTGTATCCGATATACCACTGCCGCTGGTTGCTCGCGCAGATCGCACGACGCGCCTGTTCACGCGCCCGCGCCAGACTCGGCACCAAAATCGCCAGCAGCACCGCCACAATCGAAATCACAACCAGCAATTCGATCAACGAAAAACCAGATCGGTTCAATCGTGCCATGTTTAACTCCTCAGGGAACCATCATCTATCCGCCATCACACCGACACATTCCCCGGAGTTCACGCACTGTATTCTTATGAATACTCACACTAACAGGTTATGACAACGTAAAATCCCCAAAAACGATTGAAACATTGTTAAAAGCGATCCTCCATAAAACTCACTGAGCTATGGCGCTGATTCCATGAAATAAGCAATCGATCCACCCGGAATGTAAACCCGTCGCCCATCTGCTCGCTCCAGCACCATATCGTTCACCCACAAATGCGTCAGATCAGGCACATACCGCTCGCCCTTGGAAAAACTAGGCGTGGGGTAGACATACCGTTCTGGCGCTTCAATCCCACCTTGCCCGACGTAGCCGATAAAGCGGCATCCCTTGAGCTCCACCAGGGAATTCACACCATCGTCGCCAGCCTTGAAATAGATGTCATACCGCTTCGTGAAGTCGATCTCGATCTTGGGCTTCCCCGCCGCCACCGTGGAAGCGGGTTTAGCGGTCGCTGGCCCTTTGCCGTCAGAGTGATCGTTCCTTGCGGCACATCCCCACAGCATCCCGCCCAACGCCGCCACCAATAATCCGATTCTCGAGCAGTCCATGTTCATGCCAAAACCCTCCAGAAATTCTGCCTCATATTCAATGATCCCGCGTGATCACCGCATCGGCCATGCTCAGCAAAAGAGCCTTCGCCGGCGTCTCATCCAACCCATCCAGGCATCCCTTGGCGCTCCGGATCAGATCCCGCGCCTGTGTTCGTGAATGGTTGATTGAATCCGTCATTTCTAGCCGCGCACGCATGAATGCCCCAAACTCCGCATTCCCTCGTCCTGCCGGGCCCAGCCCCGCCAGCCGCCCCACCAGTGACTCCCGCTCATCCGATCCCAACGCATGGATGTGGTGAATAAGCGGCAGCGTCAGCTTCCCTTTTTCCAAATCCTTACCCAGGGACTTGCCCACCGTCGATTCATCCCCCACCAGGTCCAGCACATCATCGACGATCTGAAACGCAACGCCGATCTCTTCGCCGAATCGGTACAGCAGGTTCACCGTCTCCCGGTCAGCATCCGACAGCAGCGACCCCAGGTGGCAGCACATGCCGCACAGGCTGGCTGTCTTGCGCCGGATGATTTCGAAATACGTCCCCGGATCCAGCCGCCAGTTTTCGCGATTCGCCAGTTGCAACAGTTCACCTTCGCACACCGTATTGGTCGCCCCCGCAATCAATCGGCTCGCCGCGTTGCTCGGCAAGCTCGAACACAGGTGATACGCATGGCTGATAAGGTAATCCCCCAGCATCACCGCTGTCTCATTCCCCCGCAGGTGGTTCACCGTCCCGCCACGCCGCCGCACCTGCGCTTCATCCAGGATGTCGTCATGCACCAGCGTCGCCATGTGCACCATCTCGGCCACAGTTGCGATCACCCGGTGCGATTGCCCCACCGCGCGCGCGCCGTCTCGCCCTGGGCGCGAAGTCGCCAGCCCCGCCAGGATCACCAGCATCGGCCGCAGCATCTTGCCCCGATACCGCTCGACATGGTTCACCAGCCCGTTCACACACGCCAGATCGCTCAATAATTCCGCCGCAAACAGGTTCTCCACCTCGCGCAATTCCTGCTGCAGGTAGAAACTCAAAGCGCCTTTGTCTGCGGTATCCAATAACATCAAGCACACCTTTGGAACAGGTAAACTTCACACAATTCTAGCCGTTGCCCAACATCAGCGCATGGGGTGTGACAAATCAGTCGATTCCTGCTCCCCATCCCGATACAATCAAGCACCATGGCGGTTATCACCCTTCCCAACCTGCTTCCCACCATCCGTCGCCATTCCTTCACGGTGGATGAATATTACGCCATGGCCCAAATCGGCGTCCTCAAGCAAACCGACCGCGTCGAACTCATTCACGGGGAAATCATCGACATGACGCCCATCGGCAATGAACACTCCGGAATCGTCGATCAGCTCGCTCAATTTCTTCACGAAGCAACCCGCAAGCAAGCAATTGTTCGTGTTCAAAACCCCATTCGGCTCAACACAGCCTCCGAACCTCAGCCGGACTTGATTCTTCTGCGCCCTCGTTCAGACTTCTACCGCAAGGGCCATCCACGCCCTCAGGACGCCCTCCTCCTTATCGAAGTCGCAGACTCCTCCCTCGACTTTGACCGCAACATCAAAATCCCCCTCTACGCCGCCGCAGGCATCCCCGAAGTCTGGATCGTCAATCTCACCGGCAAATCCCTAGAAGTCTTCCGCAACCCCGCCAACGGCCAATACATCCAAACCCAAACGCTCAAGGCCCCCGCTTCCATCGCTTCCCTGGCCTTCCCCGACCACGCCTTGAGCCTCGCCGAACTCTTCCCCGATTAACTCCGCCCCCTTGGCAACCCCATCACTCACGCTATACTCTCCCCCATGAGCAACAAACACCCATCCAACCGCTGGCAACCCTGGCAATGGTCCATCTAGTCGGGCTCGTTTTCATACGCTCAAAAGCAAACCAAAAACGAACCCGGCACGGCAAACCCTGTCGGGTTTTTCATTGATCCCAATCCTCTGATTCTTCTCCCAGCCACCGCTCAAGGAACACACCATGGCCTCCACCCAAAAGCCTCGCATCCTCACCGGCGACACCCCCACCGGCAAGCTCCACCTGGGCCACTACGTCGGCTCCATCGAAAACCGCCTCGCTCTTCAGGACTCCCACGACTGCTTCTTCATCATCGCAAACGTCCACGCCCTCACCACCCGCCCCGAAGACCCCAAGGGCATCACCGCCGACACTCTCGAAATCGCCAAGGATTACCTCTCCGCCGGCATCGATCCCGCCAAGTCCACCATGTTTCTTCAGTCTGAAGTCCCTGCCATCGCTGAGCTTACCTGGTTCTTCGCCATGCTCCTGGGTTACGGCCGCCTCATGCGCAACCCCACCATCAAAGACGAAATCCTCGTCAAGAACCTCGGCGACCAATATTCCTTCGGCTTCCTCATGTACCCCGTCGGCCAGGTCGCCGACATCCTCGCCTTCC
>CAZGOM010000154.1:0-13267 GCA_964527265.1 uncultured Phycisphaeraceae bacterium | reverse complement strand
GACCGCCAAGCCGGTTTCTCCACCGGCTTGGCGGCACTTTCCGGCAATGTCTCTTGAGGCCCAGCCAAAAAATCCACCCGTCATCTAAAGAGGGGTCCCAGCCTAAGATCCGGATCTGACAATACCCAAGACCCAGAACCCAAGACCCTTCTTCAGTTATTAATCAAACCTTTCTTCTCAAGCTCCCGCGCCACTTCAATGCAGTACCGAGCCCAAGGCTTGAATTCCAGCCGGATCTTCCCGATCGGCTTGCCAGTCTCCAGGCAAACCCCGTAGATCCCTTCATCGATGCGCACCAGCGCCGCCTCGATTTCCTTAAACAGCTTGCGTTCCTTTTCCATCAGCCCCAGCGTTGATTCATGCTCAAAGCTGTCATTTCCCGCATCGGCCATGTCATCGGCCATGTTCGAGTTGTTGCCCGAAGAATGGTCCTTCGTCTCCGCTTCCAGCGAGCTCACATCCCCCAGCAGTTCGGCGCGCCGCTGCAGCAGATCTTTCTTGAACAGGTCGATTTCTTTCTTTGTCAGCCCTGTCTTGGCCTTGCGCAGTTCCGCCACCGGGATCGGACCGTTATTGGTCAGAATCTCGTCGTAGCCTGTCAATTGCCGCTTGGGGTCGTTATTCAACACAAGGTGCGGTTTAACGGTCTTGTTCGCACCGGTCTTGCGCGGCGCCTTGGGCTTCACGGTTTTCTCGCCTTCCCCACCCTTGGCGCTCTTAACCGATGACTTCGCCCCGGCGCTCTTCTTAACGCCCTTATCGGATTCGCTCTTCACGGACGTGCTGGACTTGCTGGTCTTCTTCACGGGCATCCGGGGAACCCTCTTGTAATATGTAAAACCTCCTGGCCGGGCACATAACCGCAGCCTTTGGGCGGGCAACAGTTTATTGACCAAACTGCATCATCGCAAGAGTGATTGCCCCCGGCCCAACTTAAGGTAGACTAATTCCCGTCTGTCCTGGGCCGGTTCAGTCGTCCCGGGAACATGTCTGAGGAAAGTCACGCATCGGGAACCCGATCTCCTTGTCGCAAGGCCAATACACCCTTTCGCACCGTCTGACATAATCCTTAATTCCACTCAGGGTGAAGCCGGCCTTTCGTGCCGGAAACCACCCAGGCCACCGTCATGACAGTTCGATTCAAAACCATCCTCACCCTCCTGCTCCTCCTGGCAACCATTCTCCTGTTGGCTTACCTCGCCGCTGAACTCACTTTCCGCAAAGGTTTTGACCGTCTCGAAGCCTCTCAGCTCCAGCGCTCCCTCAAACAGATCAAAGACGCTCTCGACAACGAAAAAAACAGCCTCGCCCAGATCGCCCGCGACTATGGCCGCCTTGAAGTCGCAAATACTTACGTCGATAACGCCGCACCCAACTTCGTCGCCGAAGTCCTTGAAGACGACCAGGGCGTCCTCCGCTCCTTCTCCCTCAACATGGTCGTCATCGCAAACAACCGTGGCCGCGTCATGGTCGGCCGCACCCGCGATGCCACCGAGGGCACCATCACCCCCACCCCCGAAGCCATCCTTTCCCTCATCGGCTCCCGCCAGGATGTCTTTTTTCCCAAAGACCCAAACGGCCGCCAATCCGGCGTCTTCTCCACACCCGAAGGCACCTGGGTCTTCGGCTCAGGACCCATCGTCCGCCCCGGCCAGAAAGTCCCGTCAGGCTTCATCGTCGTCGCACGCAAGATCGACCGCGCAGGCGTCAACCACATTTCCCTGGGCGCCACCGACCAGCTCACCATTCAAAACCTCGCCATCACTCAATCCGTCGAAGTCATCAAGGCCACCCAGATTCTTTCCCAGGAAAACAAAAGCGACCTGGTCTTCACCGACCCCGAAGACCCGCGCCAGCTCGTCGGCTTCCTCCAGGTCAAAGACCCCGCCGGCACCCCCGCCCTCCTCTTTAAAATCGTACGCTTCCGAGAGTTGGGCCAGACCGTCAGCGAAATGACCACATGGTTCTTCTTCATGCTCCTGGTCTCCGGCCTCACCGTCGGCTCCGTCGTCGTACTCATGATCGATCGCCAGGTCCTCCGACCCATCGCCGGCCTTTCCAAACGCGTCTCCGAACTCGCCAAAGACCCCACCCTCTCCCTCCGCCTCCCCAAAGAGCGCGGCGTGGAAATCGTCCAGCTCTCCGACGCCGTCAACGACCTCCTCTCCGCACGCGAACGCGACCAGACTGCACTCGAAGCCGCACGCGATCTCACCCGCATGCATCTGGAAGCCTCCATCGACGGTGCCTATGACTACGACCTTTCCACCGGCGACTGCTACTGGTCCGACGGCCTCTTAAAGCTCCTGGGACTCCCCCCCGACCAGCGCCTCCGCCCCTTCTCCGAGCGCCTGGCGCGCATCCATTCAAACGACCGCGAACGCGTTAAAGGTGTATTCCAGACCCATTTCGACACCAACGACGCCTTCCGCGTCGAATTCCGCATCATGCATCAGGACGGTGAATATCTCTGGGTCATGAGCATGGGCCAGGCGCTCCGCGACACCCAGGGCAAACCCATCCGCATGCTCGGCTCAATCTCCGACCTCTCCGCCATCCGCAAGGCCGAAGAGGAAATGATCCGCGCACGCGAAGCAGCCGAAGCAGCAAACAAAGCCAAGTCCCTCTTCCTGGCCACCATGAGCCACGAAATCCGCACGCCCATGAACGGCGTCATCGGCATGACCAACCTCCTCCTGGACACCAAGCTCACCCCACAGCAGCTCGACTACGTCGAATCCATCCGCCAGTCCGGCGAAACCCTCCTCACACTCATCAACGACATCCTCGACTTCTCCAAGATCGAAGCCCAGCGCCTCGCACTCGAATACGAACCCATGGATCTCCACCGCTGCCTCTACGGCGCCATCGAGCAGGTCTCCTCCCGCTCACGCGAAAAAGGCATCCGCATCGCCCTCACCATCAACAACAACGTCCCCAGAGGCGTCTACGGCGACATCATCCGCATCCGCCAGGTCCTCACCAACCTCCTTGGCAATGCCGTCAAATTCACCCCCAAAGGACAGGTCGAAATCGCCGTCGAAACCCTCCCCGGCGAACCCGACTTTGTCACCCCTGAAGGCGCCACCGCCCCCGCCACGCCCCTGCGCCTCATCCGCTTCACTGTCCGCGACACCGGCATCGGCATCCCCGCTGAAAAACTCCCCATGCTCTTCAAGTCCTTCAGCCAGGCCGACCCCACCTCCACCCGCAAATACGGCGGTTCAGGCCTGGGCCTGGCCATCTGTCGCCGCCTCGTTGACCTCATGCAAGGAGAAATCGGCGTCGATTCCGCCACCGGCAAAGGCTCCAGCTTCTGGTTCACCCTCCCCGCCCACGAATGCCCCGCACTCGATCTGGGTGAACTCGGGAACGACCCCCATGTCTCCTCCGGCGGCCTCAGCACCGCCACCAACCGCCGCACCCACACCCGCACCGGCCACTATTCCTACGACGCCGGACTCGCCGAAAAACACCCTCTCTCAATCCTCATCGCCGAAGACAACCGCATCAATCAGAAGCTCCTCCTGGCAATGCTCGCAAAACTCGGCTATCGCGCAGACATCGCCAACAATGGCATCGAAGCCCTCAAACTCGTCGAGAAAAACCTCTACGACGTCCTCCTCATGGACGTCCTCATGCCCGAAATGGACGGCATCGACACCGCAAAACAAATCCTCAGCCGCACCAGTGAACGCCCCAAGCCCCGCCTCGTCGCCATCACCGCAAACGCCATGGTCGGCGACCGCCAGGCCTGCCTCGACGCCGGTTTCAACGAATACATCTCCAAACCCGTCCGCCCCGACGATCTTGTCCGCGCCTTAAAGCAAACCCCCTCCTCCTCCAACACCACACCCCGCCTCACCGGCGTTGCTGCCACTCCGTCCACCACCCCCGGCACCACCCCTCCGGGTACCCTCACGCCATCGGATCTTCTCACTCCGCCGCCCCACCCCGGTGCCGCAAGCCCCCAGGAATTCTCCGACCTCTTCGACGTCAACATCCTCGCCGACCTCATCCAGCTCCAGCGCGACGGCAACCCCGGTCTCCTCGAAAGTCTCGTCGAACAGATGGAGCAGGACACCGAAAAACGCATCGCTGATCTGGAAGTCCAGCTCAGCCTCAAGGACGGCCACAAGATCGGCCGCCTCGGCCATGAAATCAAAGGCCTCACAGGCAGCCTCGGCGCACGCAAACTCGCCGATATCTCCCTCCAGATCGAAACCGCCGCACGCGAACAGGACTTTGATTCCATCGACCGGTCCATCAAAGAACTCAAATCAACTTGGCCACGGACCCATCAAGGTCTCAAATACTGGATGTCCGGCCAATGGGATATCCACCTTCTGCCTCCCGTCTCCAACGATTAAAGCCGCTCTTGGGAAACCGGTCCCTTCTTTCACCGATTCCCCGCTACTTCCATCCCACCAGTCCCTACAATAGATTTATTCCTGTCGCATCCCAATCCTGCCTCCACACCATTCCTGACCCATACATGCCTCCAGACCCCATCGAACAACCCCAGCCCAACACCCACGCCGGCGTCGTAGCCCAGCCCCGCGGCACCGTCCTCATCGTCGACGACAACCCCGCCATTCGCACCCTTCTCTCCGCACGCATCAAATCCGAAGGCTTCTCCGGCATCGCCGTCGACAACGGCCGCAAAGCCCTCTCCATCCTCCGCCAGCAGAATGTCGATGTCGTCCTCACCGACATCTCCATGCCTGAAATGGACGGCATCCGCCTCCTGGAAGCCATCACCTCCGACTCCGCCCTCTCCCACATTCCCGTCCTCATGATCTCCTCCGGTGATGACCAGGGACAAATCATCCAATGCATCGAAAAAGGCGCCATCGACTACCTCATCAAGCCCTTTAACCAAGGCATCTTGAAGGCCCGCCTCACCACCTGCATCGCCCGCAAGCAGCAGCGCGACCGTGAGCTCTATACCCTCTCCCTAGCCAAGGCCGGCATTCCCGCCGTGCCCGCCGCTGCTGCCAACCACAGCGCTCCCGACGATGACTACTCTGAAGCAGACCGCACGCACGTCCTCCCGGAACCCGAAGTCTACGTCCACGACCTGGCCAAAAACGATCCCGCCGCGCGCATCACGCTTTCTGAAGCCTCCGACCTCATCAAGCCCAATGCCGTCGAAATCCTCGACCACGTCGGAAACATCAAGCTCATCCGCTTCATCGGCAAAGGCGCCATGGGCGAGGTCTACCTCGGCCACCACGACCTTCTGAACCTCGACATGGCCGTCAAGCTCGTGCGCGGCGAATGGCTCTCCAACTCCGACGCCCGCAAGCGCTTCCTCCAGGAAGCCCGTGTCGCCGCCCGCCTCTCCCACCCCAACATCGTCCGCCTCCACGAAATCGGACAGTCCGCACTGGGCGTTTACCTCGCCTTTGAATACATCTCCGGCGGCACCTTGAAAGCCCGCATCAATGCCGCCCCCGGTCTGAAGCTCGGGCTTGATGAAGCCATCCGCATCGCCCACGACATCTGCCTGGGCCTCCACGAAGCCCACCGCCTCCAGATCGTCCACCGCGAC
Organism: uncultured Phycisphaeraceae bacterium; assembly: GCA_964527265.1. Lineage (GTDB taxonomy): Bacteria > Planctomycetota > Phycisphaerae > Phycisphaerales > Phycisphaeraceae > CAZGOM01. The sequence continues at coordinate 7,713 of CAZGOM010000154.1, read as the reverse complement.
CTCAAACCCGCCAACATCCTCCTCACCCCCGACGGCACGCCCAAAGTCGCCGACATGGGCCTTGCCAAACAGATCACCGGCGACAAATCCAGCGACATCACCGGCATCTACATCCCCATCGGCACACCCGCCTACATGGCGCCGGAACAAATCCAGTCCGACGCACCCATCGACACCCGCGTCGATCTCTACTCCCTGGGCGTCATCCTCTACCAGATGCTCGCCGGCACCGTCCCTTTCCCGGATAAGCAAGCCCGCGACGCCATGCTCGCCCAGCTCCATAAAACCCCGCCACCCATCGAATCCTTTAACCCCGACATCCCCGCCTGGCTCCGCTCCCTCATCGCTTCCCTTCTGGAAAAAAACCCCGCCGACCGCCCAGCCACTGCCCTAGAAGTCGCCTGGACGCTCGAAAACCGCCGCTCCACCCGCCACTCAGAAAAATGATCCCATTAAAACCCTAGCACTCCCCTGATCGCCTCCACAGTCTCCCGGCTCTCCCTCAAAAACCCCGGATCTGCCAAATCCCCTGGCGCCAGACTCTCTCGATACCGCTTCTCGATCAACCGCTTCAGCTCCCCATACAACCCCTCCGTCAAGATCACCCCCTGCTGCACCCGCCCCATCTCTGCCCGCGACATCGCCACCCGCAACCGTAAGCACGCCGGCCCACCCCCATTGAACATGCTCTGCGTCAGCCCCACATACCGCACTTCTTTAATCCCAGGCGCCTTCTCCAAAATAAACGCCGCCGCCTCCCGTGCGCTCGCCATCCCCTTCACCTCCATCGGCAGCACCATCACCATCCGCCCTTCCCCATCCGAAATAATCTGCGCATTAAACAAATAGCTTCGCACCGCCTCCTCCAGCCCGATCACGTTTGCAGGCACTTCCACCACATTGAGCTCTCCCGCTCCCAATCTTCCATACGCCTCATTCAGTTCTCCCAGCACCTCCCGCTGCCGTTCAAACGCCTGCTCATGCACCACCAGCAGATCCAGATGGCTCATCGCGATCACATCGTTATGAAATACCCCGCCATCGATCGCCTCCTGGTTCTGCTTCACAAACATCACCTGCTGCGGCATAAGCCGATGCAGCCGCGCCACGCTCTGCGACGCCATCAGCGTCTGCCGCCCCGGAAACCGAACCTCCGCCGCATACTTCCGCGGCGTCGCCCGGTCCCGTCCATACACAAACACCTCAATTCCCGGCTCCCCGTGTCCCGGCGCCAGACGCATGTGGTTGGCCGCCCCCTCGTCCCCCGCATCCGTCGCGCAAGGTAAAGCCGGGTGAATCACAAAATGCCGCTCATCGCCAAACACCGCCCGCAGCATCTTCTCCGTCTCCTCCGGCTCAATCGACCTGTGCAGATTGCTGATCAGATTCGCCACCGTCATATGCACCTTGTTACCGCCCGTATCCGCGCTGGGAGACACCGTGCACGCATTCGCCGCCCACATGCTCGAAGCGCTGTAAACCGACGCCAGTAATTCCGGCGACTGCGCATGCGCATCCTCAATCACCCGCGCATCGCTTCCCACAAACCCCAGCCGCCTCAACCTCTCCAGACACGGCCTCTCCTGTGGCATAAACACCCCCTGTGCCACGCCTAACCTCATCATCAATCTCATCTTCTCCAACCCCTCCAGCGCCGCCCGCCTCGGACTCGACACCCGGCTCTTGTGCTCCATCGACGCAATATTCCCAGCCCCCAACCCCGCATAGTTATGCGTCGGCCCCACCAACCCATCAAAATTCACCTCCACATATCCATCACTCATACAAATCTCCTTTCCGCCCTCTCCTCTTCAACGCAAGACGCAGAACGCAAGTCACTCTCTTATCCTCTGACCAGAACCCAAGACCCAAGACCCAGAACCCCTCTTCACAACTCCACCCCCGGCAACAACCTCTCAGGCAACGCCAGCACCTCACTCGACACCGTCGCCACCGGGTACCCGCAGTAATCCACCGCAAAATACCCCGACGCCCGATGGTTCCCCGACCACCCCACCCCGCCAAACGCCATCGCCCCGCTCGCCCCCGTCGTTGGCCGGTTGAAGTTCACCACCCCCGCTCGCACCCCGGCATAAAACAACTCAAACAACTTCTCATTATCGCTTAATAACCCCGCCGCCAGCCCATACCGCGTCCGGTTCGCCTCCCGCACTGCCTCTTCAAAGCTCCCCACTCTCCTCACCGTAAGCAGCGGCCCAAACACTTCCTCATCCGCGATCTTCTCCGGTGCCACACCCGTCACATCCACCAGCCCCGGCCGCAGCATCGCCTCATTCCCCTTCACCGCTTCCACCGGCATCAGCACTCTCCCTCCCAACCCCATCAAGCCCACCTGCGCGTCCAGCACCTTCCGCCCCGCCTCCGGCGTAATCACCGGCCCCATGAACACCTCCGGCCTCGCCTCATGCGTCCCCACCGCCAGCTTCTTCACCACAGCCACCAGCGCGTTGATCAAATCATCCCCCTCAGGCCCATCACGCACAATCAGTCTCCGCGCGCACGTGCACCTCTGTCCCGAGGTGATATACGCAGACTGCACCACGTCGTATACCGCAGGCGTGATGTTCCTCGTCTGCCACACCACCAGCGGATTGTTCCCCCCCATCTCCAGCGCCAGAATCTTCTCCGGCGTCTCAGCCAGCATCTTCGACAGCATCACCCCCACACGCCTGCTCCCCGTGAAATAAACCCCATCCACATCCGCATGCCCCGCCAGCGCCGCCCCCACCTCTCCACCCCCCGACACCATATTCAGCACCCCGCGCGGCAAGCCAGCTTCCTCCCACATCTCACACATCATTCTCGCGGAAAGCATCGTCATCTCGCTCGGCTTAAACACCACCGCATTCCCCATCAAGAGCGCCGGCGCAATGTGTCCGTTGGGCAAATGCGCCGGCAAATTAAACGGGCCGATCACCCCCACCACCCCATGCGCCTTAAACCGCGTCACACCGCCCTTCACCACCCGCTCTCCCGCCCGCTCCTTAAACGCCGCCTGCGTCAACCCCATTTTCCCCGCCACCGCATCCGCCTCCGTCAGCGCCTCCCAATAAGGCTTCCCCATCTCCTCGGATATCGCCCCAGCCAGTTCCTCCCGCCTCCGCCTGGCAATCTCCCCAAACCGCTCCAACACACCAGCCCTCCCCTCAAACCCCAACCCAGCCCACCCCATAAACGCCCCCCGCGCCGCCTCCACCGCCCGCTCCACCTCACCCTCCGCTCCCCACCTCCCACCCCACACCACCTTCCCCGTCCCCGGATTCACCCGCTCAAATAACCGCCCACCCCCCGCAACCCACTCCCCATTAATCCAAACACCCATAGATTCCATCACACACCTCCGTGTCTTCACTTATCCCTTATCCCTTTTCATTTATCACTTTCCTTTCCCCGCGGCGTCGCCCACCGCACCTCATCCCCCACCTTCACACCCAATCCCTCCGCATCCTCCTTTCCCATCATCACCCCACCCTCCTTCACCACCACATTCACCCGCGCACACCGCCAATCCGCTCGCAAACTCATCACATGCATCGCCGTCCCTTCTATCTCTCCATCCATCACCTCCACCACCTTCCCCACCACCGACTCCTTCACACTCCGGATATCCTCCAGCTTCGCCACCATCACCGGCCCCGCCTCAAAGATGTCCACCATCCCGCTCCACTTGAATCCCTCGCTCTTCAATAACTCAATCGCCGGCCGCGTCTGCGTGTGCACCTCCCCGATCACCGCCTGCGCCTCCTGCGGCAGGATCGGCACATAAATCGGATGCCGCGGCATCAAATCCGCAATAAATTTCTTGTTCACCAGGCTCAGCGCATCCGCCTTCGAAAAATCCAACTCGAAAAAATGCTTCCCCACCGCATCCCAGAACGCACTACGCCCCTTGTCATCGATCACTCCCCGCATCTCCGCGATCACCATCGGGTCAAACCGCCCCGGATTCTGCGCCATATACAAAAAACGCGACAAGCTCAGCAGCCGCCCATTCCCACCCACCCGATACTCCGGATGCAGAAACAAACTCCCGATCTCGCACGGCCCATTGTGCTCCGCCACCAGATGCAGCGTCTTGATCTCCTTCCTGATTCCCAATTCCTTCGACTCATGCACCACCGTCTCCACCCGATACGAATAAAACGGCTCGAATCCCCCCACCTTCGACGCGATCCCCGACGTCCCCACCACACGCCCCGCCTTCAAATCCTCCAGCACAAACAAATAACTCTCCCCGCGCGGCTTATCCCCCTCACCCTTGCACGCCCCCTCACTCTCCTGAATCCTCTTCCTGAGCAAATCTACATCCCGCGACAGCGTCGTCAACCCATACCCGGTCAAATGCGCCAGTTCATGCAGCGCCTTCAAATCCGTCATCTTTACAGGCCTTACTACTTGCATATAAACCTCCTGTCCCTGCCACTGGCGTCTGCGCCGTGTCTCGTTGGATTAACAAATCACATGAAAACCTTCATTACACACCTCAATCCGGCTACTCCTACTCAGGGTTTTCACATTCCTCCTATCCGCGTGCAATCACGTCAAGTGAGTTCTCCACCACAGCACACACTGCGTCGATCTCTTCATCGCTCACCACTCCCACCGGCGGCAAAAACCGCACCCGGCTCGGTCCAGCCCCCGCCACAAACCCGATCACTCCCTCCTCATACATCCGCATAAGCAAAGCCTTCACCTTCTTCTCATCCCCATCAAACGGCGTAAACGCCACCATTCCTCCAATCCCATAAGGCCCCTTCACCCAACCCGGGTGCCGCACCGCCATCTCCTCAAACCGCCTCACAAAATGCCGATGCACCTGCATCACCCGCCCATCCGGCCCAAATAACCGCGCTCGGGTGCCACGGCTTGAGCCGACCTCAAGCCGTGTCTTGCTCGCGCCCTCGGCTATCTCCTCACCGTCACCGGCATTTTGAACAACACCCGTCCCAAACTGCTTCACAATCCACCGCGCCGCATGCAGCGACCCTGTCGCCCCCGTAAACGTCTGGCTGATCAACCCCGGCCCCGGCTTATACGCATCCGTAAACAACGTCGCACACGCCTGCAGACACTTCCCCACCGTCACAATGTCCACCATCCCGCCCAATCCAAAATGCTGAAATGCAAACACCTGCGACGTCCTTCCAAACGTCTGCACCTCATCCACCACCACCCCCAGTCCGGCCTTCCGCAGCTCTCCAATCACCGCCTTGAAAAACCCTTCATCCCCCGGGTAATACCCACCCTCACCCTGCACCAGTTCTATCCACATCCCCGCATGCTTCCCAGGATGCTTCGCCACATGCCCGCCAATCGCTTTCACCGCTGCATCCACGCTCTCCGCAGGCCGCGCCGCATCAAAAAACGGCACATAATCCACCCCCAGCACCTTCGGCAACCCCACCCGATACGCCGGCTTGTCCGTGATCTGCGACAGCGCCAGCGTCCGCCCTGCAAACGCATGTTCAAACGCCAAGATCCGCTCCGTTCCCGCATGCTTCTGAAACAGCAGTTTCAAAGCATTCTCATTCGCCATCGCGCCTGACGTGGTCAAAAAGCAATGCGTCAGTCTTTCCGCATGCCATGCTCTCCTTTTCGGGGGCGTGAGCATGTCTTCTCTTTCTGTTCTTCCCACATCACTTGCTTCCGCCAGCTCAATCAACTCCCGCGCCAGTGCCGCGCTCTCCACATTCTGCTGCAGGTTCCCCTGCATCACCGTATCCCCCAGCGCTGCGGTGATCACCGCGTCCATCAATCCCGGATGGCTGTGTCCGAAATAATGCACCCCGATCCCCGTGATCATGTCGTACTTCACGCTCCCATCCGCCAGTTCCACCAGCGCCCCCCGCCCCACCCCACTTCCCAAAAACGGATAGTAAAGCGCCCCGCCCCGCTCCCCCTCAAACGCCTTGATCAAACCCTCATACCCCACCCTCCGCCCTTCATCCGCCGCCTTAATCCCCGTCAATCCCGCCGCATGCTCCTTCACCACCCCAAGCAACACCTCCCGGGCTCGCTTCACCCGCTCATCCTCCATTAATTTCTCTGCTACAAGCCTTTCCATCACACACCGCCTTTCTCATCAGTCTGTCATTTCCAGCATCCGATCATTCTGCGCGGCTCACTTTCCCTTAAACCCCATTTTCAACTCCTTCTTTCCCTTCTCTTAACTTCGCGTCTTCGTGCCTTCGCGGTAAAAATTCTGCTCTTTCCTCAGCCAGTTCCGCCAGCAGCCCGCACAACAGCTTCGCACGTGCACTCAAGCTATCCATCTCCAAATACTCAGAATCCGTATGCAATCCCGCACCAACACCCCCCAGTGTGTCGATCGTCGCCAGTCCCGCCCCCGCCAGGCGATTCCCATCGCACACCCCGCCCGTCCCCTGCCATTCCAAACTCTGCCCCAGTTCAGCCCCCACCTTCTTCACCCGCTCAAACAGCGCCACTGCTTTCGCATCCAGCGGTTTGGCCGGGCAACCCGCCTGCGCATAAATCTCCACCTTGAATCCCGCCACGTGCGACGCCCACTGCATGATCCCCTTGATCTCCTCATCCACCCGCGCCATCTCCGCATCCGAATCAAACCGCACATTAAACCGTGCCACCCCCACTCCCGGCACAATGTTCACCGGCGTCTGCACATGCATCGGCCCCACATTCAGCGTCACCCCCGGCACAATCCCGTTGATCCCATGCAGCCGCGTCACCACCTGCGCCATGTGAACCCCCGCATTGCGCCCTTTGGCGAAATCCCGCCCCGCGTGCGCCGCCTGCCCCCGCACCACCAGCGTGTAGTTCTGCGATCCCTTCCTCGCCCCCGCCAGCACCCCGGGCGCCAGGCTCGGCTCAAACACCAGCCCGTAATCATGCTCCTTCGCCGCCTGCATCATCACCGACGCCGACCCCGGAGACCCTAACTCCTCATCCGGATTCAGCATCACCTCCCACCCCAGCTTTCCGGCAAGCTCAGACTTTTCAAACGCCGCCAGTCCATAAAGCAGAATCAGCACCCCCGCCTTCGCATCCAGCACCCCCGGCCCCACCAGCGTATTGGGCCCTTCCTCCCGCGCATTTTGAAACGGGTGGTCCGGTGCAAACACCGTGTCGTAATGAATCACCAGAAACACCGACGGCCCAGGCCGTGCTGGAGATGAAAACCGCAGCGCCTGCCCCAGTGCCTGCATCCCCGCATTTCCCTGGTCATCCACTGTCTGGTATGGCGCAAGATCCTGTTTCACCGCGCGCCACCCCAGCCGCGTCACTTCCTCTGAGATCGCCCCCGCCATCAGCGCCAGCCCGGGAACATTCAGACTGTAGGAATTAATCCCTGACCAATCCTTAAGCAGCGAAACCATCCGCCCTTGCTGCGTCGTCACCCAATCAAGTTGATTCCCAAGCCGGACCATGGAACCTCCCTGACCAAACGCGGGAAAGGCCCGTGACGCGCTATTCAACTGATTCTAGGCCTGAAGATGGGTCCAAGGCCTTGGGTCTGGGGTTTAGTCAGAAAAAATACGTTCTCTATCGCCATCCTCCCCTCTTCTTATCTCACCCACCTCATCCACTATGTTCCCATGTCCACTTGTTCTTATCCCCTCTTTATTCCCTCTGACCAGACCCTAGACCCCAGACCCTATCTCAACACCTCCCGCAGATACGCCTCCCGCATGTCCAGATCGCAGCTCACCTGGT
>CAZGOM010000153.1:0-13300 GCA_964527265.1 uncultured Phycisphaeraceae bacterium | reverse complement strand
ACAAGGTCCGCAAGCTGCTCGAACACAAATTCAAAGACCGTGTCGCCTTCGCCGCCAGCGACTCGCACCTCATGCAGGTCATGAACCCCGCCGCAGACAAAGCCCACGCCGTCGCCTGGGTCGCAGCGCACTACAGCATTCCTCCTGAGCAGGTCATGTGCATTGGTGACGCCCCCAACGACAGCCAGATGCTCGCCTGGGCCGGCTTGGGCGTCGCCATGGGCAACGGCTGGAAAGACGCCAAAAACAAGGCCGATGTCATCGTCCCCTCAAACGACGAAGACGGCGTCGCCTACGCCATCATGCGCTATGTCCTTGACCAATAACCACGGTATCACGATTCAAAGACTATGAGCCCAAAAAAAAAGCTCCCGCCAAAAGCGGGAGCCTTTTCCATTATCGCTTCAAACACGGGGACCTTCTTACTTATCCCTTGTGCCTTTTCACGTCCTGCATCTCATGCCGTCACGCTGGCGGGCTTGAGTTGCTTGGTCAATTGCTTGAGCGCCTGCTTAATCCGCTGCTCATTCTCCACCAGGGCGATACGGACATACCCTTCACCGCCCTCGCCAAACGCGGAACCCGGCGTCATGGCCACTTCGGCCTTGTCCACCATGCCCATGCAGAACTCCAGCGTCTTGCCGCCGTAAGGCGTCAGATGCTCAGGCTTCACCTTCGCCCACACGAACATCGAGGCTCGCGGCGCAGGCACGTCCCAGCCCAGCTTCTCCAGACCCTGCACCACCACGTCGCGGCGTTTTTCGTACACCTTCGCCTGGTCCTGCACAAACTGGTCGCCGTCACGCATCGCAATGATGCTGGCGATCTGCACAGCCTGGAAAATACCGTAGTCGTAATAACCCTTGATCGTTCCCAGCGCCTTGACCATCTCCGCGTTCCCGCAGCAAAAGCCGATGCGCCAGCCCGCCATGTTGTAAGGCTTGCTCAGCGTGCTGAATTCCACGCCGTAATCCTTCGCCCCGTCGGCTTGCAGGAAGGACGGCGCCTTATATTCGTCAAAGCACGTCTCGCCATAGGCATAATCGTGAATCACCATCACCTGATGCTTCTCGGCCAGACGCACCACCGAATCGAAAAAACCCATATCCACGGTCATCGCCGTCGGGTTGTGCGGATAGTTCAGAATGATCAGCTTCGGCTTGGGCGTATTGGTTTCAATCGCCCGCTCAATGTTGTCCAAAAACGCCTGGTCGTTCCCCAGCGGCACTTTGATCACATTCGCCCCAGCCAGCACCAGCGCATACGTGTGGATCTGGAATGCCGGATCCCCCACAATGGCCGAGTCTCCTGGGCCCATCAGCGCCAGGATCAAGTGGCTGAACCCTTCTTTGGACCCGATGGTCGCAATGATCTCCGTCGCCGGGTCCAGCGTCACATCCCACCTGCGCTTGAGCTTCAGTGCCATTTCCTTGCGCAGGTTATACACACCGGCCGACACCGAATAACGCCCGTTGCGCGGGTCATGGGCGGCTTCCGCAAGCTTCTCCACCACCGACGGCATGGGCGCATCCGTCGGGTTGCCCATGTTCATGTCAATAATGTCCGCGCCCGCTTTACGGCGCTCATAAATCAAGTTCTTCAAACGGTTTAAAACATAAGGAGGCAAACGATCAATACGGTTCGCAAGTTCAATTTTCATACGGCACTCAGGCTTTCTTGTCTTGATGGTTGGGTGAAAAATAGGAGGAATCAATGGACAAACTGCACGTCAGAACTCAAGCCCGGATGCTTCTTAAAGCACCCGGGCAACGAGCTTGTGCCCGCGAGAAGGCGCCAGGCGTCGGCCTGGCCCTCCTGACACGGACTCCTGATTGTGCTGGCCTGTTTTCCATCGACTTTCCATTCACCGCTGCATCTTCAAAGACCCCAAGGCCATCCGTGGCATTGAGGGGCTTACCCTATTTTACCGTTCTGTCGGACCAAATCTTTTCTGCTGCAGATCCCACGCCCAGATATACAGGTTGCTCGTCAGCGTCACCTGCGCCTCGCTCATCATCGCACGCACCATTTGATCCATTTCCACACGCTGAATCCGCAGGATCACACTCTGCGTCAACTGATTCTTTACATCGTCAAAATTCGGCTTGTTGCCCTCGATTTTTCTTTCCAGCCGCACCAACGCATACACCTTGTCATCCCCCAGTGAGATCGGGTCGCTCACCTGCCCCACCGTCATCCTGGGCAAAACCTCCCGGATTCCCTTGGGGTAGCTTTCATCCAGCGTGTTGAACGGCGAAAGCAGCCCGCCCTGCTGACGCGACGAATCCGTGCTCATCTGCACCGCCAGATCCACAAACGTTTCTCCCGTCCGCAGACGCCCCAGCACTTCCTGGGCTTTGCCCAGGCTTTCCACGACGATGATCCGCACCTCATATCGCGTCCCGTAATAAATCTCATATTCCTGCCGAACCATCATCTCCGATGTCTTCTCCGGCGATGGTATCGGCACCAACTGCCTCAGCGCGGCATTGCGGTAAAGCAACTCCCTGAAACGCACCGGCCCCAGCCCCCGCCTGTTGCGCAATTCCGTCAATACCCGCTGCGCCTGATTAATGTCCTTGTCCAACCCCTCCAGCATCAGCTTCTCTTCGTATTTGATCTGATCCTCAGAAATCTTGATGTCCTGCGCTTTGAGCTTCTCGGCAATCCTCGCGTCAAGCACATACTCAAACAACACCTGCCCACCGGCAGACTCCGCCAATTGCGCCTGCAACTGCTCCGCCCGGATCGGTTGCCCCTTCAAGTACCCGATCGGCTTGGAAAGCGCACCGCCGCTCTCCGCAGCCGCCGCTCGGCTCGCTTTATTTCCAGCCTGGGTGGCGGCCGCGTTTGGACTCGAAGGAAGACCTGGGTATCCTTGGTCGTCGTGTGAGGGGTCGCTCTGCTTACCAGAACAACCCCATGAGGCCAAAATGAACCCAAGCCCCAGTCCGATCGTCATAAACTTTGTCGACATTGGGTTCATAAGCGGGACCTTGAATCAGTAAGCCTTGAATCAGTAACCAAGGATCTTTTAGTAAGGTCGTCTATTATGGCAGAAAATCAGCATCCTTCCATCATCCTCTGTCCTTACTGTGGTCATCTTCAGCAGTTGACGGAGCAAAAGTGTGAAGCCTGCGGCGGATTCTTCGACCGCCTGAGTCTCAAAGCCACCCAGGTGGCCATGGGGCCATGGTTCATCCACAACGCCAAAAAGCCGTTCAAACCCGGCTGCAGCTACGACGTCATCAAGAAGCAGGCCGCCGCCGGCCGCATCCACTCCCGCACCATCATGCGCGGACCCACCACCCGCCAATTCTGGTCCTTCGCCAAAAACGTCCCCGGCGTCGGCCACCTCATTGGCTACTGCCATAACTGCGGCCAGCACGTCACTCCCACCGACCCCAAATGCTCCAAGTGCAGCGCCCCCTTCCGTGAGGTCGCCCTTCGCAACGAAATGGGCCTCCTCTACCCCACCGTTCAGGAAGCAAACAAGGCGCAGGAACAGCTCGACAAGGAATCCGCCGCTGCCGGCGCCAAGCAGGCAAGCGGGTCCCACCCCTCCCCCACCGCGCCGCACAACCCCGAAGCCGTCAACAAAGCAGCCCCTGGCGACGACCTGCTCGACGAAGTCATCGGTCGCGTGGAAAAACAAACCGGCGGTAAAGCAGCCTCCCGCGCAACACCCTCCCCCGCGCCTGCCAAATCCACGGCATCCACACAAGCAAAATCCACCCAAACCGCGCCACCTCAGGCTCCCACCCCTGCCGCTGGTGTCGAACTGGGCGAAACCGATGACGAAGAAGCCGTCCCGGCGCCCTCTTCCAAACCCCGCAGCAATGTCTTAAACATCCTCCTCCTGGTGCTGGGCATCATCCTTGTCATCGCCATCCAGGTCTACATGCTCGTCAACCTTGGCGGCACCAGCACCACCACCCAAACCCCGCAACCCACCCAGCAGCCCTCCCGCACGGAGCCTGAAAACACCGTCCCCGTAACACCCCCCAGGGCCATCCCTGTAAAACCGGCTGACAGCGACATCAAACCTGCCCAGCCGCCATCTGCGCCATCCACACCCACCACGGCCGTCCCTTCCACGCCCCCATCAGCAGCTAACACCGAAAAGAAACCCGAGAAAAAGCCGGAGACCCTTCAAGATCTCTACCAACAGGCCCTCGCACTCGAAAAACAAAACAAAAACAAAGAAGCTCTCGCTATCCTCGAAGACGTCCAGAAAAAAACGCCCCTAAACCAGATCCCCAAAGAAATGTTCGATGCCATCCGCCGCCTCCAGGCCAAGGTCGCTACCCAAAGCTCCGCGCCTCTCTTTGATGCCCCGTAAGCAATTAGGCACCAAGAGTATGCATCTGCTTCATTGTGTATGACCATGAAGCAAACCAATCAACTGCCCGGCCCCGCATGGACACCCGACAACCCGATAACCCGTCCACCCGGGCGCGTCGATCTGCGCCTGAGCCATCCCCCGTGCCGCGCCTCGCCGAATTCAACATCCCCCGCGCACAGACCGCCATGTTGAACTGGTTTGATCAAAACAAGCGCGACATGCCATGGCGCAAGTCCCCCTCTGATCCCTACCATGTCCTGGTTTCCGAAGCCATGCTTCAGCAGACCCAGGTCGCCACCGTCATCCCCTACTTCACCCGCTTCATTACCGCCTTCCCCTCGGCTCACGCGCTGGCCAACGCCGATGAACAAGCCGTCATGAAGCTTTGGCAGGGCCTGGGTTACTACCGCCGCGCCCGTAACCTCCAGGCCGCCGCCAAAGCCATCGTCAGCAACCACGCAGGCCTGATCCCCAATTCCGTCGAAGGCCTCCTCTCCCTCCCCGGCATCGGGCCTTACACCGCCGGCGCCATCGCCTCCATCGCCCATAACATCCGCACCCCACTCGTCGATGGCAACGTCATGCGTGTCCTCACCCGCTGGTTCGCCATTCCCGATTCCACCGATCTGCCCCAGACCCAGAAAGAACTCTGGGCCATCGCCGACACACTCGTCCCTGCAGACCGCCCCGGCGACTTCAACCAATCCCTCATGGAACTCGGCGCCACCCTCTGCACCCCCACTTCCCCCCGCTGCCTCATGTGCCCCGCAGCAGGCTTCTGCAAAGCCGCCGCCCAGGGCCAGCCTGAAGCTTTCCCGGTGCGCTCACCCAAGAAAAAACCCACTGCCGTCGTCCATGATCTAGTCTTCGTTTCCGACGGCCCGCGTTATCTCTTCCTCAAACGCCCGGACACCGGCCTCTGGGCGGGCCTTTGGCAATGCCCCACCGCCGAGCAAACCATCCCCGGCCGTGAAAAACCCTCTAAGGCCGCCCTCAAAACCCTCTCCGAAACCCTCTTAACTCAGAACATCCCTCACCAGAACCTCATCTGGGTCACCAGCTTCCAGCACCAGACCACCCACCGCACCATCACCTTCCGTGTCCATCACGCCGCCTTCACCGGCCCCCCGCTCCCCGCCCACCTCCCTCACGCCTGGCGCGCCCTGGACACCCTCTCAGACATCCCCATCAGCACCGCCCAGTCCAAAGCTCTCGCACTCTTTCAATCCCTGCGCTGAGGAGAACAACCATGACCCGAAAAAGCCAAGTCGTGGCACCGGAAAACACGGCAGTGCGAGTTGCCCTGTGGCGTGCCCTGCACGTCCTGGCCGATCAGCCGCCCCATATCCTCGAAGATGAAATCGGTCTGAAACTGGTGGCCCCAGACGATGGATGGCGTCATCGTCCCGACATGAGCCCCTTCACCAAACCCTTTCGCGCTTCCATCCTCGCCCGCGCCCGCTTCATTGAAGACCTCGTAACTGAACACGCGGCCCATGGCGTCAGTCAATACGTCATCCTCGGCGCAGGCCTGGACACCTTCGCCCAGCGCCGTCCTGACCTGGCCTCCACCCTGCGCATCTTTGAAGTCGATCAACCCGGCCCCCAGACGTGGAAACGCCACCGCCTCATCGAACTCGGCCTGGGCATCCCCTCTTTCCTCCACTTCGTACCTGTCGACTTCGAAGCAGGAGACGCCTGGTGGCCACGCCTGGTCGACGCTGGCTTCAAGGCCAACCAGCCCGCTGTCATCGCCTCCACCGGCGTCAGCATGTATCTCACCCACGACGCCATCGCAGCCACGCTGCGCCAGGTTGCATCCCTTGCCCCCGCCTCCACATTCGTCATGTCATTCCTCGTCCCCATCGAACTGACGGACGCTCCCCTCCGCCCCGGCTTCCGGCTCGCCATCGAAGGCGCACGCGCCGCCGGCACGCCCTTCATCAGCTTCTTCACGCCGCCCCAGATGCTTGACCTGGCCCGCGAAGCCGGCTTTAAAAACGTCCAGCACATCTCCTCCGCGTCACAGGCCCAGCGCTATTTCGCCAACCGCACAGATGGCCTCCGCCCACCCGACTGCGCAGAAGAACTCCTGGTGGCGGCAACTTAAGCCCGACGCAGCAAGTTACTCGTATGCCTTCACGAGACGAAAGCAGCAGTCTGTCGGATCCACCTGGCCCACCACCGGTTCGTAAGACCCGCCGGTTCCTTTTTTCAGGAAAAGAAGATAATTCGCCGCTTTCTCACCTGTGGGAAAAGAGACAAAACTCGGAGCATTCGGAGGTCTGACGTCGCTTGAGAAGGCGTAATGGTGAACAACGAGTTTTCCATCCAGCGTTCCTTTGAGTGCGCTCATCACCTCAAAGGTCGTATCCACGCCCTCAGTCCCGATCCAACTATCTAATTTCTCTCCCGTCGATTGTGACTTAACCGGCTTGGCAATGACAACCAGATCCGCGGCTTTCTGCATCTCTTCATGCGACCACTCTTTAACCACCCGTGCGCTGCATGGGAGAACGCAGAGACAGAAAACAAGCGTGCCGACCAAAATTCGCATAAGCATCATTGAAGCTCCTGGTGAGAAAATGACCCTGCCTCGACCATTAAGACGTGACAACCACACGGCTGTTTTGAAAAAAGCCGAAAAAGAAGCCTCCAACGAAATCTCAATGCATTGTCTTAAACACGATGAGGATGCAGAAAGCCAAAACCAGCAAGTGCATGACAAAGTAAGGAAGGTACTGCAGCTTGTACCCAACTGAAACCGTCGTCTCAAGATTCAGCGCTTTTTCAATCCGCATCATGTGCCTCAGTGCGCGGATCGTCCCTTCCGTCGCGCCCACCATGGCCCAAAGGATCACCAATGCCAGCGCAACGTAGAGCGAGAACAAATAAGCCACTCTGATCGGGTGTCCTTCTTTGTCAATGATCGAAATCGATATCCCCACGATGCTCATAAACGCAAAAGGCAGCTGCCAAAGCCGATCTGCATGAAGTTTGATCCGCCCTTGCACTTCAGCATATTGCGCATGAAGCGAATCGTTGTCCGGCATTAGAACTTCCTCTCGGATTTGTAACCTTCCCTCAGCACCGCCAGCCCCGCCGCCGCCGCCGTCTCCACCCTCAGCACATGCGGCGCAAACTGCCACAACTTGGCCCCATGCCGCTGCGCGATCTCCAACTCCGCATCCGTCCACCCCCCTTCAGGCCCAATCAAAAGCAGACAACGCTTCACTTCAACCCCAAACTCCGGCACTGGTGCCCCCTCAATCCGCGGATGCGCCATCAGCTTCAAGTCGTATTCCCGCGCCACCACCTCCTCAAACTCACCCACCCCCTCCACACGCATCACGTAAGGCCGCTCGCACTGTTTGGCACTCTCCACCGCCGCACGATGAAACTTCTCAATCTTCGTATCCCGCGGGTCCGTCACGCTTCGCTCTGTCCGTAGCGGAATCAGCGCCCGCGCCGAAAGCTGGCTGCACTGCTCAATCAAAAAATCCGCCCGCGGCCCTTTGGGTAGCGCCACCGCCACATCAATCGCAGGTGAAAGCTCCTCAAACCGCTTGAGCGAAATCAGCTTCACGCTGACATGCCTGCCCGCATCCGCGATCAATCCCAGCGCCACCCCGCCCTTTCCGTCCAATAAACCCACACGTTCCCCCACCCCCAGCCGCAGCACCTTGCGGCAATGATGCGACTCATCCTCACCCAACGTCACATGGGACGAAGCATCAAGCGATAAAGGAAGCTCAGGACAAAAAAACGTATGCATAAAGCCACGCACTCATCAAAACCATCAGCGCCAACGGTCTTTCTAACCAGACCCTAGACCCCGAACCCTAGACCCTTCTTCATGGATTCCGCCACTCCCGATTCTCCCGCGCCATCATGATGTCGCTCGAAGACGGTCCCCAGCTTCCCGCCGGATAGTTCGGCAATGATTCATCCTCATTGGCCGCCCAGAAATCCACCACCGGCTGAACAATGCGCCACGCGTCTTCAATCTCGTCACGATGCTTAAAGAGCGTCTGATCCCCGCGGATCGCGTCCAACAGCAGCGTTGCATACGCTTCCGGCGGCTTGGCGTTGAACTGCTTGATGTAGTCGAAATCCATCCGCACTGATTTGATGTTCATGCCGATCCCCGGCACCTTGCCTTCAAACCGCAGGCGGATGCCTTCGTCAGGCTGCACGTTGATCACGATCTGGTTGGGCGCCATTCCCTGTTTCTTGGCGTCAAACAACCGGTGCGGGGTGGGCTTGAAGTAAACCACGATTTCCGTGCGCTTCTTGGCCATCCGCTTACCCGACCGCAGGTAGAACGGCACCCCGCCCCAGCGCCACGTGTCTACATAAACCTGCAAGGCCGCGTAAGTGTCGGTCTGGCTTGCCGCGTTCACGCCTGGCTCACTGCGGTACGCCGGCACAGCCTTGCCGTCGATCTGCCCCGGCCCGTACTGCCCGCGAATCGCCACCCTGGGAATTTCCTCCGTCTTAATCTGCCGTACGGCGCGCAGCACTTTGCTCTTTTCCAGGCGGATGTCGTCGGCCTTCATGCTCACCGGCGGTTCCATCGCCACCACGCCCATCACCTGCAGCAGGTGGCTCTGAATCATGTCCCGCATGGCTCCGCCCGAAGGCGAATCGTAATAGCTCCCCCGCCCTTCCACGCCCAC
Organism: uncultured Phycisphaeraceae bacterium; assembly: GCA_964527265.1. Taxonomy (GTDB): domain Bacteria; phylum Planctomycetota; class Phycisphaerae; order Phycisphaerales; family Phycisphaeraceae; genus CAZGOM01. Next base: position 4,276 of record CAZGOM010000153.1, on the reverse strand, counting down.
CGTTTCCGCTGCCGTGATCTGAATGCTGTCGATGTAATTCCGATTCCAGATCGGCTCGAAAATCGTGTTCGCAAAACGGAACACCAGCAGGTTCTGCACCGTCTCCTTGCCCAGGTAGTGATCGATTCGGTAGATGCTTTCTTCCTCAAACACCCGCCCCAGCACACGGTTTAAATGCGCCGCAGATTCCATATCGTGCCCGAACGGCTTCTCAACGATGATCCGCTGCCACGGCCGGTTGTTGCGATTAACGCTGCACCATGCCTTGCCTTCAGTGATGAACTCCGCCGTCCCCAGGTTCACGATCACCGATTCATAGAACTGCGGCGCCAGCGACAGGTAGAACAGCACGTTCGCCCCGGTGTCATGCGCCTCCGCAATGCGGTTCATCCGCTCCTTGATCCCCTTGTAATCCTCGATCTTCGTCGGGTCCGCCGCGTGGTAATGCACCAGCGGCTCAAACTTCTTCCACAATTCCTCTGTGAAATTGTGCGAAAATTGCGCCGCGTTCTCCTTCATCTTCACCCGATACTCGTCATCCGTCATCGACGTGCGCGCCACACCCAGCACCGTGAAATGGTCGTCAACCTGCCCATTGACATAAAGATCAAACAATGACGGAATCAGCTTCCGTTTAGTCAGATCGCCCGAGGCGCCAAAGATGACCACAAGGCAAGGCGTCGGTGCGGGTTTGGATTCAGCCATGGTGATGCTTTCAGGTTTGAGGACAACAACGCCGATAGTTTAGCCAACCCCAGCCAAAGGCGTGCAGACAGGCGTCAAATGCAACCCTGTGCATTAACTTTCCACCCCAACCGTTCTATCATCTAACCATGACCAGACCTCCTTTCCTCCACATGACCCTCTTCGCTTTCGCCTGCCTGGTGATTTCATTGGCCGCAAACACCGCCACCGCCCAAACTCAAACCGAGGCCAAACCCACTCCACCCCCAGCCTCTCCCACCACAGGTCAGGAACCCGCCGTCGTACTCAAGCGCACCTTCCAAAACGCAGAAATTCCCAAGCCCCTCTTTTTCACCACCCTTCCTGACAATCCCAATCGTGCCTATGTCCTGGGCCAGGATGGTCAGATTTTCACCTTCCTCATGGCCGATCAGGTCAAAACCACCCAGGTCGCCCTCGCCCTGGGCAGCCGCACCCGCTCCGGCGGCGAAGAAGGACTTCTGGGCCTCGCCCTTCACCCGAATTTCGCCAAAAACCGCAAGCTCTATCTCCAATTCACCGCCGGTGACATGCCCCGCCGCAACATCATCGCCGAGTACACCGCCAATGCCGACGGCACCGTCATCGACGCCCAGTCCCGCCGAGAACTTTTGACCATCGTTCAGCCTTACTCCAACCACAACGGCGGCATGCTCGCCTTCGGCCCGGACAACATGCTCTACATCAGCCTCGGCGACGGCGGCGCCGCACACGATCCACACAACCACGGCCAACGCCTCGACTCCCTCCTTGGCAAAATCCTCCGCATCGACGTCGATAAAAAAGACAACGATCTCCAATACGCCATCCCCAAGGACAATCCCTTCATCGGCACACCCGACGCACGCCCCGAAATCTGGGCGTACGGCATACGCAACGCATGGCGCTTCTCCTTCGACTCTCAAACCGGCGAACTCTGGGCCGGCGACGTCGGCCAGAACGAATGGGAAGAAGTCTCCATCATCGTCAAAGGGGGAAACTACGGCTGGCGCATCCTCGAAGGCACACGCGACCACCGCCCCAAAGACCCCAAACCCACCGTCCAACTCATCCCACCCGTCTATGAATACCGCCACTCCGGCAGTAACAAAGACTTCGTCGGCCAATGCGTCACCGGCGGCTATGTCTACCGCGGCAAAGCCATCCCCGACCTCACCGGCGCCTACATCTTCGGAGACTTCGCCGGCGGCCAGATCTGGGGCCTGCGCCGCATCCCCGGCCAACCACCCAAAGTCTGGCTCATCGCCAGAGCCGCCACCATTTCCAGTTTCGGGCAGGATGCTGAAGGCGAAATTTATGTCGTATCTTTAAACGGTGTTATCTTGAAATTGATGCCGGCGCCCACAAAATAGATGGATAAACCAGGAAACACCCATGCCCGCAAACACCCCCCAGGACGGCCTTTCCAACGACGCCAGCGGCATCTTCAAAGACCACGGGCTGGCCAAAACCACCCGTCAGGCCGTCAAAGTCGTCGCTCACCTGGAAAACGGCAAAACAAAGGTCACCGCCCTTAAAATCCTCCCCACCGCCACCCCCATCGCATCCCTTATTCAGGAGTGGGACGTCCCCACCGCCTCCATCCCAGCCCACCTGCGCGCCATCGGCTCCGAATTCGTCCTCAGCCTCCCCGTCAATAAACAAAACACAAGAAGCGCCAGTATGGGATAATGCCATACGCAATCACGCACCAAGCCTGGAGCTCACCATGACCAAACCCATCGGAAACCAAGTCGCCAACCTCCGCACCAACGACAAAATCAGCCACACCGTCAAAAAGAAATTCCTCTCCAAATCCGACGGCCCGGGCTACGTCGCCCCCGAAAAAGCAGCCGAACCCGCAAAAACCAAGCCCAAATTCAAAACCCGCAAACGCTGAAAAGCCATCGCCGCATGCCATGCGCGGGCATCTCCCAATTTCTTCGACCTTGGACTCTGGACGCGGGACGCCTCTTACTGCCTACTGCGCCGGGCTCCAGTAAAAGTTGTAATCCGTCGTTGTTGGCAGCGGCCCAAAATAAACATGCCCATCCGCCATCGCGATGTTGCCGTACTTCCCGTGCCATGAACCCGGCGATTTATGCAGCGCCGTGTCGAAATACACCAGCGTCTGCGCAGGGTTGATGATGTCGATCTGCCTCCGCTCCGCCAACCCCTTCCCATCCACCATCCCGCTCATGTCATCCGGGTGCCCGCATGCGTTAAACGTGTAGCTGTTGCCCACCCAGTCGAAGTGCGTGTGATTGTCCGACCACACCTGTCCCGTCTCATCATGCGGGCACTTGAATAACAGCACATCCTGATTCACATACTCATTGAGCGGCCTGAAATTCGGGTCGTTGAAAATCGGCTGCGGCCCCACATAACTGTTCCCCGTCCGCCGCCCGCCATACACATACCAGTCCATGCCGTAGGTCCCCAGATCCACATTCCCTGACGGATCCTTCCCCCGCCAGTAATACGTGTCTTTCCAGTCCGCCAGATAGCTCCCCGTCGCCTGCGCGATCTGCCTCAGATGCGTCGCGCACGTCGTCCGCTTGGCCGAAAGCCGCGCGGCCGAAAGCGCCGGAATCATGATGCCGATTAAGAGCGCAATGATGCTGATGACAACAAGCAGCTCAATCAATGTAAACGCACTATTTGCATACGGGAGTCGGCGCTTCATACAAAAGCTCCTGTGAAAAGCGAACCAATTGGTCATTTGACCCGCCAAACCACCACAAGTTTCAATTTCACCCGAAAACCCCACCGAATCCAACTCTTTTCTGACCAGACCCCAAACCGACTGGTTCATCAAGCCTGATTTGACGAATTGTCTTTTCCGTGTGCCATGCTCTCGTCTGCGTGAGCATGTCTTTTCTACTCTTCTCTGCCTGTATTCATCATTTCTGACTTGAAGGACCCCCAGACCCCAGTCCCTACCCCCCTATCTTCACATCCTTGATATGCGCCTCCGCGCTCTCCACCCCGTTCCACGAATTGATCGTCCCTTCAAACGCGATATCCACCGTCTGCCCCCGCGCCAGTTTCCCCGCCAGTTCTCCCATGCGGAACCCCACCGCCCGCAAGGTCCGCCCCTTGTGCTTCACCGTCAGCGAAAGGTGCGCACCGCCCGTCCCCATCAGTTTCGGCTCGGCCATGATCACCGCCCCCCGCATGCACAGCACCGGCGAGGGGTTATCGCGTCCAAACGGCGCCAGCCGCTCGATTTGCCGCAAAGTCTGCGTCGTAATGTCGTTCCCGTCGCACTCTTCAGACAAATTCAGCACCGGCACCAGATCAGATGCCGACAGCCTCTGGTTCACGCACCGCACCAGCGCCCCGCGAAACGCATCCACATCCGACACTTTTAAATGCATCCCCGCCGCCATCGCATGCCCGCCAAACCGCGTCAGGTACTGTGCGCACTGCGTCAGCGCTTCATGGATCGAAACCCCATCCACCGACCGCGCGCTCCCATGCGCCATCCCCGTCTCCCCATCAAACGCCAGCACAATTGCCGGCCGCGCAAACGCCTCCACCAACCGGCTCGCCACAATCCCCACCACCCCCT
>CAZGOM010000152.1:0-13506 GCA_964527265.1 uncultured Phycisphaeraceae bacterium | reverse complement strand
TAAGAGGGGATGGCCTTGAGGCCATCGATGCTGACCCAGGCTTCTATGGCGGTAGCGCCCATGGTGGAGATGACGAGGCCGACGGGAACGTTGATTTTCTGCTGAAGGTCGCGCCCGAAGAAGTAAGCCACGGCGGAGCAGGTGGAAGCGGTTTTGGGGGAGCAAATCTGCCAGGTGCCCACGCAGGTTTCCTGCGGATGGAGGGCGTAGAGTTTGTCGGTGGCCTTGATGGGGAGGCCATGGTCTGTGCCGTTGGCGTAGGTGGCGGTGAAAAAGCGGAGGGTGGGGTGGTCAGCGGCGGCGATTTCCTTGGCGGAATCGGCCACACTGCGCATTTCCCAAGTCATATTGGACTGGCCGGAGCAAAGCCAGACTTCACCCACCAGCACATCTTTAAGGGTGACGGTGTTGGCAGGACCGGCGATGGTGAGTTCACGATTTTGCGCGTTGGCCTTCATGGGAGTCAGGGAGACTTTCCATTTGCCGTTAGTGTCAGCTTTACCGGTGACGGTCTGCCCATCGAAAGTGACGGTGACTTGTTCGTTGGGATCTGCGGTGCCCCAGACGGGGACGGGGATTTCGCGCTGGAGGACCATGCCGGAGGTGAAGATGCAGGCGGGTGCAACGGCCGCGGAGGCGGGCTGGGCCGCGACGAGGCTCAGGATGAGTGAGAGGCCGGCAAGAAGGATGCGGATTTTCAAGTGAAGCTCCATGAAGGAGAGTGTGGAAGTGGCTTTGGAATGGGGTGATCGTGAGGCGATGGGCATCAAGCGTAGCGGGTAATTATTGTTATGACAATCGAAAGGCGGATTTGTTCCTGCCTTGCATCAGAAAATCGTAAAGATCGGACGGTGTGACTCAAGGATCAAAAGGCAATCGCCCCGCATGCTTTGGGTACGCGGGGCGATTGGGGTTTAAAACGAGTGTGTGAGGTCGATGCTCAGAGTGCGGCGCCGCCCAGGAGCGGGGCGACGATGGTGAGCTTGTAGCCGACGATTCCGACGCCGCCGCCGGTGGGGTCGTAAGTGCCGGGGGCGGTTTTGTTGTTCACGCGCACCGCGCCGACCGCTGTGGGGCCGGTGTAGCGGATGTAGCTGCCGATGCGGACACCGGCGGCAAAGCCGTTGTCGGCCGGCTCTTCGCCATCAATGAGCTTGAGGGAGACATTGGTGAGCGTACCCGCGGCAATGCGGCTGTTGACGAAACTGTTGCCGGTGGCATTTTTGCCGGTGACGATGAAGCCCGCGAGGGTGGAGTAGCTCTTGACGGCGCCCGTGCCGAAGTTCTTGAACTGCGAAAGCTTGGTGGGCAACTCGGAGAACGGCTCTTCAAGCAGCGTGCCGATGAACACGGCGCTGTTGATCACGCTGTAGACGGAGATGACGCCCGCGGATTTGCCGGCCACTTCGATGAAGCTCTCTTCGAGCTCACCGGAGACGGTGACATTGCCGAGGGTGCCCAGGGCACCGATGGTGGAGCCGAAGACATCGCCCTTGCTGACGAAGGAGGCGACATTGCCGTGCGAGTGGATGTCGAAGTGGCGGGCGGAACCGACGCTGATCGCGCCGAAGTTCTTGCCGGAAGTGACGCCGTCGATGGCGGAGTCCATGACCGATCCCTTACTGGTGAAGGATGTCAGGGCGCCGGCGATGTGGATGTTGAACTGGTTGGAGGAGCCGATGGAGACGGCGCCGAGGTTCGCGCCGGCTTCGACTTTGGAGTCGTTGGTGACAGCGCCGGTGCTGGTGTAGCTGGCGATGTTGCCTGTGGCTTCGACATCGAAGTTATTGGCAGAGTTGACGCGGATGGCGCCGATGGTGCCGGTGGTCTTGAGGCTGGTGTCCACGACGTCTTTAGCCGTGAAGTTACCGATGCTCCCGAGCTTGAAGGTGCTCGTGGCTTCGATGCTGAAAGCTGTCGCATTACCCACAGTGACGGTGCCGATTTTGCCGGCGAGCCAGATGGAGGAATCGGTCACGTCGCCGAAGACCTGGAGGGAGGCGATGTTGCCGATGTTGCCGGCTTTGCCGCCCTTGAAGTCGGCCTGGATGCCCAGATCGCGCATGTCACCGCGGATGATGATGGAGCTGACGCCGCCGACGAAGTGCCATTCGGGACCTTCATCGGGCGCACCAAAGCCGACGGCGTCACCCTTGATGTTGATGGGGCCCATGGTGATGGCGTTGGGGCGTTCGCTGATGCCGACGATGAGCATGGAGGCGGAGAAATCGCCGTGGATGGCTTCGACGGTTTTGCTGCCGACGCGGCCGAGGGTGGTCAGGGAGCCGACCTTGCCGGAGTAGATGTGGCCGTGATTCCAGTCCAGGACGGTGATGGTGCCGATGGAACCGATGTTACCGAATATGCTGCTGTCGATCGTGTCGAGGGAGACATGATTGAAGCTGCCGCCATTGATGGACTGGATGTCCTTGTGGGTGGTGATATCAAGATTGGTCGTGGTGCCGCCGATGGTGATGGCGCCGAAGCCTGGGAGACTGTTCCAGGTGCTTTCGTTAACGTCGCCCTTGATGTTGATGCTGTTGGCCTTGTTGTTTCTGAAATCCCACGCGCCGTGCGCGGAACCGGCGACGGAGACAGTGGTGAGCGGGACGAAAGTAGAGCTCATCGGCGGCGAGTAGGTCAGGTCGATGTTGGCTTCCAGGTCGCCATTGAGCTTGTCGATCTTGGCTGCCGCGTTGGCCGCGCGCCCGGTGATGGTGATGGAGGTGAGGGTGTTGGCTTCCAGGGCGTCGATGGAGTCGTTGGTGTCCTGCCAATCAAGCGCGCGGAAGGTATTGATCCCCGCGGTGGTGGTGATTAGGGCGTCGGTGATCTTCGCGAAGTTGAGGGTGATTTTCGCAGCGGAAGGGCCTGCGATGTGGATGCCGGCCTGGCCGACGCCGTCGCCGATGTCATTGAGCGTGAGCGCTTTGACCACGCCTTCGGAATTGAAGCTGCTGTCGAGGTTCACTTTTGCGCCGGTGAAGGAGATGAGCCCGCCGTCTGCGGTTTCCGAATCATTGATGTCGATGTCGCCGATCAGGGTGCTGTCCACCAGTGAGCCTTTGCCCTTGATGACGGTGATGGAGAGGGAGGATTTGGTTGAGGACGTGCCGTCGAGTTCAAGGTTGCTGAAGTTGCCCAGATCGTCCTGCACGAGTGTGCCCAGGCCCGGGCCAGTCAGCGTGAAGACGACCTTGTTGCCGTTGTTGTCTAAGAAGGTGCGGTCCGCGAGCTTCGTGGTGGCGGTGAAAAAGAAGATCCCGCCGGACATCATCTGACGTCCTTCAAGGGATTCAAACATAGCCGGGGCCTGAGGCTCGGCGAACTTGCGGGTAAGGGACTTGAAGAAAGAAGAAACCGCGCTGAAGCGGTTCGGCTGGGTGATGGAGTTGGTCAATGGCGGCCCTTTGTGTCGGTGTGCCGTGAAATAATGTGGATCGGAACCAATTGACGTACCATCTTACCCGGCAGAAGGGGGGGATGAGAAAATCGGGGTCTATCCACACAGTGATATTTCTGCAAGTATAGATAGAGGGGTTGTTTAGGAGGGGCGCTTTGAAGCGGGGATGGAGTTTAAACGTGTGGGTCCAAATTTCGTGAAAGTGGGCGGGCCTTTGGCTCTCAGATGAGGAGAACCGGGGATTCATGAGTGATTTGAAAGATGCGGTGTAATGATCCGCCTTCTCTATAAAGGATCGGCACCCCAACCTCCCATCGTGACATGCGTTTATCCTGCCTAATGCGTTTGACAACGCCCGCCAGTTGGGTAAATTAATGTGCTCGGCTATCCGAGACGGCTAGGTAGCTCAGTTGGTAGAGCACAGCACTGAAAATGCTGGGGTCGCTGGTTCAAGCCCAGTCCTAGCCATGTACCCCAAAAACCGCTGGGCTAACCCCCGGCGGTTTTTCTTTTTGGACTTTTTTAACGTCTATACCGAAAGCCAAATCATGTACGAAATCACCGTCAGCAAAGTTTTCGCTGCTGCCCATGCCATCCGCCTCTATGACGGCACGCTCGAACCCATTCACGGCCATAACTGGAACGTCGATGTCACCGTCAGCGCCCAGGAACTCGACGGCATGGAAACCGTCATGGATTTTCATGTGCTGGAGACGGCGATCGATGCGCTTTTGAAGAAAGTCCACAATCGGCATTTGAACGAAGTGGCGCCGTTTATCGACTGCAAGGTGAACCCCACTGCGGAGCGGGTGGCGTGGTGGGTCGGCACGGAGATTGCCAAAACGCTGCCGGGACATGTGAAGATGACGAGCGTACGCGTGACGGAAGCGCCGGGCTGCGCGACGACGTGGAAGCCGTGAAGAAGAAAATGTCCTGAGTCGTGAGTCGAAGTCGGGTCGGGGAAGAAGTTAAGAGAACTTCCCGTTTTGGATGGCACTGACGCGGGCGTGGAATTCCTTAATGCGCTGGGCTTCCTTGAGGGGGACGATGAGGGTTGCATCCTGTGTGCGCACGACCACGTACCCTTCAAGGCCGACGGCGACAATCAGGTGTCCGGGCTCAGACACGATGGCGGTTTCGCTGCAGTCGGCCATGATGGCGTTTGCGCCGGGTGCAATGGCATTGGCGTCGGCGTCTTTGTCCAGTAGATCCACAAAAGAATTCCAGCTTCCGACATCGCGCCATTGGGCCTCCAGCGGCAGGGCGACGATGGAGACGTCCTGGGTTTTGCTGATGGGTTCCATGAGGCCAAAGTCGGCGCTGACCTTGCGAACGGCGGGGTAGGCTTTTTCAAGAAAATCCGTGAGGTCCCCAGGCGTTTTGAGTTTCAGGATCGGGCTGAGTGCAGCGTGGATGTCGGGGGCGACGCGGCGGAGGGCGTTGATGAAAGTTTGGGCGTGCCAGATGAACATGCCGGAGTTCCACACAAAGCGGTCGCTTCCGGCGGCCAGATAGCTTTCTGCCAGGGGAAGTTCAGGTTTTTCCTTAAATGTGGTGACTTGGCGGGCACAGGTGTTGGAACCGACTTGGGGGCCTAACTCCAGGTAGCCGTAGCCGGTGGCGGGGTGGTCGGGGACCACGCCCAGGGTGACGCAGCGGGCGGGATTTTCGTCGATGAGCTTGAAGGCTTCGCTTAGGCAGGCGACGAGGCGCTCATGTGGGGTGATGACATGGTCTGAGGTCAGGAAGGCGATGTTGGCTTCAGGGTCTTCGCGGAGGATCCAGAAGCAACTCAGGGCCAGGGCGGCAAGGGTGTCGCGGCCGCAGGGCTCGCCGATGAGGTTTTGAGCAGGCAGGTTGGGAAACATTTTGCTGATCTGCGGCGCCCAGGAGGCGCTGGTGCAGATGTGGCGGCAGGTGCCAGGCACAAGGCCATCCAGACGGTCCATGGCGACTTCAAGGAGCGAGCGGCCGTTGAAGAGCGGGGCGAGCTGTTTGGGCGTGGTGCGGTTGCTCAGGGGCCAAAGCCGCGTTCCCGAGCCGCCCGCCAAAATCACGGCATGATCCATGGTTGGTTTCCTTAGAGCTTCACGCCCAGGGCGCGGAGCATGCCCTGCGCCTTGTCGATGGTTTCCTGGTATTCGCTGGCGGGCGTGCTGTCGGCGACGATGCCGCCGCCGACGCTGAAATCGACATCGAATTCATCGTTTTCATCGGGGCGCGCGGAGGCGAGCATGCTGCGGATGGCGATGTTGAGGCACATGGCGTCGGCAGTGAGCCAGCCGATAGCGCCGCAGTAAGGCCCGCGCTGTACGGGTTCGAGTTCATCGATGATCTGCATGGCCCGGATTTTAGGTGCGCCGGTGATGGAGCCGCCGGGCATGGTGGCTTTGAGGAGTTCGGTGACGGTTGTGCCCGGGCGGAGTCTGGCCTGAATGGTGGCGACCCCATGGTGGACGGTGGGATGGCTTTCGATTTCGCGGGCCTGGGTGACTTTGACTGAGCCGTAGGAGGCGACGCGGCCCAGGTCGTTGCGCAGGAGGTCGACGATCATGTTGAGTTCGGCGGTGTCTTTTTCGCTGTTGCGGAGGTTTTCAGGAGGCTCGGAGGCGGGGCGGGTGCCTTTGATGGGGCGGGTGACGACTAGGCCGGATTTGTTGAGTTCCAGGAAGAGTTCGGGGGAACTGGAGAGGATGGCTTTCTGGTCGAAGGTTTCGAGGTATGCGGCATACCACGCCGGGGATGCCGCGCATAACCGGGCGAAGAGATCGCGCGGCCCGTCAGGCCAGGTTCCGGCAACACGGGTGGAGAAACGCTGGGCGTAATTGGCCTGGAAGATGTCGCCTGCGCCGATATAGTCGATGACTTTGGCGACGGCGGCGAGATATTCCTCGCGAGGAATGGTGGGGGTGAGGTTGCGGGTGAGGCGCAGGGGGGCAGGGGCGCTGGTGAGGTGGAGATCGGGGGCGAGTTCCGGTGGGGCGTCTGAGCCGTGCCAGGTCCAGGTTTTTGCCGTCAAATCCCAGAGGGCCACATTCGGGCAGTATGCGAGGCTCACGACGGGCCAGGTGCGCTTGTGCTTGGGTTGTTCAGGGAGATTCTCGATGCAGCGGGCGATGTCGTAGGCGATGTAGCCGATCCAGATTCCCTGGCTGCGGGTGTTTTCAAGGAGGTGCTGGATGTCTTCAAACGGATTGCGTTTGGGGGTGTTTCTGTTGGCGGGCGGTTCGAAGGTGTAGACGGCGGATGGGAAGCCGAGGATGGAGCGGGTGGCCCAGCGGGGGTGGTGGCGGCCTGAGTGGAGAAGCTGGGGCTGAATTTCGCGGGGCAGGAGCTGCAGCACACGATCCGGCGCAGCGCGCCAGGTGAGCGCTTTGCCTGGGCCCAGGATGGAACTCAAATGATCTTTCATCGGCCCAGAATGATAGCGATAAACATGAGCAGGGGAGCGCGGCGGACGGGGGAACAAAGGGGCCATTGGTCGCCCCGGGTGGCTGGGGCTGCCGTCTGCGGCTGCCCCGGAATCCCGCTGGTTATCCAAGACCGGGGCAGATTCACACATTCACCCGGTTCAGCGGGTTTCATCCATATTTAATTGCCCTGGGAGGGGAATTCGAGTGAATGGGCGCGTGCAGGGCGTGGCTGAGGATGGATGGACAATGTCAATGAGTGAGCGCAGGAGGCGTAACACTGTCGGTCCCGCGCACCGAATAACCGCTCCATTTCTCGCTTTCTGATATCCAGATTGAACGTGATCTGCGCATGAGGCCTGGTTATTATCGAAGAATGATTTACTTACGCTTCATTTCTAAACAGATTAATAATCGTGCATTTACGGTGGTTGAGTTGCTGGTCGTCATCTCAATCGTCTCCATCCTTCTGGCAATGCTGCTTCCAAGCCTAAAGCAAGCCAGGGAGTCGGCGATTCTGCTCAAGTGCTCGGCCCAGACCCGATCCATTGCACTGGGGACAGGCGCTTACTCGGTGGATCACAAGAACCAACTGCCCCCAAACATCGGCTACAACCCCGGTTCGGATGTCCCGTATCAGGGAACCAAGAACCCGGGCGGCTACTGGTGGTACCGCATCGGCGGGGGGATGCAGCGTGCCGCATTGCTGTGGCCGGGCTACGTGACGGACTCAGAGGCGTTTTATTGCCCATCCACCACGGGGTACGCGTCAAATCCCGCCTATCAGACTTACCACCACAACTGGGCCACTGCCGGTGTCGGCACTGCTGCCGGACCTCTCGCCGCCATCACCAGCTATACCTATCCTGCCGTGGCATATCCGACCACCCAGACGAATTATGTCGGACCCTGGACCGGCGTCCACGACCAATACTGGAGTACGCCGAACGCTTTTGGCTATTGGGCTTTCTGGTCGGAAGCCATGCTTAAATACCGCGTGGAAGAGAATGCGCCGTCAACACCCCTGTCATGGGACTTGAACCAGGGAGACCTCGAAATGCACGGCGGGAATTCCGCATCGGTGGCATTCATCGATGGGTCGGCCATTCCTTTTCACAAGGTGCGGTACCTGAATTCCGCTCTGGTTTTCACTTTTGGCATCGGCATGGACCATCCGGACATCCTCAAGACGCTTCAAGCCTACCGCGAACGTAGCGTTTTACCCTGAGCGTCAAGTGCGCTCAGAGGGTTCGATAATCTGTGGCAGACCGTAGGCCAATGGCTGCATTCCCGGTCGTTTGAAGCTTGTCCTGGCTCATGAAATAAAACGCTTTCAATGTTTCTTTTGCACCGGTATCATGCTGCAATGATTTACTCATATCGACCATTTAATCAGATTAATCGTCGGGCCTTTTCCATCGTCGAACTATTGGTCGTCATCACCATCGTGGCGATGCTCATGGCACTCATTCTTCCAAGCCTCAAGCAAGCCAGAGAGATTGCGATTCTGGTCAAATGCTCGGCTCAAACCAGGTCCATTGCCCTGGGCACCGCCGCCTATTCGGTTGACCATAAGAATCAGCTTCCTCCGCACCTGGGCTACACCACCGGCACGCAAACGCTGTTTCAAGGGACCAAGAATCCCGGTGGCTATTGGTGGTATAGAGTTGGCGGGGGGATGCAGCGGGCAGCGCTGCTTTGGCCGGGATACGTCACCAACTCGGAGGCATTTTATTGCCCCTCCACCATCGGGTATGCCTCCAACTCTACGTACCAGACCTACCACCATAACTGGGCAAATGCGGGCGTGGGCACCACCAGCGGGCCCATCGCGGCCATCACCAGCTACGCCTATCCCGCGGTGACTTATAAGTACTGCGACAACGGCTATGGCGGAGACTGGACGGGCATCCCCGGCCAATATTGGACCACGCCCAATGCCTACAGCTATTCCGCCTACTGGTCGCCGGATATGCTCAAACCACGCGTTGAAGACAATGCGCCTTCAACGCCCCTCTCGTGGGATTTGAATCAGGGCGGTCTGGAAATGCACGGCGGCAAGTCCGCATCCGTGGCATTCATCGACGGCGCATCGATTCAATTCCATAAGGTGCAATACCTCAATACGAAACTGGTGTTCGTCTACGGCGTCGGGATGGATCATCCGGACATCCTGCCCACCCTTCAGGCTTATCGCGAACAAGGCATTCTTCCGTAAGGGAGATGGGGAACGGTCGGATTTTTCGCGGTCCGCCCCGCGCCCAGTTCCTCCTCTCAATCCCCATACAAAAAACCTTGGCCCAGCCAATTCCCTACGTTCACCCCATTCACATAATGCCGAAACCCCGCATGGCCGTCCGCAAACGCCTGCACCGCTCCCTCCGGCGTCCGATTCCCGCCTGTGTCATGTGTGTTCACCGCAAAAAGCCACGGCGAAAAACCCGTTGCATCCGCTCCCGGCCCGCTCAGCGGGTCCGCCCATACGATCCGCCTTGACGTCGCCCCCGCATCGCTGAAGCGCATCAGGTATCCCATTTCCATCGACACTGCCGTCGTCCCCGTGTACCCCCGGTTCTCGCCCACGAAATACCCATACCCCGTCAAGTCCTGGTTGTTGTTCATACCCGCGATGAACGTCGTGAAAAACGACGGCGTCAGCCCCGTCGTATAACGCTGATAGGCCCCCGTGCGCCGTCCGCTGTTGGGACACCACCACAAAAGCGGGTTTCCAGCGCCGTACTCCATATACAACGCTCTTCGCGTTCTACTCAAAAAGCAGTACCGGCCATACGGCCCCGCCGACGCAGCCAAATACCCATAACCCCCGTCCGGCACCGCGCTCTTGTGATCCGCACTGTACGCTGCAGAAGCCTGCATCAATTGCCTCTGGTTGCTTGCGCAGCGCAATCGATGCGCTGTTTCCCGCGCGCCTGCCAGTGTCGGCAACAATACCGCCATCAGCACCGACACCACTGCGATCACCACCAATAATTCGATAAGTGAAAACCCTCGGCATGGGTTTTCTGAAACGATTCGTCGCTGCATCATGGTTTTTCCCTGGAAAGCATAAGCGTCGTCCATTCTTTTGTTAACCCAGCATTTAACCTAGAATACATTAAGGTTGTTTTTTGTGCAGATATTTTTGGGTTTATAAAATCTAAAAAGCATTAAAAGTGCTTATTTTTGCGAATTGTGCCGAATTTATTGATTGCTTTGGCTGTGTAAATTGAGGTTTAAATAGATCGATATAAGGTTTGGTTCGTCATCTCCTCATCCCGATTTTTCACCCTCAAGCTCGTTATCTCCGCTTCTCATTCCTGCCCCCACTTAAGCTCTCTTGATCCTGTAAAAGTCTCCATCTTTCTCTGCCTTCAGCCATCCTCATCATCACTCCACTCAAGTCCTCCCTTCCCCGCAATACAAAACAATCCCTCCGTCACCCAAAATAGACGCGACTCCCGTATCATTCCCACATGCTCGACCTTGATCGTCAAGATAAGCTTCGCGCCCTCGTCATCCTCGTCCTCACCCTCTTGGCTTACGCCTACGCTACGCAGTGCGGGTACATCTGGGATGACGATATGTACGTGTATCTCAACCCGACGCTGGTCTCGGCGCAGGGACTTTGGGATATCTGGTTCACGCCGGGCGCTACGCCGCAGTATTACCCTCTTGTCTTCACCGGTTTCTGGATTGAAAATGTACTTTTCGGCTTGGACCCCTTCAGCTTTCATTTGATCAATATCTTCATCCATGCAGCCAACGCGGTGCTCATCTGGCGTTTACTTGAGCGTTTGAAGGTGCCGGGGGCGTGGATCGCCGGACTGATCTTTGCCGTTCATCCGGTGAATGTGGAGTCGGTGGCTTGGGTGACCGAGCGCAAGAATGTCCTTTCGATGTTGTTTTACCTCTTAAGCGCTCATGCACTGATTTCCTGGTGCGCGCCGGAGGACGACAAGCCGCTGCGGGAGCGCAATCACCGGTTTTACGGCTTGGCAGTCCTGGCGTTTCTCGGCGCGCTCCTGAGCAAAACCACCGCATGCACCCTCCCGGCGGCATGGCTCGTGGTCGTCTGGTGGAAGCGCGGCAAGCTTACGCTCCGCGATGGCCTTTACGCTCTCCCCATGCTGGTTCTCGGCGGTGCCTTTGGCCTCTGGACGGCTTACCTTGAAAAGAAGCATGTCGGCGCGGAAGGGAGCGAATGGGCCTTTAACTTTCTGGAGCGCATCCAGATCGCCGGGAACGTGGTCTGCTTTTACGCCGGTAAGCTTCTCTACCCCAGCAATCTCACATTCATCTACCCCCGTTGGGAAATCGATTCCACCCGCATGGTCATGTATATCGCTCCCGTGGCTGTGGTCGGTATCGCTGTTGTGCTCTGGGCTTACCGCGAAAAGCTTGGCCGCGGTGCCTTGGCAGGATGGCTCTTTTATGTAGGCACCCTCTTTCCCGCGCTTGGCTTTTTCAATGTCTACCCCTTTCGATATTCCTTTGTCGCCGATCACTTCCAATACCTTGCCACTTTCGGATTCATCGCCCTCATGGTTGCAGGGGCCAGCCGGCTTCTGGAAATCATCCCGGGTGATGCGCTCAAATTCAAAAAAGCGCTCGCCGCACTCTTTATCGCAGGCCTCACCGTCGGAACCTTGGCCCAGACTTTCGCCTACGCTTCTGCGCAAACCCTCTGGGTGGACACGCTCGCCAAAAACCCTTCTGCCTGGCTTGCCTCCAACAACCTTGGCATGATCAGGCGCGACCAGCGCGACTACCCATCCGCTCAAGAACTTTTCGAACAAACCGTCCGTCTCAACCCCCGGATGCTCGAAGGCCGCATGAACCTCGCGGAAGTCCTCATTGAGCAAGGCAAACTCGCCGAATCCCTCCCTCAGATCAGGGAGGCCCAGAAAATTGAGCCGCGCCATCCCGAGCCTGTCATGGCTGAGGGGAGAGTGCTTAAACTTATGGGACGCAGTCAGGAGGCTCAAGAGCGTCTGCTGGCGGCGGCTGGGATGTATGAGGCCATCGTCCGCTCGGCACCCTATTCAACGCTGGGGTTGTTTGGTCTTGGGCGCGCCTATAACGCCAGTGGGCAGGGCGCGCGGGCTGTGGAGGTGCTCACGACACTTGTCAAACTCACGCCCGGTGATGCCCATGCCTGGTCTGAACTTGGCATGGCGTACCTTCAGGCAGGGGAGTTGCGTCCCGCCGTGGCGAACTATCTCAATGCACTGAACCTGATGCCCGAGAATGTCGAAGTCATCAACCGTCTGGGGCGTATCCTTGCCACCACGCAGGATGAAAAGCTCCGTGACCCGGATCGCGCCCTGATGCTTGCCACTGAAGCTGTGCGCCTTACCTACGGCAAGATGCCCGCATGTCTCGATACCCTGGCCCTGGCCTACGCGGCCAAGGGCGATTTCACCAAAGCGCTTCAAACCGCTGCGCAAGCCCGTGGTTTGGCCCAGGCGGCCGGGTTTGACACCCTCGCAAGTCGAATCGTGGCGCATGAAGCAAGCTTTAAGGAAAGCAAGGCGATTGTCATGACCGCCCAGGAGCTTGCCGAGCAATGAATCCAGACTCCTTAGCGTACCCAGTCACCCGTCCGATTGTTTTGCTCGGTCCCACCGCAGGCGGCAAAAGCGAATTGGCCGTCCATCTGGCAGAGCGCTTCAATGGCGAAATCATCAGCGCCGACTCCATGCAGGTCTACCGGCATATGGACGCAGGCACGGCTAAGCCCGGTCACGACCTTCGTGCCCGCGCTGTGCATCACATGATCGATACGATTGAGCCCACTGAACGCTTCACCGTTGCCGATTGGCTCACAGGTGCCGAACCGATCATCGATCGCCTGATCGCCCAGGGACGACCCCCAGTGGTAGTCGGAGGCACCAACCTCTATTTAAAGGCGCTCCTGGAAGGAATGTTTGAAGGGCCTGACCACGATCCCGCCCTGCGCGCAGAGCTGGACACACTGGATAACCCTGCGCTCCACGCCCGGCTTCAAGCCGTGGACGAAGAGTCGGCCCGTCGCATCCATCCCAACGACCGAAAAAAGATGGTGCGTGCCATTGAGGTGACAATGCTCACCGGCACGCCGATTTCAAAGCAACAAACCCAGTGGGACTGGTCTTGGGAATCCAAATCTAAGGAGAGTCCTGATCTGTACTTAAGGAATCCCATACTCATTGGCCTGCAGTGGCCGGTGGACGCGATTAACAAGCGCATCAACCTGCGCATCAAACTCATGTTTTACCCGGCCAAAGCGACGAAGATGGAGACACCCGACAGCATGTTTGCCTCGACATTGACGCCTGAATCCGGAGTTGATGTGAGAGGGCTGGTCGAGGAGACGCAGGAACTGCTGGCGGGGAACAAGCTTGGATTACAAGCGAGGGAAGCCCTTGGCTACAAGCAGGTTATAGACTTTATTCAAGGCCGCGCATCTTTGGATGAAGCGTTTGAGAAGACCAAGATTTTGACGCGGCGCTTCGCCAAAACCCAGCGGACATGGCTTAAGAGGTTTAGGCGGGTGACATGGCTGGATCCGACAGAATTAAGTGCAGGGGAGCTTGTTGACAAGGCTGTGAAAATTGTTGACAACGCGGTAAACTCCGGAAAATAGCGGAAGTGTGTTCGAGCAGACTTGACAATAAGGCGGTATGTTGATTGATTGACTCCCCTTTTCCAAAC
>CAZGOM010000151.1:0-13540 GCA_964527265.1 uncultured Phycisphaeraceae bacterium | reverse complement strand
AACCCGCTGGACCCAACCCGCCCCCCCCCTCACCGCCGCCTGCGTCATGATGCTCGTCAGCATCACCATCTGCGTCACCCTCGGCCTTCTGATTGAATTCCTCTGCTACCGCCCCCTGCGCAGCGCACCCCGCATCAACGCCCTCATCACCGCCATCGGCATCTCCATCTTTCTCGAGCGCCTCACCCAGTTCAAATTCCTCTTCGGCACCGAACCCACCAGCATCCCCCGCCTCATCCCCGACCTCAAACTCCTCACCTACGGCGAAGTCAGCCTCCGTCTCATCGACGTCATCGTCATCCTCGGCTCATTCGCCGCCATGTTCCTCGTCGACCGCTTCGTCCACCGCACCAAGACTGGCCTCGCCATGCGCGCCATCGCACACGACGCAAAAACCGCCTCCCTCATGGGCGTCGCCTCCAACCGCATCATCGCCGTCACCTTTATCCTCGGCTCCGGCCTGGCCGCCATGGCCGGCCAGCTCTATGTCACCCGCACCCTCAGCATCAACCAACCCGCCCACCCCACGTGGACGCTCCTGGGCCTCAAAGCCTTCGTCGCCGCCGTCATCGGCGGCATCGGCAACATCCGCGGAGCCATGGTCGGCGGCCTCCTCATCGCCGGCCTGGAGCTCTTTGGCGCAGGCTACCTCACCCCCCAGCTCCGCGACGTCTACGTCTTCGGCGTCCTCATCATCGTGCTCCTGGTTCGCCCATCAGGCCTCTTCAATAAACCCGTGGTCGAGAAGGTCTAACCCCCCATGCCCAGCCACGGTGAAGATTTCAACCGCCTCCAGGGCAGGGCCAAAGAGCTCGCCCCAGGCTGGCTCATCTCCATCCTCAAATCCCTCATCGCCCCCGTCATCGGCATCCTTCTGGCCCTCGCCTTCCACTACGGCCTCAACTGGTTCGAAACCACCGGCATTAAATTCACCGCCATCGCCGAACTCGCCGGCCGCGCCGCCTATTACCGCCAGGTCCTCGCCGGTGTCGGCATTGCCGTCATCCTGGGCGTCTCCCTCAACATCGTCAACGGCTACACCGGCCAGTTCGCCCTCGGCCACGCCGGCTTCATGGCCTTGGGAGGCTACGCCGCCGGCACCATCACCTATTACGGCTCTTTCTACATCTGGGGCGAGGCTTACAAAACCGACCTCACTTCCACCTTCACCGCCGGGCACCTTCTCTTTATCCCCGCGCTTCTCATCGGCGGCCTCGTCGCCGCCGTCGCCGGCTATGCCGTGGGACTCCCCTCCCTCCGACTCCGAGGCGATTACCTCGCCATCGTCACCCTCGGCTTTGGCGAAATCGTCTCCGGTATCATCCAGCTCACCCAGCCCGTACTCACCACCAAGGAAGAAATCGACAAGCTCCCCTGGTGGAAACTCCCCGCCTACATGGGCGGTTCCCTCGGCTTCTTCGGCCCCCCCTCCCTCACCCGCATCTTCTGGATCTGGCTCTTTGTCGCCCTCACCGTCATCGTCGCCTACCGCCTCAAATTCTCCTCCCAGGGCCGCGCCTTCCTGGCCATCCGCGAAAATGAAATCGCCGCCGAAGCCATGGGCGTCCCCGTGACCCGCTATAAGGTCCGCGCCTTCGTCATCGCCGCCTTCTTCGCCGGCATCGCCGGCGGCTTATTTGCCCACAACCTCGGCAACACCCTCTCCCCCGGCGAGCTCGGCTTCGGCAAATCCATCGAAATCGTCATCCTCGTCGTCTTGGGCGGGACCGGCTCCATTTCGGGCACCATCATCGCCGCCGTCATCCTCACCATCCTTCCCGAACGCTTCCGCGATTTTCAACAGTATTCCCTCCTGGCCTACGCTGCCGCCCTCATCCTCATCATGCTCCTGCGCCCCAAGGGCCTTCTGGGCGTCCGCGAAATATGGCAGGTTCCACTCGGCTGGCTATACAAAGGCCTGGGCGCATTTCTCGCCGGTTACATCCTGCTGCGCGGCATCTACTGGCTCATCGGCAACGGCTGGACCATCACCTCCATCCTCATCTTCACAGCGCTCGCCGCCGCCCACTGGGCCCGCACTCAGATCCGCCTTGCCAAAACCCCTCAACCCTCCGGTCCTGAAACTCACGCCTTCGACCATCGCCCCCTCAAAACCCTTATCTTCAAGTGGCTCTGGATTCCCCTTTACGCTCTGAGCGTCCCCACCTTCGTCTATGCCGCCGACCTGGCCAGCAAAGGCCGCTGGCTGGATGTCCTCTTCTTCGCCATCGTCGCCAGCACCCTCCTCCACTTCGCCGTCGACACCCGCACCCCCGTCCGCCGCGCGGCAGGAGGCATGCGATGATGTACACACTTTCCCGCGTGCCATGCTCTCGTCCGCGTGAGCATGTCTTGATCTTCTTCCCTTCCACCTTCTCTGCTCTACTTTCCACGTCTCTATTCTTTAAAGCCGTCCACGGCGTTCTGGAGGTCTCTTGACCTCCCACGCCCCCATCCTTGAAATTCACGACTTATCCCTCTCCTTCGGCGGACTCAAAGCCGTCCAGGATTTTGCCATCACCATCCACGCCGGCGACGTTCAAGGCCTCATCGGTCCCAACGGCGCAGGTAAAACCAGCGTCTTCAACCTCATCTCCGGCGTCTACCGCCCAGACAAAGGCTCCGGCCAGCTCCTGGGCAAAAACATCTTCGGCTTAAAACCCCACAAGATCGCTAAAGCCGGTATCGCCCGCACCTTCCAGAACATCCGCCTCTTCTCTGAACTCTCCGTCATCGACAATGTCCGCGTCGGCTGCCACCTCCGCGCCCGTCACGGCCTCTTCTCCACCCTCCTGCGCCTCCCCTGGCAGCGCGGTGAAGAAGCCGCCATCACCGAACACGCCCTGGCCATCCTCGAAATCTTCGGCCTCCACAGGCGCTTCAACCAGCAAGCCTCCGGCCTCAGCTACGGCGAACAGCGCCGCCTGGAAATCGCCCGCGCCCTCGCCACCCAGCCCCGCCTCCTCCTCCTCGACGAACCCGGCGCGGGCATGAACATCAGCGAAAAGGCCGACCTCGCACGCATGATCCAGTCCATCCGCCAGCAGTTCGGCGTCGCCATCCTCATCATCGATCACGACGTGGGCATGATGATGAATCTCTGCGAAAAAATCACCGTCCTCGACTACGGCCGCATCATCGCCTCCGGCACCCCCAAACAAGTCCAGTCCGACCCCAAAGTCATCGCCGCCTACCTCGGCACGGAGGCCACATGACCCCGCATCCCACTATCTGCGTGCCATGCCCTCGTCCGCGTGAGCATGTCTTTTCTTCTATACGTCTCCCTGCACTACTTTCTACTCTTCTACTTTCTAAAGCCGCCTGCGGCGATCTGGAGGTCTCTTGACCTCCTCCCACCCCCCAATCATCCAGCTCATCGACGTTGAAGTCCGCTACGGTGCAATCAAAGCCCTCCACTCCATCTCCCTCCATGTCGATCAAGGCAAAATCGTCACCATTCTCGGTGCCAACGGCGCAGGCAAATCCACCACTCTCCGCACCATCTCCGGCCTCCTGCGCCCTGCACGCGGCTCCGTCCTCTATGACGGCAAACCCATCCATAAAACCCCGCCTCACAAACTCGTCCAGATGGGCATCGCCCACGTCCCCGAAGGCCGCGGCATCTTTCCCGCCTTCACCGTCGCCGAAAACCTCGCCATCGGCGCTTACACACGCTCCGACAAAGCCGGTATCCAAGCCGACACCGAAGAAGTCCTCACCCTCTTCCCCCGCTTAAAAGAACGTCTCACCCAGCCCGCCGGCACTCTCTCCGGCGGTGAACAGCAAATGCTCGCCATCGGCCGCGCCCTCCTCTCCCGCCCCCGCCTCATCCTCCTGGATGAACCCTCCCTGGGCCTGGCCCCTCAGATCGTCCAGCAGATCTTCGCCATCATCCGCAAGATCCGCGACAAAGGCGTCACCATCCTCCTCGTAGAACAAAACGTCCACATGGCCCTCGCCGCCGCAGACGAAGCCTACGTCCTGGAAGTTGGCCGCGTCGTCATGCACGGCCCGGCAAAAGAACTCGCACACAACAAAAGAATCCAGGAAGCCTACCTCGGCGGACACGGCTGAAGAAGGGTCTTGGGTTCAGGGTCTGGTCAGAAAAACACCCAAGTCACAAACGCTCAGTACGCAAGCCATGCTGAAAGTGCCAGTAACACTCCTGCTGATTTGGCGATCCTTCGCACAAAACAGCATCCCACCACGCCCACGGCTCTCCGCCATCTCCTCTTCAACACAAGACGCAAAACACGGAACGCAAGACCTCTTCTCTGACCATTCCCTAGACCCCAGACCCCAGACCCTTCTTCCGTTACAATATCCCCCCTATGAACGTTTTGATCATTGGTAGCGGCGGGCGTGAACACGCCCTGGGTTGGAAGATCAAGCAATCCAAAAAGTGCGGCAAGCTCTACTTTGCCCCCGGAAACGGCGGCACTGCGGAACTCGGCACGAATGTCCCCATTAACGCAGAAAAGGCCGACACCAAAACCGTCGACCAGATCGATTATTTCTGCCGCCAGAACAATATCGATCTCATCATCATCGGCCCGGAAGACCCCCTCTCCGAAGGCATGGCCGACAAGCTCGCCCGTCCGGGCCGCTATGTCTTTGGCCCCACCGCCGCCGCCGCCCGCATTGAGGCGGACAAGGCCTACGCCAAAACCCTCATGCGCGCCGCGGGCATCCCCACCGGCGACGCTAAGTCCTTTACTGACTACGAGTTCGCCGTCGCCTACGCCACCGCCAAAGACCAGCCCATGGTCATCAAGGCCTCCGGCCTGGCCAAGGGCAAGGGCGTCACCGTCTGCTCCGGTACCAAGGAAGCCCTTGAAGCCCTCAAGCTCATCATGAAGGACAAGATCTTCGGCGATGCCGGCTCCACCGTCCTCATTGAAGAAAAGCTCACCGGTCAGGAAGTCTCCATCCTCGCCCTGGTCGACGGCCGCAACATCTACGTCCTCGACCCCGTCCAGGACCACAAGCAAGCCTACGAGGGCGATAAAGGCCCCAACACCGGCGGCATGGGCACCTACAGCCCCACCCCCATCGTCTCCGACGAGTTGATGAACGACATCCACCGGCTCATCCTCGTCCCCATGGTCGATGTGCTGCGCCGCTCCGAAGGCGTCGTTTATCAGGGCGTCATGTATGCCGGCCTCATGCTCACCGCCGGCGGCCCCAAGGTCATCGAATTCAACGCCCGCTTTGGCGACCCTGAAACCCAGGCCCTCATGATGCGCTTAAAAGGCGACATGCTCGAAATCATCCTCGCCGTCTGCAAAGGCGAGCTTGATAAGGTCGACCTCCACTGGGATTCCAAACATGCCGCGTGCGTCGTCATGGCCTCCGGCGGCTATCCAGGTGAGTACAAAAAAGGCCTCAAGATCACCGGCATCGCAGACGCCGAAGCCGTCTCGCCCGGCAACATCAAAGTCTTCCACGCCGGCACCACCAAAAAGGACAAAGACCTCCTCACCGCAGGCGGTCGCGTCCTCAACGTCACCGCACTGGGCAACTCCTTAAAGGAAGCCCGGGATCTGGCAAACCGCGCCTGCGAACAAATCCACTTCCAGGGCGCCCAGTACCGCAAGGACATCGGCTTTAGAGTCATGAAATAACAATGGCGTCGACGGACACACCCGCACCCGGGTTATCGGGTTCCGGGTTATCGGGGGTATGATCGGGCGCCTCATCGCATTCCAAAGGTCATTCTCCCGGACACGCGACAACCCGATCACCCGACAACCCGGGCGAAATCACTCTCCGATAAACCAACTGCCCTGAGTCCCCCATGGCCAAAACACTCGACGAACTCAAAGCCCTCCGCGACAAAGCCCTCGCTGACCTCAAGCAGGCCACCAGCCCCGAGGCCGTCGATTCCTTCACCAAACAGTGGCTGGGCAAAACCGGCGTCATCCCCGGCTTAAAATCCGCCATCAAGGACGTCCAGCAGGATGTCCGCGCCCAGTTCGGCAAAACCCGCGGCGAAATCGAAGCCGAGCTCGCCGCCGCCGTCGACTCCGCAAAATCCGCCCTCGGCCTCTCCTCTACCTCCGCCCCCGCCCAACCCAAAACAACCGGCCCCGTGGTCGACGTCACCGAACCCGGCCTCCCCGCCGGCATGGGCCGCGCCCATGTCATCAGCCAGACCATCAGCGATCTGGTCGAAGTCTTCGGCCGCATGGGCTTTGATGTCGCCACCGGCCCTGAAGTCGAAGATGAATTTCACAACTTCATCGCCTTGAACATCCCCGAATCCCATCCCGCCCGCGATCCGCTCGATAACTTCTACATCGACGTCCCCAAACCCGGCGCAGCCTCAACAGCCACAGCTTCCGGGGGCGGCGCGCTGCGCATGCTCCGCTCCCAGACCAGCACCATCCAGATCCGCGTGATGGAGAACACCCAGCCCCCCATCCGCGTCGTCGCCACCGGCCGCGTCTACCGCCCAGACGAGCACGATGCCACGCACTACTCCATGTTCCACCAGGTCGAAGGGCTCTACGTCGATAAAGACGTCAGCATGTCCGACCTGAAAACCACCCTCATCCAGTTCGTCCACGCTTACTTCGGCGCAGATGCCGAAATCCGCCTTCGCCCCAGCTTCTTCCCCTTCACCGAATGCTCTGCCGAAATCGATGTGAAGATGACCATCCGCGGCCAGGTCAAATGGGTTGAGGTCGGCGGATGCGGCATGGTCGATCCCTCCGTCTTCCAGGCCGTCGGCTACGACCCGGAAATCTGGACCGGCTTCGCCTTCGGCCTCGGCATCGAACGCCTCGCCATGCGCAAGTACGGCATCCAGGACATCCGTCTCCTCTTTGAAAACGACGTCCGCTTCCTCAAGCAATTCTGAACCATTTCCCACTGTAGCGCCAACCCAACGATCAAAAAAGCCTCCTGTAAAGGAGGCTTTTTCGATCTCTTAAATTCTGAGCCCAGGGCCTGATTCCCCGCCATTTCACGGCTTATACAGAAAATACTGCCAATGGCTCGACGTGCCAAACTGCCATACGTTGCTGTCGCTGCCGAGGTTGCGGTACTGCCTCCACGCCGCATGTCCGTCGGCAAACGCGAAGTTGCCGCCCGTCGGGACACAATCGCCCCTCGTATCATGCGTATTGGTGGGCTGCTTCCATGTCCCCGCGCCGCCGTTGGACACCCCCGGCAAATTCAGGTTATCGCCCCACACGATCCGATTGGCCGGGTCTCGCGCATCGCTAAACCGCAACATGATCGGCATGCTGTATGTCTCTGCAGCCGTCCCCGTAAAACCCCGTTGCGGCCCCGCGAAGTACCCATAACCCGTCTGGTCACGGTTGGCCCCGTATTCCACGTCTGTCCCGCCGATATTCACCGTCACCGCCGACGGCGATCCCGACAGCGTCGTTGACCCCGTGAACCACCCTTCCTGGAAATACAGCGCGCTCATCGGCGGATTCTGCCTCATCCGTGCATTGGGACACCACCATAGCGTCGGCCGGTTCACTCCGTAATTCAGATACAGCTCACGCCGCACCACGCCGTAGAACGAATACTGGTTCGCCCCACCCTGATCGTAATAGTACCCATACGGCACCACGCTTTTATGCGCCTCGGAATACACCACCGAGGCCAGCATCAACTGCCGCGCATTGGTCGCGCATTGAATCTTCCGCGCCTGCTCCCGCGCCGCGCTCAGCCCCGGCAACAGCATCGCCAGCAGCACCGCAATCACCGAAATCACCACCAGCAGTTCCACCAGCGTAAACCCGCCAACCTTGTTTATTCTTTCGTTTTTCATACATCCCTCAATGAAATGCGTCGACCAAATTTTCAGACATGACGATACAGCAAACACCAACAATAACCTAAGTTATTTCTAACCAAAAATCCATCCTTTTCGCTTCCTTCCTTTCTTGTTACCTTCTCAATTTGTCATTTTTGACTTCCCCCTCCCTTCCCTCGTTAAAGTATTCCCATGCCTACCTTCCTCCTCTCCGAACATCCCACGCCCTACTCTCGCTCCATCCATCTCATCCGCTCCAGCACCCATTCGGGCCTGCTCGGCCAATTCTGGCAGGAAACCCTCGCCCAGGCCGATTCCTGGCAAAACCAGCCCGCCATCACCCCCTCCACCGTCACCCCAGGCCGCGACCCAGACCAGGCCCGCGTCGCCAACCGTGATTACGTCGTCGTCCTCGCCGTCCAAACCCGCATCATCACCGGCGCTCTCGCCTACCTCATCACCGAAAAACCTGCTTACCTCCAAGACGCCATCCTCCAGGCCAAAGCCCTCATGGATGAAACCCTCTGGCCTGACTGGCGCGACCTGGCCCACTTGAACACCCCCGTCGATCTCCGCACCGGTCAGTTCCTCTTCGCCCTCGGCATCCTCATTAACTGGGCTGGCGACAAAATCCCCGAACCAGACCGCCAAATCATCATCCAGGGCACCATCAAACGCGGCCTGGAGCCCTGTCTCCTCGCACTCGAACTAAACATCAACTTCCTCAACCCCGACACCGACAAGGCAAACAACTGGCTCGCCGTCGTCGTCGCCGGCTACGGCGTTGCAGCCATGAGCCTTTCCCACCTCGATAAAGACAAGCCCGACGACCGTTGGGTTGCCCTTACCCACGACGCCGCCGACCGCATGAGCCGTTACATGAACTGCTACGGCCCACAAGGCGAAAGCAACGAGTCCATGGGCTACTCCACCGCCACGCGCATGCCCGCCATGTTCTTCGCCATCCACCGCTGCTGGACCGCCGGCAAGGAAAATCGCCTCGCACAATGGCCCTTCGTCGAAAACTGCCGCTGGCAGATGCAATTCCTCCTCCCCGGCGCCATCCCCGCCCCCTTTGGCGACACTCACCCCCTGCGCCCCCTTAACGTCTCTCAGTACGCCGCCATCGCCGATGCCACCGGCGACGGCCTCATTCAATGGGCTTACCTCACCCATAACCCCGCATCCAACGGCCAAAATCACTCCGCATGGTTTGAACTCCTCACCTTTAACCCCGCCCTTCTCCCCACACCCCCTGAATCCCTCGGCACACCCACCGCCGCCGCATTCAAAGCGCATTCCGCTTACATCGTCAGCCGCACCGAATGGTCTCACGCCTCCGTCCCCCTCGCCGTCTTCTCCAAAGCCGGCCACGGCAACGAAATCCACGGCCACCACGACGCCGGCGCCGTCTGCATCTACCTCGATAACCAACCCATCATCCTTGATCCCGGCATCCCCACCCCCGTCTACCCCAAGGACTTCTGGGGTTCCAACCGCTACAAGTACTACCAATCCTCCTCCAGCGGCCACAACGTACCCCACATTGACGGCCGCGAAACTTCCCGCCGCGAGGACGACCGCGCCAAACTCATAGACTTCTCCCAGAAAACAAACCCCGCTTTCCCCCCCAGCCTCGCCGGCTGCGCCGCATGGTCCATTGATCTCACCCCCATGTACCCGGGCGCCGAAGCCGTTCACAGGGCCGTCATTCATGCCGGCCCCTTTGTCGCCGTGCTTGACCGCATCACTGCGGGCCCTCAAGCCGCCCAGGTCGCCACACGCTGGCACACCGCCAAGCCCGTCACCATCGACACCCTCGGCTATTTCACCGTCCCCGCTTCCTCCGGCGCAAACCTCGTCTGCCTTCTGGCCCAGCACTCAGCCCCCGCTCCCCTCTTCGCCCAGGGCACTCAGAAAAACACCCCACCCTTTGACCGCACCCGCATCGACACGCCACTTGATCAACGCAACGAAGCCTGGATCGAATCCCGCCTTAACCAACCCAAAGCCGTCTTCCTCTCCTTCTTCGTCCGCCAGGAACCCGGCGACCCCGCCCCAACCTTCAAAATCAATAACGGCCACCGCATCACCACCCCCAAAGCCGCCGTTGACTTCTCCTTCGACGGCTTGGTCTTCAAAGCCTCCGACATCGACGGCAACACCATCATCCAAACCCAGCTCGCCGGCCCTGTCGCCCTTCGCCCCATCGATTGAACATTGTTGACACGCCTGCGGCAACCGCCACAATAGCATCAGCTTTCCGGGCGCCCGGGACATTTCCATTCATCCGCTGCACGCAATGAGGTAGACCATGCTTGGTTGGGGAATCATGCTCGTTATTGTCGGAATCATTTCCTTTTTCATGACCGATCGCCAATTCATCATCGTTGGCATCTTCCACCCCTATGAGGCCCTCGCCGCCACAGGCTATATCCTCCTGGGCATCCTTCTCCTGATCCTCGGTTTCATTCGCAGATCCAACAGCGGAAAGTAACCCCGAATCAATACCATCCTGGCTGGTAATACGATGTTGGCGCTTCACCGAAACGCAGGTCCATTGCCTGCAAATCTGTTCGGTGCCCCAGTTTCAGCGCCTCGGCATGCCCATCCGCAAACATCTCATTGAGCGCCTGCCGGTGCCCCCAGCGCGCTGCTGTGGAATTCACTGTCACCTTCATCGCCGAGAAGAATTCGATCGGCGCATACCGCATGCATTCCCCTCCCAGGATCAACCGGCTCGGGTCCATCTTGATTTGCTGCATGGTCCGGCGCAGCGGCCATGCCGTGGGCGAGTTGCGGTTGCGTGAGGACGTGAGATCCACATTGATCCCGTAATACCCCGAGTTGTAGGCAAAAACCGTCTCTGTCCGCATCTTTGCATTGGGGCAGCGGAAAATCGAAATCTCCTTATCCACCGCGTGTGCCGAATCCGCCCTGTCCCCCAGCGCCCCGTTGATGGTGTTCCCGGTGCTTTCATCCACCTGCCACTCCCCCGACCACCCCAGATACGGCGCGAGGCGGATCATCCACGCCGCACTGTTCTCTCCCGTCAGCGGAAATGCCGTGTCGCGCTGATCGGCAACATAGTTGAACATCGCCACAGACTGCTGCCGCACCTGCGACATGCACACCACCTGCCGCGCGTTGGCCCGCGCCTCACTGATCGCTGGCAGCAGCATCGCCATCAGAACCGCCAGGATGGAAATCACCACCAGCAGTTCAACCAGCGTAAAACCCAGCCGACCCCGGCTCACTCGTGCATGCTTATTCATGTTCAATCGCTCTCTTTCCCAAAAAGTTAAACACGGGAATGTATTCAAATGGCTGTACAAAACGCACACTCTGTCCGCATCACGCGGCCCCACCAGAATCCCCCGGAATCATAGACAAGCATTGTTGTCATTCACGGCATCAACCAGTGCGGAACCTGCCTGCCTTCATGCTAAGATAGCTTGGTGTGACCCTGAAAACTTCAAAAAATCCCGATTCTGAACCCACGCCCTCTTCCGGCCAGCAGCCCGACGCCCGCGCACAGGCGGCCATGCCCTGGCTGGCCAACCCGCCAGCCTCTCAAAACCAGCCTCAATCCACACCCCCACAGGAAGCTGACGCTCCCTCGCCCGCCGTCAGCGACCCAAATGACCCGGACGCTGAAAATCTCCCCCCCGGCGTCATCCTTCCCGAAGCTGCGCAATACCGCCTCCAGCAGATCAAGGCTCAGGTGATCAACTTCGCACTCATGACCGCCTTCGTCCTCCTCTGGTCCCTCCTGGTCATCCGCGACAACCCCACGGTCGGCATCATCTGCACCGCGTTGGCCGCTTCCGGCCTGGCTCTTGCCCTCCTGCGCTTGTGGTTCGCCAGGCGCTCCTACATCAAACAGCAAAATCCCTGATCTGATTTCCTCCTTCCCACCACGCCCATGATCGACACCCACTGCCACCTCACTTACGACCAGCTCTCCTCCCAGATTGACGACGTCATCGCCCGCGCCCACGCCGCAGGAGTTGACCGCATGATCACCATCGGCACCTCCCCGCAGGACGCTCAGAAATCCATCGCCTTCGCCAGCCGATACCCCGGTGTTTACGCCGCCGCCGGCGTTCACCCCCATTACAGCGCCGCCCATCAGGACGCCGCGCTTCTCAAGGACCAGCTCCGCGCCCTTCTGGCCGCACCGCGC
Source organism: uncultured Phycisphaeraceae bacterium (assembly GCA_964527265.1). Classification (GTDB taxonomy): domain Bacteria; phylum Planctomycetota; class Phycisphaerae; order Phycisphaerales; family Phycisphaeraceae; genus CAZGOM01. The sequence continues at coordinate 1,580 of CAZGOM010000151.1, read as the reverse complement.
GTTGTCGCCATCGGTGAAATGGGCCTGGATCGTCATTACTCCGACCCCACCATCGACGTCCAGAAAGTCACCTTCGCCATTCAGCTTGAGCTCGCCAAAGAGCTCGACAAAAGCGTCATCATCCACTCCCGCGAATCCGTCGCCGACACCCTCCCCATGCTCCGCGACTCCGGCATCTCCGGCGACCGCTTCGTCTTCCACTGCTTCACCGGCACCGATGCCGAGCTCGACGCCATCCTGGCCTTTGGTGCATACGTCAGTTTCACCGGCGTCGTCACCTTCAAAAACTCCGACGCCCTCACCGCCAGCGCCTGCCGCGTCCCTCTCGACCGCCTCATGATCGAGACCGACGCTCCCTATCTCACCCCCGCGCCCCACCGCAAAGTCAAAACCAACGAACCCTCTTATCTCCCCTACACCGCGGCTCATCTGGCCAAAGCCCGCAACATCGACTACCCCGCGTTCCTCAAAACCGTCGACGCAAACGCCGATAGATTCTTCCGCCTTCCCCCGTCTCCCTCAGGAGGAGGGCAGGGGTAAGGGTGTTCTTTTCTTCATTCGACACACAACGCAAGATTTCTTCTCTGACAGAACCCACAACCCAATACCCAGAACCCAATACCATGACCCGCAAACACGACCAACTCCGCCCCACCACCATCACCCCCTTCGCCACCGCCGCCGCCGGCAGCGTCATCATCACCCAGGGTGAAACCAAAGTTCTCTGCACCGCCAGCATCGAAAAGGAAGTCCCAAAATGGCTCCTGCCTGATCCCAAAAAGCCAGAGGTCAAACCCAAGGGCTGGGTCACCGCCGAATACGCCATGCACCCCGCCTCCACCCAGGACCGCAAAAAACGCGGCCCCGACGGCCGCGCCACCGAAATCCAGCGCCTCATCGGCCGCGCCCTCCGCGCCGCCGTCGACCTTGAAAAAATGCCCTCCGTCATGATCACCGTCGACTGCGACGTACTCCTCGCCGACGGCGGCACCCGCACCGCCTCCATCACCGGCGGGTATGTCGCCCTCGCCATGGCCATCAAGCACGCCATGGCCAAGGGACTCATCGCCCAGAACCCCATCATCAGCCCCATCGCCGCCATTTCCGTCGGCATTATCGACGGCAAAGCCGTCCTCGACCTCGACTACCCCCTCGACGTCAAGGCCGAAGTCGACATGAACGTCGTCATGAACGCCAAAGACCAGTACATCGAAGTCCAGGGCACCGGCGAGCACGGCACATTCTCCAAAACCCAGCTCGACGACCTCCTCGCCCTCGCCTCAAAGGGCATCAAAAAACTCCACGCCATCCAAAAACAAGCCCTCGCCTGAATCACACCCGCAAATGACATAAACTATTGCATTCTGCAACACGCCCAACGCACCCGGGTTATCGGGTCGTCGGGTGATCGGGGGCATGATCACACGCCCCTTCAATCCCAGGGCGGGCATCCTCGCGGACACCCGACAACCCGGCCACCCGATAACCCGGGCGCAAGCCGCATACGACTGCTCAACGCGCCAATCATGCCCTGGACACTCTACCGCTACATCCTCTTTGACCTCCTGAAACTCCTGGTG
>CAZGOM010000150.1:0-13547 GCA_964527265.1 uncultured Phycisphaeraceae bacterium | reverse complement strand
GCGCCGTTGATCATTTCCTGGTCGAAGACTTCGCTTTTGGCGACGGGCTGGCCGGAGTAGACCTTGGCGAGGGTGGCTTTGTCCATCATGTTGACGGTGTAGTTACGGATTTCCAACAAGACGCGGCGGAAGCGGCAGACGGATTCCTGCGAGCAACGCTCGTAATTGGAGACGCTGACGCAGCCGATGGGGGCCATGAGGCCGTCGAAATGGCGGACGATCTGACCCATGGTGATCTGGTCGGGGCGTTTGGCCAGGAGGTAGCCGCCGAGCTTGCCGGGCATGCTGGAGACGATACCCTGGGTTTTGAGGTCGAGCATGATGTGCTCAAGGAAGCGCTTGGGGACGTCGTTTCTACGGGCGAGTTCACGGATGGGGATCGGGCCGCGGCCGTAGTGCTCGACGAGGGTGAAGAGGGCGCGGAGTGCGTAGTCTGATTTTGCCGAGAGTTTCATGCGGTTTCCATAATACGACTGATTTAGTCGTATATGTATGGTAGGGGCGAGGTGCAATGCAAGTCAAAGGAGGAATGGGTCTTGGGTTCTGGGTCTTGGGTTCTGTCAGATGAAAGAGGGAGGGATTAGGACGTCGGTGTGCATCGGGCGGTACAATTTTCAGTGACATTTAAGGAATTTCAGATGGCGAAAGCGGCAGAGAAAAAAAACATCGGCAGGGCGCAGCTTCAGGCGCATGCGGAGGCGGTGGGGCAGGAACTGGCGCGGCTTTATCCTGACGCCTATTGCGCGCTGACGCATCAGAATGCGTTTGAGTTGGTGATTGCAACCGTGCTTTCGGCGCAATGCACGGATGAACGGGTGAACATGGTCACGCCGGTGCTGTTTAAGCGGTATCCGACGGCGCAAGCGCTGGGGAACGCGCAGCAGGAGGATGTGGAGGCAATTGTTAAGAGCACGGGTTTTTTCAGGAACAAGGCCAAGAATATCATCGGCGCATCCAAGCGCATCACGGAGGTGTACGGCGGGCGTGTGCCGGACACGATGGAGGAGCTTTTGACGTTGCCTGGGGTTGCGCGCAAGACCAGTAATGTGGTGCTGGGGAACGCGTATGGGAAAAATATCGGGGTGGTGGTGGATACGCATGTGTCACGTTTGAGCCAGCGGATGGGGCTGACCAAGCAGAAGACGCCGGAAAAGATCGAATTGGATTTGATGAAGCTGTTTCCGCAGAAGGATTGGACCGTGCTTTCGCATCGCCTGATTTTTCATGGCCGTCAGGTGTGTTACGCCCGCAATCCGCAGTGTGCGCGCTGCACGCTGTTTTCGATCTGTCCGCGGGTGGGGGTGGTGGAAAAAAAGGGATGATGCGAGTTGTTGGAGGCGGTGCGCCAAACCTTTTGTCGAAAGAGCCCTATTCATGTGTGTAAGTCGTTGGTGAGGCTCTGGTTATTGCTGACAATCCGTAGGAATAAAATTTCGTTTTTGCTCTTGCATCCGTTTTTTTATTCCGGTAGTTTTTGATTTGTTGGTGCAACAAGCACCTGTGCCTTTATCAGGAGCGATAGTTCGCTCCGGGGCACCCTGCTTGAGGGATGGGCTGGAGTCGGTTGTCTGAGGTTTTGGTCATTTCTGTCCGTTATTTTTCCCATTTCGGAATATTTCGACCAGGGTCGTAGGGCTTTTCCTTCTCCAAGTTTCCTCAACGGGAGGTTTCATGTCTTCCTTTTCAGGAGACGGTCTATGTCCATGCGTAAGCTTCGTGCGTTTACCCTCATCGAACTGTTGGTTGTTATCTCGATCATCGCCCTGCTGATCGGCATCCTGCTGCCGGCCCTCGGCGCTGCTCGCCGCACTGCCAACCAGATGAAGAACTCCAGCCAGGTTCGCGGCATCCACCAGTCCATGGTGATCTTTGCCCAGAACAACAACACCTACCTGCCGGGTCTCAACAACACCGGCGTGCCCCTGGCCTCCAGCGACGCGACCTATAGCGCCGTGACCTCCCAGAGCGCCGGCGGTGGTTCGTTCTCCGGCCGTTACTACATCCTCCTCAACGGCTCGTTTGTCGCCGGCGACCTGCTGATCAACCCCCAGGACGTTCTGTCCAAGTGGTCGGTCTCCAGCACCCTGCCCACCACCAGCCAGTTCTCCTACTCCCTGCTGCGCATCGCCAGCGGCACCAACACCACGACCTTCGCCGGCGCTGACGGCTCAGGCCGCGTTGTGGAATGGCGTGACAATGCCAACAGCCAGGCGATCCTGATCGCTGACCGCAACTCTGCCGGTACGACCGCTGCTTCCAGCAACGTTCGCTCCGTGTGGTCGACCTCCAGCGGCACCGGCGCCGACTGGAAAGGCACCGTCCTGTGGGGTGACAACCATGCTGAATTCCTCAACGCGACCAACGCTCGCCTTGGGACCCTCAGCCTGAACACCAAGTACGGTTCTCAGATCAACTCTGACGACTTCCTCTTCAGCAGCCTCTCCACCGGCACCTCCACCAACAAGTCGGGGACGTCCTCGGCCCTGTTCGGTTACACCGATGCGAACTACTAAATCACACGGGGTCGCAAGACTCCTTTGATTTAAATGTCCGTCATAAACACGCCAGGGCCTTCTTCGGAAGGCCCTGGTTGTTTTTTATGCTTTCACTGAGCGCACAACTTTCTACAATGTCGTCATGACCCAAACCGGACCGGAAAGCCTGCCTGTCGAAAATTCCCAGACATCGCCTGAGAACATGGGCACAGAGCCATTGCCTCTACAAGAGCTGGACCTGCAGATCGAAGCCGTCCTAATGACCTCCGACCGGGCGGTTCCATCTGCGAAACTCGCGGATGCCCTGGGGCAGAAGATTTCGAGCAAGGTGATTGGGGAAGGCATCAAGCGGTTGAATGGGGTGTACGAAAGTTCAGGGCGGTCGTTTAGGATCGAAGAACTTGCGGGCGGTTGGCAGATCCTGACATTGCCGCGCTTTGCGGGGATTTTGGCGGCGGCCAATCGGGCGCGTGAACATAATCGCCTGTCGCCTGCTGCACTGGAGAGTCTAGCGATCATTGCGTACAAGCAGCCAATCACGCGAGCGGATGTGGAAGCAATCCGCGGTGTGGCTTCGGGCGAGGTAATCCGGAGTTTGATGGAGCGGCATCTGGTGAAAATCGTGGGGCGAGCCGAGATCATCGGGCGTCCGATGCTTTATGGGACGACCAAAACGTTTTTAGAGGTTTTCGGATTGGCGAGCCTTAAAGACCTGCCAAAATCCGAAGAACTCAAACCCAAGGCTTAAGGGTGGTCATTGCGCAGTGCCATGATGGGGATAGCGATTTGATTGGAGGCATAGGTTCGGTTCAGAAACCCGGGTTAGTTTCTGCCGAAGGCCCTTCACAGTTTCGTAAGAGCGTGTAACATGGCCCGGGGCCTTGAGTGTTTTCCGGGGTCCCGTCTCGCAGCAAGCCAGGTCCGGTTGGAGACAGCCGGGTTCTGCTTAAAAGAATGAGGTTTTGGATGAATCGGCAAATGGCGCTGGCCGGACTTTTGTCTCTGATATGCCTGTTGTTTTCCACGGGCTGTTCAACCTACAAGCTTAAAGGCGTGGTGGTGTCGGGCAAGGTGCAGAGCATTGAAGTGGTGGATGACGATGACGAGCGGTTGCAGTCGATGGGGATTCCCGACGCTGCGGTGTCTGCGATCATTGATCCCAGAGAGATGCGGCCGCAGATTCTGCCGCAGGCGATTACGGATGAAAAGGGGCGCTTTACGATTCCGGTGGAAGCCAATGGCGCGGGTTTCCTGGAATATGACGTGAACATCGTGGGGCAGGCCGGGGGGTTTGCGCCGACCAACAAGACCATTCAGCTTCCGTGGTCAAGCAAGCGCGTGTTGATCACGCTGGTGCCTGGGCGTGACAATTATCAGACTCCGCACGATGTTTTGAAGGAAACGCTGCAAATGAAAGAGCAGTTGCTGCGTTAGGCGTGTGGCGCGGCGATTGGGATCATGCGCAATTCGGCATGCGGTTGTTTTTAGCTTTTGTCTGCACAGCGGCGGAATAATGTTGCTTCGAGACTTAGATTGAGGTTTACATGTCTACTCCGACAAAACCCAAGCAGAGCGTCCGGTACCAGATGGGTCCGGGCGGGCTGGTGTTTTTCTTTCTGGCGGCGATTATTCTTGTGTCCGGACTGAAACTGCAGTCAAACCTGCTGTTTTGGACTTTTGGGCTGATGATCGGCGGGTTTGTGGTTTCGGCCCTATTGTCGATGCAGATGCTCAGGAATATTGAAGTCCACCGGATTTTGCCGTTGCAGGCGATCACGGGGGAGTCGACGGCGATCCGATACAACATCGTGAATCACAAGGCGTATATGCCTTTGTTTGGTTTGATCGTGACGGAGAACTGGGGGACGGGGAAGCACGGCTGGAAGAAAGCGGGGCCGATCGCCGAACCACTGCAGAGGCTGCGTGGGCGGCCGTTTGCGTGGGCATTACACATTGGCCCCAACCAGAGCCAGCAGATCGAAGCGGTATGCTGGCCGCAGCGGCGCGGATCGCTCAAGTTTGAGCGGATCGTGGTGTTTTCCGGTTTTCCCTTTGGGTTGATCCAGCGTGTCGTGGAGTTTGAGCAGCCAGAGGAAATCCTGGTTTATCCCCGGCTTTACCGTTTACACCGGAAGGTGCTGGGCGAAATGGAACATACCAGCCGGTCGGGCGGAACACGGCATAAAGAGCAGGGTGGCGGGCACGAGGAATTCTTTGGCCTGCGTGACTACCGGCCTGGGGATTCCCTGAAACTGGTGGACTGGAAGCGCACGGCGCGAACAGGAGAATTGATCACGCGGGAGTTGAATATTGCGACACCGCCACGGGTGATGATCAATCTCGACCTGACGGCACTTCCGGCAGGCCAGCGGCTGGATGAGCCGGGCGCGGCGCGGGAAGAAGTCAACCAGGCGCAAATGGCCAACCCGGTGTTGCTTGACCAGGCGGAAGAGGCGGTGAGCCTGACGGCTTCGCTGATCTGCGATGCGTATAACCGGGGGTATCAGATCGGCTTGAGCGTGACGGGCATGCATACCCAGCCGTTTCCGGTCTACAACAGCTTTTCGCACAGGCAGAGGATGCTTGAGTCGTTGGCCATGCTGGATTTCGGCAGGCGGAGCGATCAAGTGGTGGCGGGGGCTGCGCCTCCGAACATTGTGGTGAAGACCGGCGAGGGGATGCCGCTGATGCGCGGGGCCAACCGTGTGAGCGTGCTGGTGCTGGGGGTGGACCGGCTGGAGGAATATGTGATGAAACCCGATGCCGAAGAGAGCCCGGAGGTGATGAACCGCCGGTCGATTCCTGAATCCAGGCGTCAGGCTGTGCTGGAGGGGCGGCAATGAATTTATCGAACATTTTTCGCGCCTTGGTGCTGACGCAAGTGATTCTGGGGCTTCTGGCCTTCACGATCGCCGAGCGCAACCCAGTATTGCTTCTGGTCGTCGGGGGATTGGCTGCCTTAAGCTGGGCCATTTCCGAAGGGCCCACGGGGCGGCCGCTGCCGCACTGGGCAGTGATGCTGGGAGCGATGGGGGCGGTGGCCTGGCTGCTGGTGGATCTGGTGCGTCAACAGGGGCAGGTGCCGCTGGCGACGGGACATTTCATCATGTGGCTTCAGGTGGTGATGCTCTACGGGCGCAAAACCAATCGGGAGTATGGCGAGCTTCTTGTGCTGAGCGTGCTGCTGATGGTGAGCGCAAGCGCGTTTTCCTCCGAGCTGATCTACGGGGTGATGCTGATCGTCTACTGCGTGTTGACGCTGTTTACGGTGCTTGTGTTCCATCTGAAGGTGACGACAGATGGCGTGACGGAAAACAACCGCCGTGCCGCGCCGGACCCGGCGCTGGTTTCCGCACCCAACCCGGTGCGCGGGCGGGGATACCGATGGCACTTTCGCGCGATGGCGGTGGTGGTCGGTTCGAGCGTGGCGGGTTTGAGCGCATTGATCTTCATCGCCATTCCCCGCTCGGGCGATCCGAATTTCAACGCGGATATGGGGGGTAAGGGTTCCGGCGGGAAGACTGGCTTCAGCACGCGCGTTTCGATGTCAGATGGAGGGCCCGGAGAGGCGACCAACCGCGATCCGGTTCTCCATTTCTACCTTGAACAGGACGGCGTCCGGATCGACCCTGCATCCAACCCGGACTTCAAATACCTGCTGCGCGGGGCCATGCTCGACAATTTTGATCCCAATACGGGCATCTGGCAGCGCTCCCAGGCCAGCGCCAGCCAGGACATCCGTGTGGACATGAAGGCGGAGGGTCTTACGCTGCTGCCGCGCGTGGAAGCAGGCGATCCGACATTGGCGATTGTGCAGATCAGAAGGCGCGAAGAGCCCAACGTGTTTACGCTTTGGTCGCCGGACTGGATTTACATCGAAGGCGCCAAGCAGATGATCTTCAATCCAGTGGACCGCCAGGTGGCGATCAACGATGCGAAGCTCAAATCCTTTGAATACCGCATCAACTGCCTGTCCACCAACGCGACGCAGGAATCCCAGGAGCTTTTGGCCAAGTGGCAGCAGGCCCGCAAAGATGGCAAGACGGAGGGGTTTTTGAAGGATTTCAGTTCCTTGCCGCCGGAACTGCCGGAAAAATCGCTCAAGCCCAGCCAGATCGGCCGCTACGCCCGCGGGATGCGGGCCAAAACGGATGCGTTGAAAGATTACACCCTCAAGGTGCTTGAGGGCTATGGGCTGACGCGCGATTCCGAGCGTGTTCGTGACGATAACGACCCGCTGATTGCCCAGGCGCTGTGCGACTATCTGCAGAAGAATTACGAGTACAAGACGGATACCAAGAGTGTGCCGCGCGGGAAAGATCCTGTGATGTACTTCCTGGAGGATGACAAGAGCGGTCATTGCGAACGCTTTGCCGGCACGCTGGCGGGTATGGCGCGTTCCGTGGGTATGACTGCGCGTGTGGTGACTGGGTTCCTGTCGGCGGATTACAACACTGTGGGCAAGTATTTCCTTGCCAGGCAGAGCAACGCCCATGCATGGGTAGAGGTTTATGATGCGAATCAGGGGTGGATCACCTTTGACCCCACGCCTCCGGCAGCAGTGAGCGGTTTTCGCGAGCCGATGGGCTGGAACCGTTGGCTCAGCGATTTCTACGATCATTACCAGTACCGCTGGGTGTCGACCGTCATCACCTATGACAGCGTTGCGCGTGAACGCGTGATGGGCGATGTGACTGAATCGGTGACCGAGATCGGTGGCACCGGATCGTGGATGAACTCGGCCGTGGAGTGGTTCAGCAAGAAGCTTTCAGGCTGGCAGGTGGACCGTGTCACGCTGATTTTGATTGTGATCATCATGCTGGCGCTGACGATGGGCGTGGGGTTGCTTGTGCGCATTGCGTATGTGAGGCGTCAGCGCATGACGGCGCTTCAATTGACGGCGCTTCCGCGCGCGCAACGTAGGCAGTTGGCCTCGCGGCTGAAGTTCTATCTGCAGATGCTGGACATGCTGGAACGCCATGGCTACAACCGACCGAGCTGGCAGAGCCCGTTCGGATATGCAAAGGACCTGGCCAAGCGCTCCCCGGCGATTTCCAAGCCGGTTGTGCAGTTGACGGAATTGTTCTATGAAATCCGGTTTGGATACCGGGACATGGACACCGAGCGCAAGGAGCGGGTGGCTTCGACGCTGCAGGAACTGGAGAAGGCGCTGATGGCGCGGGCATGATCGCCAAACACGAAGACGTGTTGGGAGTCGCGGGTGCAGCGTCCTGTGTCCTGGAGTCGAAGATTCAGGGCGGATTTCAGAGTCAAAAAGCAAGAGGGTTCGGAGTGAATGCTTCGGGCCCTTTTTCATTTTCTGGTGCAATGTGCAGGACGGTTATTTTTCGATTTGGACTACTGCGCCTGCGACATGGCCGCCGAATCCTGCTGAGAAGATGGCATGGGTGGAGCGTTTGCCCAAGGGCTTGGCGGGCCGGGCGTTGAGAGGGAGGGCGGTGTCGATGGGGGTTTTGAGCCAAGGCATGGGTGGACGGGTCTGGGCGACGCCGGACATGCAGGCGATGATCAGGGAGACGAGGCCTGCGGAGCCTAAGCCGTGGCCAAGTGCGCCTTTGGAGGCGTACACGTCGGGTGGGAAGGCTTGACCAGAGCAGGCTTTGGCGAGCGCGGCCAGTTCCGCCGGATCATGGTCGTGGGTGCCGGTGGCGTGGGGGTGGAGAAGGTCGATGGTGCGGTTCGCGGTCAGGCGGGCGGCGACATTCAGGAGGGCTGGCATATCAGGGGCAGGACGGATGAGGTCGTAGGCTTCACACCCGGCGAGGGTGTCCAGCAGGGTGATGTTGGATTTGAGACCGCTGGCGGGGCGCGGGCCGGGACCGACGCGTTCAAGGGCGACGGCGCCGGCGATCTCAACGGGGAGGAAGCCTGCGCGGCTTTGATCAAGGGGGGCCAGGTGGCATGCCGCGGGCGTGAGGGTGGGGAGGACGCCAAGGCGGTGGTAGCTGTAGACGAAAGCGTGCATGAGTGCGGATTCGCTGGTGACGACCAGGATGCGTGAGACGCTTGGGTCGTGCAGAAGGCGCATGCGGGCCAAGTGGAGGGCGGTGAGGCTGGAGGCGCAAGCGGCAACCACAGTGTTGATTTCAGTGCACCCGAGTTTCCGCGAAAGGTGGTGGGCGACATAGCCGACGGGGCCGAGTGCGACGGCCATGTGAGAGTCGGCGACGGGTGGCGGGCCCAGCGCTCCTGCGCGGCCTGTGCGGGCGCCACGCAAGCCGGCGTGGCGTTCAAGGGCGCTGGCTGTGGCGTGCATGGCGCCTTTTGAGATGCCTAGATAGACGGGGATGTCGTTGAGAGAGGATTGATCGTTGCCGGGTGCCCAGTTGGCCTGGGCGAGTGCTTCACGCAAGGCGCGTTCGGCCAGATCGACGCTGGGGTCGGTGGCGCTTTGCTGGGCGAAGATGACTGAGCCGAGGGTTTTGACGAGGTCGACGGGGACAATGTCTTCGGGGAGGCGGGGGAGCCGGTCGGTGATGCGTTTGCCGGCCAGGAGGGCGGCCAGGTTTTCCCAGGCGGTGAGCCCCATGGGTGAGACCATGCCGACGCCGGCGATGCGTATGCCTTGATGGGGGTCTGGAGGTTGGTTTAGCGCAGGGGTCATCGTATTGCAGCGAACGCACCAGAGTACCGTTTTTCAGGGGAAAAGTCTAAGGAGGAAGCGGGCAGCGGTGAGCAGTAAGTGGATTGAGTTAAGAGGAGTGATGATCTGGAGGAAGAGGGGCAAGGCATGGCGATGTGGTTTCCCGGCTACAATCACATTGCCGGCTTTAGAGCGGGCAAAAATCATGTGGAACCAAAGGGTGAAACTCAGTTCAGGCTCAGGGTACTTCACCGGCCCGGAACTTCTCTTAAAAGGCGCACTTGAAGCGCCTGGGGGAGTGGGGCTATTCACAGGGCACCCGGCGTGGCCGGTATCAGGCTTTTTTTCAAGCCTGCGCGCGCTGGAGGGGGATCTTGCCAAAGAAGGCATCAATGTCAAAGTGGGTCATTCGCCAGGGCAGGCGATCGCACTTTTGTCAGGTGCGATGCTGCACGGTAAATCCGGAATGTGTGTGATTCCCGGCCAGAGCGCCGACCAGGTACTTCCGGAAATTCTGCGGTTAACGGGTGCGGCAGGAACCGGAGTGCCCGGTGCGGGTGCGGTGATCGTGTTTGGCGATTGGCCGATTCCGGTGGAGCCCAGCCCGGGGCTGGGGACGGATTCGCGTGCGGTGGCGGTGCGTGCGGGGCTGGCGCTTTTGGAGCCGTGCCGCGCGCAGGAGATTAAGGATTGGGCGGCGCTGGCGTTGAAGATATCGCGGGATTCAGGTCAGCCGGTGGGGCTGCGGCTGGCGGTAGGTGAGGCGCTTTCAGGCGTAGCGCATTGTTATCCCAACCATGACACGGGGGGGCAGGCGTTGGGGCAAGCACTGGGCCAGGTGTCGCAGACCGCGGCTGGGGTGGCGCCTGTTGCCGCGGCTCATGAATCGGCGGTGCTGGAGATGCAACCGGGGACGGCGCGGGTGCTGGCGATGGCACGCGCTTCGGGGGTGAACAGTTTTTTTGACAGGCCGCAGAAAGATGAAATAGTGGAGTTGGGGTTCATCGCGGTGGGCTGGGCTTATGCGCCGCTGGCGCACGCACTGGAGGATCTTGGCCTGACGGGGCGGTTTCCTGTCATGAAGATGGGGCTGGTGAGCCCGCTTGATGGTGCGATGGTGATGGAGTTTGCCAAGAAAGTGTCACGGATTGTGGTGGTGGAGCAGGGGGGCGCACTGGTGTTTCATCAGATCAGCGATCTGCTGCAGGAGCGGCAGGATGTGCAGAGAGCTGGAGAAAAGCTGGTGGAATTAACATCCTGGAATGCGCGGCAGATGCCGCCGGGGGGGCAGTGGCTGCATCCTTCATGGCTGACGGAGCGCATGGCTCCGGTGCTGCGCGGACATCCGCTTCTGGCCGTGGATCTGACGCAGGGTCGGCTTAACGCCGAGCTGGACCGGATTTCCGAAACGTCGGTTTTGCGTGTGCCCGTGCCAGACCGTACGGCAACCTTTTGCGCAGGTTGCCCGCACAGGGAAACATCGGAAGTGCTGGCGGAGGTCAAGCGCGATCTGGCCGACGCACGCTACATGGTGCGACGCTACAAGCGCGAGCCTGTCGAGGTGGACATTTTCGGCAGCGACGGGTGCATGACACTGGCACGCAACGCGCCTTTTGACCAGATGGGGATGGCGATGATCGGCCCGGGGGTGGCGCTGAGCCCCAAGAGCGAGGCTGGGCCGCAGCCTGTGGGGCGGGTGGCGCGGCGGTCGGTGGTGATGATGGGGGATGGGGCGTTTTTTCGCGATGGTTCGGCGACGGTGGCGGAGGCGATCCGATCAGGGGATGAAGCCGTGTTCATCATCACGGACAACAAGGTAGCCGCCAGTTCCGGCTTGGCGCCGCACGCGGGCACGCCGCAGCCGGGGGGATCAAACGATAAGGCCGCGGTGAGGATCGAGACGGTGGTGGAGGGAATGGTGCCCCGCAAGCCCAAGGCGGATGTGCGGATCGTGCGGTTCAACCCTTCGGATCGGAGCCGATACCGAAAACTGTTGGAAAGCGCGGTGCTTGAGCCGGGAGTGAAAGTTCTGATTGCAGACAAGGAATGCGGCCTGACACTGCACCGGAGGCGGTTTCAGGCGCAGCGGGAGACGATTTCGCAGCAAGGGTTTTTATCAACGCAGCGACATGTACATATCGCGACGGAAGTGTGCGAATTCTGCATGGAATGCACCTCGCGGACGGGGTGCCCGGGGCTGACGGTGGTGAAGACCGAACAGGGGCCCAAGGTGCAGACGGACCGGTCGGATTGCGTGTCCGACGGGGCGTGCCATCGGCTGAATGCGTGTCCGGCGTTTGAAGAGGTGGTGGTGGAGCGGTCACGCCCGAGCTATCACGCGGAGGAACACATCGATCTGGACTTTATCCCGCAGCCGCCTGAGTTTCTGCATGCCTCGCAGGAGAGCTGGCGCGCGGTGGTGGCGGGGGTGGGCGGGTCGGGCGTGACGCTTACGGGGCAGATGCTGGCGCGGGCGGGGCATGCGATGGGTTACCGGGTGCAGGTGATGGAATCACGCGACCCGGCGCTGCGCACGGGCGGGGCGCAGGCGCGGGTGCTTTTCGCCAGCGCATCGTCACGCATTCAATTGCCGCCAGTCTGGGTAGCGATGGAAACCGGCGCAGGGCGCGTTGTGAGCGCCGGCGACCTGGACCCGATGGGGCCTTTTGTGTCTCCGGAAGTGCCGTACGGAAAGGCAGATCTGCTGGTCGGCCTGGACTTGTTTGAGGCGGGGGGTGCTGTGACGGCTGAGCGGGGTGTGCGCGCGGTGACGCCGTTGCGTACCGGCGCGGTGATCGATGGCCAGCCGCACCCGACGGTGCGCACGCAGATCGGACTGGATTCAATGGAAGCGGGGCCGGCGCTGCAGGCCCTCCGGCAATGCCTTCATCCCGGGCACTTTTATGCGCCGTCCTTCTCAGGGGTGTGTGAGCGCATTTTTGGCCATCAGAGGTATACCAACACGGCGATGCTGGGGTATGCGTTTCAAAAGGGTTTGATCCCCGTGACCCTGGATGCGCTGGAGCAGGCCGTGCGGGATGTGGTGAGCCAGGACGCAGAGCGAAACTTGAAGGCGCTGGCAGTGGGTCGGAAAATGGCGGTGCACCCGGATGAATTCATTTTGGACCCGCAGCCTGGGCGCACAACACCGGCGAAGGCGTTGCGACATCGGGTGAATCTTCTGCGCGTTCACTATGGCTCGGGCAAGCGGGGCAAGATCATCGCCAAGCGCTTCCGCATTCTTTGCCGCGAGGCGCAGCGCAAGATGCCTAACCTGACGCGCCACCCGGACATTCTTCACGACCTGTTTGTGAGGTTGCATGACTGCATCCTTTGGGATGGGCCGGATTATGCGCGTGATTACCTGGTCCGCATCAGCGCCCTTTACGTGAAAGATTCGCCGGAGATGGGGTATGCCCTGACGCGGGCGGGGATCTGGAACCTGGCGCGGGTGATGCTGATCAAAGACGAGATTTATGTGGCCACGCTGCTGACGCATCCAGAGAAATACCGGATGGACCGCAAGCATTACGGCGTGAACCCGGCGCGCGGGGATCGAATCCACTACCGGCATTACAACCGGCCCGAAATTCGCCTTTTTGGCGCGAAGCTGACATTCAGCTGGCAAACGCGCGACTGGCAGCTTCGCCTGCTGCGCAACATGGGCATCCTGCGCAAGTTGCCAGGATGGCATCCGGATGAGATTCAGTTCCGTGAGTGGTATCAAAAGCTTCTTGAAAGTGTTGACTGGAATCTGGGGCATGGGCCCAAGGCATACACGCGATGGCTCAGCGTGATCTCACGGCCTGAAAAGGCGACGGGATTCAAAAACGTGCGGCTTGAGCGGATGCAGGCTGTGCGGTTTCGGGTGGATCAGATTTTGAACACTCCTGAGGATCAGTTTGTGCCCGGGCCTGACGATATGCCCGGGGCGCTGTCAGGGTTTGATGCCGAAAAGGCGCTCGACCAGACGGAGGCGGGATCGACCCAGACGCTGATCCGGCCGCGCGCGGCTATTCGGGTGAGTTTGCCGGTGCTTTAGGAAGAGGTCCCGAGTCCAGGGTCCTGAGTCCAGGGTCGGGAGGAGCACGGAGTTCTGGAGTAAGGGTTCAGGAGGGGGCAAGAGGGGCGTTTTTGAAGTATCTTGATGGGTCTATGCAATACGACTTCAAAGCGATCGAGTCCCGGTGGCAGGAACAGTGGGCAACCAATAAAACCTTCCGGGTGAACAATCCGGGTGAAGTGGGGTTTGATGCATCCAAACCCAAGTATTACGTGCTGGACATGTTTCCGTATCCATCGGGCGTAGGTCTTCACGTGGGGCACCCACTGGGCTACATCGCAACTGACATTGTGGCGCGATACCGTCGCATGCAGGGTTACAACGTGTTGCACCCGATGGGGTATGACGCGTTTGGCCTGCCGGCGGAGCAGTTTGCCGTGGAGCA
>CAZGOM010000149.1:0-13550 GCA_964527265.1 uncultured Phycisphaeraceae bacterium | reverse complement strand
GGGTACACATTCAGCTTCCATTCCCTGGTCCTCAGCGTCAGCACCGCCATGTACGGCCCGCTCGCCTTCCCATGCACCTGCGGCGTTAAATCACACATCTCCATCCGCAAATCCTTCTTCCCAAACTCCTGCCCAACCATGATCTGCGCCGAAAAATCCATTCCCTGCACCCCCGGGTTCACCTTCAGCCCTGCCAGCCCCAGCAGCGTCGGGTGAATGTCCGTCAAATCCATCAATCCATCATTCACCACCCCGCGCGGCGCACCCGGCGCGTTCAATACAAACGGCACCCTCAGCGTGTCGTCAAAATGCAGCGAAGGCTTCCGCAATAACCCATGCTCAAACAAAAACTCGCCATGGTCCCCGGTGAACACGATCACCGTGTTCTCCCGCTGCCCCGTCTCCTCCAGCGCTTTTAAGATCACCCCCACTCCATCGTCGATCATCGAAATCGACGCCAGGTAATGCTTCACCAATTGCTTGCGATACGCCTCCGGATACTTGTTGATCTCCCCCAGCGCCCCCGCCGCCGGCATCGGAATCAGCCCCTCTTCATTGGTCAACACCCCCGTCCGCGGCTCAGGCATCTCCACCCCGTCATACCGCGCTATCTGCTCTCTGGGCGCATCAAACGGGTGATGCGGATGGATGAACCCGCAATGCGCAAACCATCCTTTCCCCGCATTCCTCCGAATAAACCCCGCCGTCTCCTTGGCCACAAACATCGAATGATGCGCCCCGCTGTGTTCCCGCGATACAAACACTTCCTTGGACACCTCCGCAAACGGATACTCTGCCTTCGCATCCTCCAGTTCCGGGAAATGCTCCTTCACCCACCTCAAATGCGTTCCCCGCAATGTGTCGTCTGCTCCGACATGCTCCTGAAATCCATAGTTGGCCTTAAACGGATCGTCCACCACACCCGCCAAGCATGCCTCCCGCGCATAAATCCGCCAGTTCAGTTGCGGGCTGTCCATCTTTAAATGCGCCTGCGTGTAAAGCTGCGGCGTCACATGCAGCTTCCCCAGGCACCCCGTCCGATACCCCGCCCGCTGAAACACCTCCGCCGTCGTCACCTCCCCCGGCGGCAACACTCCCATCGACCGCACCCGGACCGCACCCGGATACCGCCCCGTCAGGATCGCCGCCCTCGCCGCCATGCACACTGGCGTGGGTGTAAACGCATTCGTGCACACCAGTCCCGCACGCGCCAACCCATCGATGTTGGGCGTCTGCACACAAGGATGCCCCGCATACCCCAGGCAATCCGCCCGCAACTGATCCACGATGATAAACAGCACGTTCTTCATAACCCAACAATCTACCCGCACCCCTCTGGATCACTGTTTTTAACCGCCTCCCCACACCTAAAAAATGTCATAACAATTCATTACCCAGCCCATCCGCGATTGTTATGATCAAACTTCATCACGTCGCAAACAAAACTCCACGTCTGGAGCCAAACCATGTCGACCTCTCATTCCCGCATCTCCCGCGCTTTCACGCTCATTGAACTTCTCATCGTCATCTCCATCGTTGCCGTCCTCATGGCGCTCATCCTCCCCTCCCTCCAGGATGCCCGCGCCGTCGCTCAAAAAGCCCTCTGCATGGGGCGCGAGCGCCAGATCGCCACCGCCTTCACCAATTACCTGATGCAAAACCGGGACGCTTACCCCTTCATCAATCCCTCCAAATACGACACTTACCCCTACACCTACGGCTCACTGAACCCCAACCGCCCCTGGATGGTCATGCTTTCCCCCTACCTGGGGGAATACAAGGAAGCCACCACCTACGTCGCTGCCTTGCGCTGCCCCGCCGAATCCTGGCAACCCTACAACAACGGCAACCAGCAATCGCAACCTCCGCCCTCCTACGGCATGAACGGTCACTATTTCCCCGGCAACTGGGGCAACACCAGCTCCGGCTTAAACCCCTACACCAACCCAGGCCAATTCTTCACTGCAAAAACAGGCCGCGGCGTCCGCTCACCCGGCGAAACCCTTCTCATTGGCGAAGTGGTCAATGGCGCAAACCTACCCTTCGCCAACGGCGCAAGCTGGACCGGCGGCATATCCGTCTCCAACACCCTCCTCACCAATAGCTCCTACTTCCTCTCCCCTTACTGGATCGAAGAGGAATACGGCGTCATCAGTTCCGCCTCCAACACCATCCGCACCAACCACAATCGCGGATGGAACTCCCTCTTCATCGACGGCCATGTCCGCTACGACACCCGTAAGGCACTCCGCAACATGCCCTCCGTCTTCTGGACCGGTTAACACACCACAACCCTCATCCTTGCCCCCTCAACCGGCTCAGCGGTCCTCCGCCTAAGCCGGTATCCCTTTTCACCCCGCCACCCATCTCTCAAAATTCCACCTAATTCACTGAATATTTAGTTTAAATATCATTCTCTATCAACCTTTAAAACCGTCTCTTATCAATCCATCAACCTTCCACTACAACGTTTTTCCTGCCAAATTTCATCTATAAACCACGAAATCACGCCACGCTCCACACCACTTAAACAAATTCCCCTTTCTTGAAACGACAACTCGCTATATCTTGAACACAGCGCGGAACCACCACCGGCCCGATGCGTCTGTCCTATCTCGTACATCACATTCATGATTCCCCCGCCCACAGGAGCACCCATGCGTTCCAAAATCGCCGCTTCCGTCCTCCTCACCCTCCTCATGGGCTGCCAGACCATCTCCTCCTCCGCCTCCTCTTCCGAAAACTTCCCCCCCGTCGACACCTCCACCTGGGCCTTCCAGGAACCCTCCACCCAAACCCCCGCCAACCTCATCCGCTTCAACCAGAACACCGCCTCCAAGGGCACCGGCTGGTCCCTCACCGGCAAACCCGCCCTCACCTCCACCGGCCTCACCGCCGAGCCCAACCAGGCCCTCACCGCCACCGCCGAAAACGACCAACCCCTGACCGCCCCCGTCCAGGCAACCTACACAATCAGCCTCAACCAGACCAAGGAATGGGCCAACCTCTACGCCACCACCCCCGAAGCACCCGCCGCATCCGGCACCAAGGCGGCCGCCAAAGCCGCTACAAAAGCCGCCGCCCTCTCCTTCATGGTCCAGCGCGCCACCGATAACGGCCTCTACTTCACCTGCACCGCCGACGGCCAGCCCATGGACGCCGTCCTCGTTAGCTCCAAGCCTTACCAGAAGCGCGACGTACCCGCCGCCTCCGGTCGCTACGGCTGGCGCTTTGAAGCCACCAAAAACCTCTGGAACCCCCGTGACCGCGCCGAGATCGGCTCCGCCTATCAGAGCCTCGCACCCTTCTCCTCCAAAACCTTCGTCGTCAAGCTCATCATCCTTCCCGATCTTCGCCAGATCTGGATCGATGACCGCCTCGTCGCCCAGATCGCCCTCGCTGCCCCCGCCGCCGTCAAATTCGGCGCCACCGTCCGCGCCAGCTCTTTTGTCTCCTCCATCGCCATTCAGAAACCCCAAACCACAGGCCGCTTCACCGCCCTCACCCTCGGCGATCTCTTCTCCCAGCCCGTCCCCGGCACACCCGGCGTCAGCGCCATCGAACCTTCCTCCAAAGTCCCCTTCCGCGTCCCCGCCCCTGGCGCAACACCCATCGACCTCACCCAATCCCTCTACCGCTACCGCCTCACCCACGGCACAGGCCCCAACGCACCCTATGTCAACGCCTCCCGCGCATGGGGCACCGGCCTCGAAGTCGATCCCGCGGAAGCCTCCCTCCGCGTCCCCTTCAAGCCCTGGCAAAATGTCTGGGTCCTCGCCTCCGTCGATTCCTCCGATCCCAACGCCGTCCCCGCGGGCACACTCCGCTTCTATAAAGGCGACGCCGGCTACCCGGCCATGTCCAACTTTGAAATCACCCCCGACTCCATCGCCAAAGGCGTGGCCAAAAAGCTCTCCCAGACCACCCCCGAAGGCAAAACCCTCTACCTCGTCAAAGTCCCCGTCGACACCAACGGCCTTTATGGCCTCTCAGACCAGAAAAACAGCGTCATCGACCTCCAGATCACCAAGCCCGTCGCCTTAAACCGCAGCTACCCCGACCCCATCTACTTCGGCTACCACCCCGCCGGCCTCGCCAGCTCACTGAAAATCCATGGCATCACCCTCGAAGAAGCCCCCTTCGACTACGAAGTCAAACCCAACCAATTCGCCCACACCTTCGAGCGCCCGCAAGCCGTCCTCTACGACATCCCCGTCACCAACACCTCCTCAGCCCCTCTGGAAGCCACCGTCACCCTCGCCACCGAAAGCTACGACAAAACCGAAAACCACAAAGTCGCCACCACCATCGCCGTCGCACCCGGCGCCACCACCTCCGCCGCCCTCGACCTCTCCGCCATCAAAAAACTCGGCTGGCACAAGCTCGACATCACCGTCTCCGCAGGCGGCGTCACGCGCTCCAACACCCTTTCTCTGGTCACCCTTCCCAAAAACACCCGCACCTACGGCACAGACCCCAAGGAAACCCGCTTTGGCGTCTGGGAACTCCTCGGCCACTACACCCCCACCGGCCCCGACATCAAAGCCAACGACCGCATCCTCGAACTCTTCCGCACCCTCGGCCTCCGCTGGGGATCGCCCCACACCGGCTTCTACAACCTCGCCAGCTTCCCCAAATACGACCTCCTCCCCGGCGGGCCCCATACCATCGTCGCCCTCTATCACCGCCACAAGGAAAACGACCCCGAAGCCGTCAAGAAAATGCTCGACGACGAAAACAAGAACATGATCGAGCCCTACAAACTCTTCAAAAATCTCTCCTACTACTACGGCGGGGAATGGTACTTCGACCACATCTTCCCCTACGGGCCAAACCCCCGCTACACCGGCAAAGGCCCTTATAAGTTCGACGAAAAAGTCGAAGCCAACATCAAACGCCAGATCAAGATCTTCACCGACATCGGCACCTTCATGAGGAAAAACTACCCCGAGGCACGCCTCACCCTCCAATGGGGCGGCTCCTCCCTCACCGTCGGCTTTATGGAATACAACTTCCCCAAAGAACTCGTCGACGCCTACGGCATCGACGCCCCCATGTTCGAACTCACACCCGAACTTCCCACCGGCACCGGCACCATCAACACCCTCTGGAACCTCCGCGCTGAAGCAAAGCGCATGGGCTGGCCAGAGCTTCCCATCGCCTGGTGCGAAGGCCCCTTCTTAAACACCAACCCCGGCGCGCTCACCTACGCCGAGCAGGAAGAAAACTACATCCGCTATTACATGCATGGCCTGGCCTACGGCATCGACCGCTTCGAAGCCGGCGTCGTCCCTTTCGACGCCGGTAACTACTACGGCGCCGAACACTACGGCGCCGGCGTCTACGAACGCATCCCCCTCGTCTGCCCCAAGCCCGCCGTCGCCGCCATCAACACCGCCACCACCAAGCTCTGCGGCGCCGACATCATCGGCCCCGTCGACACCGGCGTCCTCACCACCTATGCCATGTCCTTCAAAAACGCCCAGGGCAAACCCATGTACTGCCTCTGGCGCGCCATCGGCTCCGTCCAAACCACCCTGAACGTCGGCCCCGGTACAGGCACCGTCACCGACGCCATGGGCAATCCCGTCACTCTCGACATCCAGAACGGCAAAGCCGTCGTCACCCTCTCTCAAAGCCCCATCTGGGTCGAAGGCGTCGACATCAAATCCTTCGCCTTTGCCGCACCCGTTTACGAAGAAAAACCCGCCCCCGTCTCAAAACCCCTCACCCAGTTCACCAAGGCCGCCTGGACCTACGACGGCTCCGAACAACATTCCTACGAAACCAATCACTTCGGCACCTACCGCACCTCCGACAAAGGCGTCTCCGCCTCTTTCGCGGATTCCAATGCGGACAAGGCCACCGTCTCCCTCGCCCTCCAGCCCCAGGGCGATCGCCCCCTGGCCATCCGCTACGGCTCCATCGTCCCCAAAGCCCCCATCACCATCCCCGGCAAAGCCGCCGCGCTCGGTGTCTGGATCGACGGCAATTCCTCCTGGGGCCGCGTCATCTATCAGCTCAAGGACGCCAAAGGCGAAACCTGGACCTCCATCGGCACCAAAAACGACTGGAACTGCGACGACTCCCATTCCTGGTCGTACGTGAAGCACGAAGGCAAACGCTACTCCCGCTTCCCTCTCCCCTCCAACGCACCCTACGACAAGTTCCGCGAACTCGAATCCACATGGTGGAAATCCGAGCACGGCGACGGCATCGTCGATCTCCCCCTCTCCCTCGAACGCATCATTGTCGAAACACGCAACGAATCCCTCTATCTCGGCCAGCTCCGCCTTGTTCCCAACCGCAGCTACGCCCTCTCCGGCTTAACCGCAGAGTACGCTGCGGAATCCGACGCCACCGACAACGCCATCGCGTTCAACCAGATCACCATGACGCCTGCCACCTGGACCGGCCCCACCGAAAACCTCATCGCCAAGCTGGCTCAATCCACCGTCGCCGCACCCGCCATCACCAGGTTCGACGAACCCGTCCAGTTCAACGATGGCCGCCAGATGATCATCCACTTCAAGGAAGAACCCGCCACCGTTTACAAGCTCTACGTCTCCACCTTCCAGGACGGCCGTGGCGCTGAAATCCTTGATCCCGCCGTCAAAGACGGCAAATCCGTCCGAGGCTTCCAGCCCGGTCTCCCCCTCTACCTCTTCCTCACCCAGACCGGCGCGGACAAAATCGAATCCAAACCCTCCGCCCCCTTCAAACTCATCACCGAAGACAAATTCGCCGAAAAATAACCCGCCAATACGAGTGGCACATTACGTTGTGAAGCCTATGGCCGGGTGCCACGGCTTGAGCCGAACTCAAGCCGTGTCTTGCTCGTGCCAACGTACTTGAATTCCAGCCCCTTTACTCATTTACCACTCATTTGAATCCACAAACCCCGCTGCCTTGGATCACCTCAGTTACCCAAAAATAATGCATAACCTTCACAGACGTTGGATCGCACACTTTCGTGGGTGGCCAGGGCAGTTTGTATTCAACGACATCGGAATCTCGTTGGTTTCACAAGCCCCGGACAGGCTCGCAACTTGAGCTGTCCCCCTTACGCCGGGTGCCACTGGCGTCTGCGCCTATGTCGTACTCCCCCCTCCAATCGCACCTGCAAAAACAAGAGACGTCCAATCTGGACGTCTCCTGCCTGAAATACTTTCTTCGACTTCTGCTCTTCGACCCTGGACCCAGAACTCTGGACCCAAGACCTCTTCTTAGCCCAGGCTCGCCGCACCCGCGATGATTTCCGACAGTTCCGTCGTAATCGCCGCCTGGCGCGCGCGGTTGTACTTGCGGCTCAAAGCCTTGCCCATCTTGCCCGCCGCGTCCGTTGCCGACTTCATCGCCACCATGCGGGCGATGTTCTCACTCACGGCTGCTTCGTTGAGTGCCTGGAACAGCTGCGCCCTCACCGTCACCGGCAAAAGCCCGCCCAGGATCTTGCCCGCATCCGGTGAGTATTCATATTGCACGCTCGCGCCCGCGCTCTTGGCGGCCGTTGCCGTAGCTCCCGTCGCCTGCGCCGGGTTCGAAAGCGGCAGCAACTGCACCACCTGCGGCGTCTGCTTCGAGGCGCTCACAAAAGACATGTACACCACGTAAACCGCGTCGTACTTGCCTTCTGAATATTCCTTCATCATCCGGTCGGCAATCGCCTGCGCCTGCGGGAAGGTCGCAACGTCACCCACCGCGGCATGGAACTCCGCCACCGGCTTGTTCAAAAACTTGAAGTACGCCAGACCCTTCTTACCCACCACTTCGATCTGGCTGCTGGCAAACCCAAGCTCCTTGAGCTTCGCCGTCGCCGTGCGCAGCACGTTGGCGTTGTAGCCGCCGCACAGCCCGCGGTTGGACGAAATCACCAGCACCAGCGACTTGCCCACCGGAGGGTTGGGACGGTCGATCAACGGGTGCTGAAACGTACCCGTCGCCGCCGCCGACTCCGCCAGCTCGCTCACCAGCTTGGCAATGCCCGCCGTGTACGGCTTGGCGGCCGTGGCGCGCTTGAGCGCAGCCTGGAACTTCGCCGTCGCAATCATCTGCATCGTCTTGGTGATGCGTTTGATGTTGCCGACCGCTTTGATGCGACGCTTTAATTCACGTGACTTGGCCATAAGGCGTACCAGTTTACGCCCCTCACCAATCCTTGCAACCCATTACCCGCCCCCTGTGCCACTTGGTCGCACCCCCCATCGCTACGTTCTGGGTGGCTGGGGGCTGGTTTCTGAACCTGCCCCGGAATCTTCTGGCTCTCCACCTCTCACCCCTTCTTCGACCCTGGACCCGGGACACTAGACTCGGAACCTTTCTCCCCCACCCCCACCGCCTTATGTTGATGAATATCAAACCGCTCCCCCTCAAAGGCCCTCAGCATCCCCGTGTAAACCCTTATCCCTAAACGATTTGAACCTAAAACCAATCCCTCCGGACCCACCTTCGCTAACCCCGGCGACCACAACACCGCCTGCCACGCCCCGCCATTGATGCTCACCTCCACCGCCTCCTCAAACGGCCAGCACCATTCCAGCTTGATCAGACCCGGCTTTAACCCCAAAACCTCCTCATCCACCTCAAATCCACCCTCGCACTCCAGCACCCCGGCATAAAACGGCATCTTGTTCGCCTCCCACTCATCAAACACACCCTCCGTCCTCGCCTTGCACAAGCCATGCACCTCTTTCCCCGATTCCCTTTCCAAACTCTTATCCAGCTCCACCCCAAACCTGCCCGCCAGATACAACGCATTCAGCAGCCCGCCATCCATTCGATCCGTCTTCACCATCACCTTGATCACATTCCGCCCCGGCCTCACATACCGCGTCACATCCACCCCCACCACGCCCCGAACATGCCCCTCCGTCGCCTTGAACTCCTTCTCCGTGATCACCTGCCCGTAATTCACCACGATCGACCAGTCCCCCACCAGACTCCCTGGCTCCATCACCAATTCCACCGCCCCCTCATACGCACAGTCAAACTCCGCCTCATACCTCACCTCCATCATCCCCAGCCCCATCCGCGGCATCATCCCAAACCCCATCCGCCAGCGCGGCAACACCGCCGCCTTCGCCACAGCCAACTGATTCGCAATCGGCACCGCCGGCACCACCCCCATACTCTCATCTCCCACAAACATCTCCCACTTATAAAGCCGCAGCACATTCTTGTTCAACGCTTTGAACCTGATCTCCATATCCACATCCACCACAGCCACAGCCACAACCTCTCCCGCTTCTTCCTCCACCCCCACCTCTTCCAATAACGCCCCCTCAAACCCTTCCAGCCTGCGCACCCACCGTTCACCATCCCGCCTCACCCGCCCCGGCATCCCCTCATCCAGCGCCACTTCTTTCAACCCACCCTTCAATCCACCCAGCATCCCCCCATGCCCGCTCTCCCTCACCTCCATCGCCAACTCCATCGCCTCCGCCCCCACATTCACCAGAAAATGCATCCGCCGCCCGCTCCCCTCCCGCGTCCCCATCCACAGCCCCGCGCGGCTTCCCTCCATCGCTTCCAACTTGAGCGCCGGCTCCGCCGCCTTCCCCACTTCCGCCTTAAACGCCTCCGCATCCAACGGGCCTCCAACCCGCACCACCACGCCCCCCGCCTTCTCAAACCTCTCCAGCCACGCCACCAGCGCCGGCTCCGCATCCTGCATCACCGGAACCACCACCACCCCGCAGCTCACATCCTTGATCCGTACTATCCCTCCCTCGATCACTCCACCCTCCAGAATGTCGATATCCACATGCAAAAACTCCAACTGCATCGCCATCAACGCATGCATCACCTTCTCATAATCCTTCAGTTCCTCCGCATCATTCGTCCCCGCGTGCGGCTCAACCAATAGCACCCGCGCCGTCGGCCGCGTCCCCTCCATATAAAACTTCGACAACCGCTCCAGCCGCTCTGACAGCTTCCCAAACAGCGGCCAATAAGGCATCTGATAGAAAAAGCTCGGCGGCGCATCATGCTTCGCCAGCCCATCGGTCGTATAGAAAAACCCGTGCGGCGCAATCCAGTCAATCCCATGCAGCACCTGCAAATCCATCAGCAGCCGCACATCCTGCAGCGTCGCCCCCCAACCCATGCTGTGGTAGCACTCGCACACCGTCGCCGCCTTGTCATAGAAATACGCAGCGCTCGCCGTCGCACGCACATTCCCGCGAATCACCGACCCCAGCACATCCGGATACCGCCCCGCCTTCGTGTGTCCCGGCTCGCACCCCGGCACATCCACATGCTTCAACTGCGACAGCCGCCAGGACGTCTTCTCCGCCACATACGCCAATCCATGCGCGCGGCACCAATCCCCCACCGGCTTATCAAACGCCTCAATGAACATCTCCAACTGCAGCCGCCGCAAATCCCCCCGCACACGCCGCGCCTCCGGGTGCGACCCATCCGCCACCGCCGACATCGCCTCCACCACGTCATACCCATACCGCGCCTTAAACGCTGCCGGTATCAACATCGACCATCCCGGCGCAGTCTCATCCGTAAAAATCGACCGCACATCCCGCCCCATCCGCTCCCCAAGCTGCCTGGCATATCGCTCATGCGTCACCTCCAGAAACCGCTTCACCGCTTTGGGGTTCATCGGGTCGATGAAATGCCTGAAATACTTGTGATCCTCCACCACCACCTGAACTGAAGCGCAAATCCTGTGCGGCCCCTTCAAATGATCCGCCCACAATGTCGGCGTCGGATCATTGGAGAAAAACCGCTTCTGGTTGTACGACGTCAGCCCCCCCTCAAAATAGCTGTAATCCCCCTGCACCACCCCCACATGCCCCAGTAAATCCACCGCCTTTTGAGCCGACCAATCCACCTTCCCATCCACCACCGGATGCGCGCGGCATGCCAGCACCATCCCCATTGCCAGCGCCTTCCTCACCGGCCCCTCCACATCAAACACCTGATGCACCAGCCGCGTCGCATAAAACTCCGGCCGCCCCAGCACCGCCTCTCCCCCCGCCGCACCGCTGGGATACGGATACTCGTCATACAACTGCGCCTTCATCCCCAGCCCCGCCGCCTTATCAATCGCAAAACGCACCAACTCAAAATACGCCTCCGACAAATACGGCACATCCATCCCCTGCCGCAAATGAATAAAGAAACCCCTCACCCTCTTCTCCGCCATCTGCTCAATCTGCCACCCCAACTCCTCTTTCGTCAGCTTCCCATTCCAAAACCAGAACGGATAAAACCCACGCGGCACATGATTGAGCAGTTCACTTTCCATCCCCAAAAATTACCAGAAAAAAAGCCCCGGAACCTTCGCTCCGGGACTTCTCTTAACTTCTGCAAATCTTCGACACAGGACTCACGACGCTGGACCCGGGACTCAAGCAATTCTTACTGCTTGCCCAATTCCGCCTCAATCATCTTGATCACTTCCGGATCTTCCGGGCTCGTCCTGTTCTCGATCCGCGCCACGATCTTCCCATCGCGACCGATCAGAAACTTCTCAAAGTTC
Organism: uncultured Phycisphaeraceae bacterium; assembly: GCA_964527265.1. GTDB lineage: Bacteria > Planctomycetota > Phycisphaerae > Phycisphaerales > Phycisphaeraceae > CAZGOM01. The sequence continues at coordinate 2,053 of CAZGOM010000149.1, read as the reverse complement.
CACGCCACATCCTTCCCCTTCTTCCCCGGTGCGGCCGTTTCCGTCAGGTATTTGTACAACGGAGCCTGGTCCGCCCCCTTCACCGAGATCTTCGAAAACATGTCGAACTTCACACCGTACTTGGATTCGCAGAACTCCGCGATTTCCTTCTCCGTCCCAGGCTCCTGGCCATTGAAATTGTTTGCCGGGAAGCCCAGGATCGCCAGGCCCTTGTCCTTGTACTTGTCGTCCAGCGCCTGGAGTGCCGTGTACTGCTTGGTGTTCCCGCACTTGCTGGCCACGTTCACGATCATCACCACTTTCCCCTTGTACTTGGAAAGCGCCACATCCTTGCCGTTGATGTCCTTCACCGTAAAGTCCAGCGCAGACTCGGCCTTCTTGGCCTCGCCTTCCTTGGCTGTCTCCGCCTTCTTATCCCCCTCGGCTTTCTTTGCTTCTTCCGCAACCGCCAGCGTCCCCACCGCCAGCGCCGCCATCACGCTCAAACCGCACGCCATCCAGGATTTCATCGACATAACGTCCTCGCTTATTTCAAATCTAAAAAAATCCATGCCATCCCAACACAGGACTGGCCCCACAAGTCTATCTCCTAACCACCACACAAACATAAAAAACGCCCGGAGCCAAAACTCCGGGACGCTTTAATCTTCTCTAAAACTTCTTCTCTTCGACCCGGGACTCAGGACCCGGGACTTGCCCCCGACTTAGGCCTTGTTCAGTTCCACTTCAATCGCATTCACGATCTTCGGATCATCCGGCGCCATCTTCGGCGAAAACCGCGCCACCACTTCCCCATTGCGCCCGATCAGGAACTTCTCAAAGTTCCACGTGATGTCCTTGTCCTTGCTCCCCACCGCGTCTTCTTCGGTCAGATACTTGTACAGCGGGGTCTTGTCCTCTCCCTTCACCGACACCTTGGCGAACATGTCGAACTTCACGCCGTAGTTCTTCTCGCAGAATGCGCCGATCTCATCATTCGTCCCCGGCTCCTGCGCCCCGAAGTTGTTGGCCGGGAAGCCCAGGATCGAAAGCCCCTTGGCCCGGTACTTGTCGTCCAGGCCCTGCAGCGTCTTGTACTGCGGTGTCAGGCCGCACTTGCTGGCCACGTTCACCATCAGCACCACCTTGCCCTTGTATTTGGACAAGCTGACATCTTTCCCATCCAGACTCTTCATCGTGAAACTAAGCGCTTTAGACACGTTTATCTCCTTGCTTTTGAATGATCCGATTCAACTCCGCCAACAGCCCATTGTGCGCACCAACTCCCCAAAACGCCAATCACTCATTCCAAATCACTCCTCCGAAAAACACGCCTGACCAACCGATGCCCTGCACCAGCATGTAAATCTTGCCAATCTTGTAAATCGTGTGAAAATCTTCTCCCACCGCTCCCTCCGAGCCCCACTCTACACATCGTGCAGTGGTTGAAAATCCGCTTCTGCTTCCACCCTCATCTGCCCCGCGTCCCCGCCTCTTCCACCACCTCCACCGCCGGCGACTCGCTCACCACCACCACATTCCGCCGCCCTGTCTCTGCAGCCCCGGCAGCTCCCGCTCCGGCCGCCCCAGGCGCCACCGGTTCCACCGTCGGCTTTTCCATCGGATTGTTCTTCAGCACACCCTTGGGGATCAGCGACAACGCCAGCGACAACAACCCCAGCACCACCGCAACATCATCCCCCCAGCCCAGAATCGGAATATCCCAGATCAGGTCAAAAGGAAACACCGCATACGCCACCGCCGCCACCACCAGCGCCTTGCAATACCACGGCACTTCCCGCGTGAACAACATCCTCAATCCAGCCAATAACACCGGCCCCCAGATCGCAGGGTTAAAGATCGTCCGTCTGCCTGTCGCAAGCTTTGGCGCCATGATTCCATCATACCCCTCCCCACGCCCGCTTCCACCAAAAAGCCACAAACCGTTAAAAACAATCGACTATCCCAACTCTCCCCGATATAATGCCACACTGGTTTACGAGACATTCGTTCCTTCAAAAGGCGGGCATGCCCATGTTTCGGCAGCTCTTGCGCGGCAAGATCCACAGGGCCA
>CAZGOM010000148.1:0-13640 GCA_964527265.1 uncultured Phycisphaeraceae bacterium | reverse complement strand
CGAACGTGGTGTATTTCAATTTTGTGATCGATTGCGAGTCGACGCAGCCTGGGATTCGGGACGCTGCGCTGGGAGAACGGTCCGTGTTGGCGCTGGCGGACATGCTGGAGATGCGCGGAGTGGTCGGGACCTATCAGGTGCTGGCGAGCGATATTGAGGCGAGCCCGAAGGCATACCGTGAACTGCTGGATCGTGGTCATGAAGTGGGACTGCATATTCATCCCTCTTGCGAGGGGGATTGTGATTTTCTGGGCGTGTATGGGCCGGAAGATCAGGAGCGGATCATCGGTGGGGCCGTGAAGCGGTTTACGGCGGTGATGGGGCGATTTCCCGATACGTATGGCGCGGGATACGGTTCTGTGAATGACTTTACGTATGGGATTTTGTACCGACAGGGATTTCGCAATGGTGTGACGGCGATCCCTGGGCGAATCATGCGCAAATATGCTTCGTTTCATGGAGGCAAGCCGGAGGATGTGCATTACGCGCACCCCTACAACCGGCTATTGGCAGGGGGGCTGGATTTTGTAGAGATCCCTTTAACCGTGGACCCGGAGCCTTTGCGCGATATGAAAGGACAGCCGCTGGACCTGCGCGTTGAGCATGTGGATCTTCCCGGGCAAGCGCGTACGATCCGCAAAGCGGTGGAGCGGCAGATGAGCAACAAGGCACCTGTGAAGGTACTGCGAGGGTTGACGCATAACACGGTGGACTATTCAGATCCCACGGATGAACGGCGAGAGGTGTTGTGGGCGATGATCGATGAGACCAAAGCGGAAGCGGCGCGGACTGGGCTGACGTGGGAAGGGGGAGGGGCTTTGAAGATTGCGAAGTTGTATCGCGAGGCGGTACCGGATTTCCGGAGCGGGGATGTGTTTGCGATGGGGACGAACCGGGAGATGTGAGGTCTTGCTCACAAATGAACAAACCCCGCCTTGAGGGGCGGGGCTTGTGTGATGGACATTTGATAAGACCCGGCCGGTATCAGCGGATGGGGTACTTGGTCATGCGCATGGGGCGGTCCCAGAACATGATGGCGTCGATATCGTCCCAAACCTGACGAGCGGTGGTATCGATCGCACGAGCGGTGCGGTTCTTGAGTTGCTGTTCGTTCATGGCGACAGACTGGAGGTCGGGGCTGGCGTCAGCCCGGACGGACTCAGCGGTGATTTCGTCAGAAGAGCACCCGGTGGCCATAAGACCGAGGACCATAACACCGGAGACCATTGCGAAACGGCTCAACTTAACCATGCCCGAATCCTTTCAAGGTTTGTCGCTGACGCCCATCATGTACAGGGCGCGCAGGAAAGTCAAACGCATCTATTCTAAAAGACTGGAGTTGTGAATTTCAGACGGTGGCGGCGTAGTAAGCGGGCATGGGCTCGCCCTGTTTTTTCCAGTGGGCGATGATTTCCTGGGACTTGCCGGCGGAGTTCAACACCTGAAGCTTGCGGCGGACCATCTTGATGATGGCTTCCTTGGCTGGGCCCAGGTAGTTACGGGGATCGAATTCGGCGGGCTTGGTGGCGAAGACTTCGCGGATTTTGGCGGTCATGGCGAGGCGGAGGTCGGTATCGATGTTGACCTTGCAGACGCCGTACTTGCGGACGGCCATGGCGATCTGGTCTTCGGGTACGCCCTTTGCGTTGGGCATGTTGCCGCCGTATTTGTTGACGAGGTCGATGAATTCCTGGGGGACGGAGGAAGAGCCGTGCATGACCAGGGGGAGGCCGGGGCAGGTCTTCATGATTTCTTCGATGCGGTTGAAAGCGAGCTTGGCTTCGTGCTTGAACTTGAATGCGCCGTGGCTGGTGCCGATGGCGACGGCGAGGCTGTCGATGCCGGTGCGCTTCCAGAAGTCGGCGGCCTGGATGGGGTCGGTGAGGAATTTTTCGACGTTCTTTTCGTATTCTTCAGCGTCGAGGCCGACGACGTCTTCCTCGATGCCGCCGAGCATGCCGAGTTCGGCTTCAACGACGACGTTGGAAGCATGGGCGACTTTGACGGCTTCGGCGGTGAGGTGGACGTTTTCTTCGTAAGGGTGGTGAGAGCCGTCGATCATGACGGTGGTATAGCCATCGGCGACGCAGGTTTTGATGAGGTCGATGGTGTCGCCGTGATCGCAGTGGATGGCGAGGGGGACGTCGGGGTAGAGTTCAACGCAGGCATCAATGATGTGCTTGAGCATCTTGATGTTGGCGTATTTGCGTGCGCCCTTGGAGATCTGGAGGATGCAGGGGGATTTTTCCGCGGCGCAGGCTTCCATGATGGCAGCAGTGATTTCCATGTTGTTGACGTTGAAAGCGCCGACGCCGAAACCGCCGTCGTAGGCCAAGTCGAACATGGGCTTGGTGGTCATGAGCATGGTAGAGATTCCTTGAGGCTTTAGGGGTTGAAAACCGGATTATAACATGCGCTATGATGAGGCGATGAAGCTCTCTGAATTCCATCGTGAAATCGTGTGTTTGAAGGGGTTTACGGCGCTGCTCCTGGTCGTGCTGGCGTGGGCGGCGCCGGTGCAGGCGATTGAGCCGATCAGCGATGAGTTGATGATGCAGGTGCGGACGGCGCGGGATTTAACGGAACGGTTTGATGAGCCGGCGATCGGGCCGTTGGTTTCGGATGCGCATTCGTGGAAGGCGGGGGACGTTTCCAACGCGCGGATTCCGGACTATGCGACGCTGTTTGCCAACCCGGGGAAGTACCGGGGTGAAGTGTTTTTGGTGGAAGGGCTCTTTGCGGGTGCACCGACACGCGCGGAGCTTCTGGCCCCGAAGGTGGGGCTGGCCGGGCCATGGGACGGCAAGGCGGAAATGTGGACTGTGGTGGTGGAAGAGGCCAAGGACCTGGTGGTGATCGCGCTGTTGACCGACCCGCCGGCGGACCTGCCCAAGGGTGGGGCCAAGGTGCGCCTGCCGGCGCGGCTTTACAAGGTTTGGAGCTATAAAGACCTCAATAAGAAGGATCAGGCGGCGCTGGTGTTTGTGGGCAAGACGCTTGAGGTGGTGGAAGCGGCGCCGACAGTGAAGAAGTCGGATTCCACGGTGGTGGTGCTATCGTTGGTGGTGTTTGCGGGGTTTTGCGCGCTGATTTACTTTTTCAAGCGGATGAGGAAGAAGTATTCAGGGGACTCGGAAGCGGATTTCCGCGACCGGTTGAAACAGAAGTATGAGGATCAAGCGATTGCGGCAGTGGAGCAGAACACGGTGGCCAGCAGCCAGGAGCCACTACCCAAAGACCCGGTGGAGGCGCTGAAGGAATTAGAGCGGCGGGCGGGGAGACAATAGACCGCAACGATGTACACCTAATGACACAACGCGGCCAGGGCGGGCCGCGTTGTGTGAGGGGAGGGGGGAAATGGCGGGAGGTTATTCGGCGGTGTCGCCCCAGGGGTATTTGGCGTTGCTGTTGTCAGTGAGAAGGTTCTTGTAGACACGTGGGCCAGTGATGCCGTTGGTGGCGTCGATACGGGCTTGGAGGACGGCGCTGCGCTGCCAGTTTTCAGCGTGGCCGTCGATCATGCCGACGTTGATTGATTGGCCGGCGTCATGACGGAAGCGAACGCCTTCACCCGGGGGGTAACCGCCGGCGAAGCGTGTGTTTCCGCCGTTATCGACGACGGCGAGGAGCTTGTCCATGTTTTTCTTGATGGAGCCTAAACGGCGTTGGCTGGAGGCATTGCCGGCCCATTGATCGTTGCGAGCCATGAGAAAGGCATTGGGGTCGAAATAGCGAGGGGCGTTTTCGCCTGTGACGTTGTAGAAAGTGTTGGGGCTGGATAGCTGCCAGCCGACATTTGCGCGGCCGGGGCAGCGGCGGAGCTTACCGGCGGATTCATAGGCGTCAACGAGGTTGACCCAGGTTTTGTGCGACTTGGTGGGGTCTGTGGTGTCGTTGGTGGAGAAGGGGAGGCGGTCGCGGTTTTCCTGGGCGTAGATCTGGGCAATGAGGACGCCTTGCTTCATGTTGGAGAGGCACTGGGTGCGCTCGGCGGTTTCCTTGGCGCGTGAGATAGAGGGGAGGACGATGGAGATGAGGATGGTGATGATGCCGATGACGACGAGGAGCTCAACGATAGAGAAGCCGTTGTGGCGCTGGGGAGGAGGGTTGAAGGATTTGAGATTCATGTGGGTGCCCTTTTTGAGAAGTGTATGCCGTCCTGTGTATGGAGACAGAGCAATGGGCATGCCAGACACTTATTAGGTGGATGAATGGTTTCTTAGACTTTAATTTATGGGGAATTGGGGGTATAGCAAGGAAAATAGTGACGAATAGGAAAAGTAGTTTTCTCAAAATGAGAAAAAGTGGAGGAATGAGCCGCACATTGGCGAGGGCCCGATTTTCAAAATAAGGAGAAAAGAGGATTGAAGTCGGGAGGGAGGTGGGTCAGTTTTTGGACTCAGTGGGTCGGATGGCCGGGGCAGTGGTGGGAGTGTTTGGCTTTTCGGCCAGCGCTTTCATAGAGGCGAGGCCTTTTTCAAAATCGCCACCGAGCATTTTGTCCATATCCATGAACATGCAGACGGCTTTGGAGAGGAAGCCTTTGTGGCCGATCATGGTCCAGGTGACGGTGGTTTTTCCGTTGCTTTCGGCGAAGGCGAACTGGACGTTGCTGGTGTCTTCAAAGGGGCGGACGAAGTCGAGCCTGATTTTGATGAAGTCGGTGGGCTGGGAGTCGGTGATGGTCATTTTGCCTTCGCCGACCTGATCATTGCCGCTCCATTTGAACACGGCGTCTTTGCCGGAGGAGGGGCCTTCGAAGGTGACTTTGGAATTTGGATCGAGCTTGGCCCATGGGGACCAGGCGTCCCAGTTGTGGAAGTCGTTGACGAGGGTGAAGGCCAGGGGTTTGGGGGCGTTCATCGTCGCCGAGCGAGTGATGGCGTAGTCGGCGGGCTGCATGGCGATGATGCCAATGAGGATAAGGAGGACACCGCCGATGACGGCGAGGGTGATAAGGATCTTTTTACGCATGGGAGGCTCCGGGAATTGAAGGGAAGGGCATAGCTTAACGAAGTGTCATCGCAGGAGTATCGCTCAGGCTGACACTTCCACGAAGAAGCGGGGAATTGAAGTAAGCAAACTATTATTGAAAGCTCGGACTAGAGTCAGGATGATGCGGCGTTATACCAATGAGGTTGGTTGGCAGGTAGTGAATTCTTCGTCTTCGGCATGGAATCGACACTACAGCCAGGGATCAATATCGAGGATTTTTGTATCCAGTGCTTTTGCTGCGCGTGTTGGGTCGAAATATTCACGAATGTGGGCGATTTTGCCGGAAGAGGCGCGAAGAAACACGACGTATTCCTGACGGTAGATTCGGCCGGTAGGCTTGATAACGCCCTGTGCCTTGACCTGGGCAACCGCCGATTCAGGATCGGCGAGAGGGAAAATCTTCGGGTCGATGAAACGGAAGTTCTCAACAGCGTTTACAAACCAAGTGATGTGATGGATGACCTGCGCGCGGCCATTGAGCACGGCAGGATGGCCGATGGCTGGAGCATAGGGGAGTTCCCATTGGATATCGTCGGCGAGGAGACCTTGCCAAAGGGCGTTGTCATCGACGAGGGTTTTGATGTGCTGGGCGAGAAGATGGGAAGCGATGGTCATTGGCGCTCGTAGTAGGTGTGACCTGTCAGTATAGATATAGAGGATGAAAAAAAACACCGGCACGCCGCTGGGGAGTGCCGGTGCGGAGAAGATGCAGTTTTTTGATTCAACCCTTCAAGACTTTGACTTCGCCTGCGGCGAGCTTCAAGGATTTACCGTCGACCTTGATGGTGACGGGAACTTCTTGGATGTTCATGAGGAGGCGGGTGGTGATGCCGTCTTTTTCCCAGGCGGTGCAGCGGATGTCGGTGGCGTTGCCCTGGATGTTGATGTGGCGGGGAAGTGTTTCGACGGCGGCCTTGGTGGGGTTGACCTTGGCAAAGCTCCAGTCGGTGGAGGTGACCTGGTCGCCTTCGTACTGGCGGGCGGGGATGACGCCGGTGAGCTGGACGTCCACCCCGTTCTTGGCGGCTTTTGCCAGGGCTTTGACGCTGGCGGTCTGGAGGATGGTGGCGGTGGGGACCAGGACATGCTGGAAACGGGCCAGGCCGATGGAGAGGGTGCCGTCTTTTGCGGCGGCCTTTTGAAGCATGTCTTCATCGAGGATCTGGATACCGATCTGGTTGTCCAGAAGGGTGGAGATGAGATCGATGAACTGGCGGCGGTGGCCGGTGGTTTCGTTTTGCCAGTCGTAATTGTGGATCCAGTAAGTGCGGATAGGCCATACGACGGCGACGGGGGCGACATTGCGCGCGCCCCAGGTGTATTGCTGGAGGTCTGCAAGTTCCTTGTGGATCTTGACCATGCCGGGCCAGGCGGCGGTGTTGTTCGGCCCGTAGTTGGGCGGGTATTCGAAGGAGCGTGTGCCTCGGGTGCTGGAGTAGGCGCAGTGCATGACGATGGAGGTGACGCCGAGCATGGTTTGCCACTTGAGGATGTGGCCGATCTTGGGGAAGGCGGGATTGTCGCCGGCGCAGGCGCCGGTTTCGGACATGACGCCCTTCAAGTTGTTCTGTTGCTGGGCGCTGACGCCGGCGATGGAGCCGATGGAGAGGATGGGATGGTTCTTATCGCCCAGCGCGGGGATGATGACGTCGAGGCCGGCCATGCCGAAGTGGGGGTAGGTGGCGAACATGTTGCCGATGTAATTGGCTTGTTCGATGAGGTCGTCTTCGGGGCTGATGTGGCCGACGAGTTCGAGCTTGTTTTTCTTGCACCATGCGCCGACGGGCTTGACCCAGGCGTCGATGAAGAGATCGCTGACGCACTGGCGGAAATTTAAGCGCATGAGGGTGGACTCCGAGTCGGTGGAATCGTTCATGAGCTGATAAAGGCGGGAGCCCAGTTCGTAACCGAAGCGGGATTTGAAGATGGCAGGGAGGTCGCGGGTCCAAGGGAAGCGGGAGCAGTATTTGGGCTCATCGGTGAAGATGGCTTTGATTTCCCTGCCGAACATATTGCCGACGTATTGCTTGTATTTTTCGTGGGTCAGTTCGATGTAGTAGTCGGTGGCCTTGGGGTTCAAGGAGTCTGGGAGGCCGCCCCAGGTGATCCAGTCATAGTTGATGGGGCGGGCGACGAAGGCCATGAGCTTCATGCCGGCGGGGATGTTGGGGGTTTTGATGGCGTATTCGGGCTTGGTGGTGTCGGCGCGCTTGGTGCCGTAGCGGGGCGTTTCGGGGTAGAAGAAGCGGGAGTCCCAACGTTCCCAGCTGACCCATTCGCGGCGGAGTATGCCGACGCGGTCGGTGAGGTCGACGACGCCCTTGGAGGGGCCGCCATTGGCGGGGACGAGGCCGGCCCAGATGAGATTGCCGACGGGGAAGGTAAAGAATTCGGTGTCCATGACGGTGGGGTCGAATTCGAATTTTTCGATTTGGCGCGCGGCAAATTCGGGGTGTTCATAGAAGACTTTGCCGGAGGCGGCGCCGGAGGGGAACGGGTCTTCATCGTAGAGCCAGGTATCAAGGCCTTTTTTGGCGATGCGCTTGGACATTTCGCGGATGAATTCCCACCAGTCGGTGGAGCCGTAGGGAGTCAGAAGACCCGGGCGAGGGTGGAGGCAGAGGGCTGCGACGTTGCCGGCTTTGGCGAAGGCGTCAAGCTGGGGCTGAAGTTCGTCGGGATCGCAGCGGTCGTTTAGGACCCAGAAATATCCGAGGCCTTTTTGATGGAAGGGGGCGGGATAGACGGACGCTGGGCCGGACGAGGATTTCTTTGCCATGGGTGTTACTTACTTTTCAGTAAAAGTTTCTGAAGGTTAAGCCAGGTGGGGAGAGTATATCTCAAACCTGCGGACGGGTTTGGGGGTCCAGGGTTCAGGGTTCAGAGTCCAGGGTCTAGAGTTGAAGAGGAGGGGGCAGGAAGTTATTGGAGCTTATTGAGCCTGGATTGGATTTGTTCGTAGAGCTTGCGCTGCCAGGGGAGAGGGAGTTTTTCGGGGATGGGGCGGGTGGTGAGGTCGAAGGGAGCGATGAGGAGGGAGATGTTGGGAAGCCTGGTGTCGGCGGCGAGGGTGAAGAGGTCTTCGGCTGCGGGGTCGCCCATGGCGAGGCAGCCGATGGAGACGGCGTTGCCGTGGATCATGATGTCGCCGCCGAGGGTTTTGAGGTCGCGGCCGTCGGCCTGGGCCATTTCCTTATCAAAGGCATTTGGATAGTTGACGCGGAGGGAGAGGTGGAAGCGGCTGTTGGGGTTGAGGGATTCAATGGCGTAGAGGCCTTCGGGGACCTGGCGGTCGTCTTCCTTGAGCTTGGGGCCGGGTCCGCCGGATGCGGCGAGGATGGGGTAGGAATGGATCTTGACGGTTTTGCCTTGGTTATCAGGGGCGTAGAGGTGAAGGAAGCGTTCTTCCTTAAATGCGACGAGGGTGAGGCGGGCGGGGGGATAAGGAGCATTGGCGCGTTTGAAAAGGGGTTGCAGGCGTGCGCGGGCTTGCGGGCCGTACTGATCGAGGCGTTCCTGGATGGTTTTTTTGGTCAGGGGAGTCATTGGGATCGTGGAAGCCGTGAGGAGGACGAGGCTGGAGCAGGTGGCAATGGTAAAGAAGATCCCGGCGAAGAGGAGGGGCTTGTTCATACCGGTTTATCGGAAGGGGAGTGTGAACGGCTTGATAGGAACCGGGGTGTGGCGGCGGGTGTTTGCGGTTTTATCGGACTACAACACGAAGCGATCGATCATAATGAGCGGAAGGCGTGCCTAAATGGGCTTGCGGCTGAACCGGATGAAGTGGACTAGAAATTTTCATAGACGACGGAATTATCGTTGCGATAAAACTTGAGGTAGGTGAGGCCTTCGCCTTTGCCTGATCCGACGACGTGGCCGTCTGCGTAGCCTATGTTGAGTTTCATGTTGTGGGCGTAGGGGGTGGGCCAGAGGGTTGTGCCGTGGAGGATGCCGTGGTTGAGATAGTAGTGTGAATCTGAGATGGCGGAGAGTTCGCTGAGTCGCTGACTGGCGAAGCCTTTGTGGAGGTTAATGGGGCTGGCGGCGGCGGTGGGTTGGCCGAGGTAAATGAAGCCTGAGGTGTAGTCTGAGGCGATGAAGACGTTTAAGCCGTAGGAGCGGCCGGAGCCGCTGACGAGAGGGAGGATATTGAAGGTATCCGGGCACTGGAAGACGGGGAAATGTTTGTCAGGGGTGTATGTGTCGTAGGACCAGACCTGAGTGGTGTATTGGGAGACGGAGGTGGCGCCGAGGTAGAGGCAGAGTTTTTTGGTCCAGCGGCCTGCGGAGCCGGCGTTGGAAATGGCGTTTGCGGCGATGGCGTCGGGGTCATAATTGAAGTTAACGCCGCGTTCGTGGGGGCCGAGTCCTTTGTAATCCATGGCATAGGCGGAGACGGCGACGAGCTGTTGGCGGATGTTGGCCTTGCATTTGGTCATGCGTGCTTGTGTGCGGGCTTGCTTTAAGCCGGGCAATAGGAGGGAGATAAGGACGGCGATGATGGCGATGACGACGAGGAGTTCAACGAGAGTGAAAGCGTGGGGGCGGTTCTTGGACATAGGGTAATCCGTGGAGATGAGTGGTATTGATATATCATCAGCGGAGAGAAGGGGCAATGGGAAAATGGTGCGACGGGTGGGGTGAGGTGGAATATAAGGAAGGTATAAGCGAGGCGTAGGCAGGGTCGGTTGTCGGGTTATCGGGGTCGGTTTGGGGGGAGGTATAAAATTGGAGAAATTTTTTGTTTTTCTTGGTGTTGGAGGTTGACACGGCCTGATTTGTTTGTACAATAGTTGTAGTCATCGGCATTTTGAGCGACAGGGAATTTTTTATTGGATAAATTTTATAAAATAATTTTTGAGAGGTCTTGCGTTGATGGATGCTTGCTTGTATAATATGTGGGTTGGAGTTGCAGGCGGGTTTTGAGTGGAGGCTGGTGTGTGAAGTGCGGTTTTGGGGCGGAATTTCGGGGTTTGGATTTTTTGAGAGCTTGGTGGCAGGCTACGTGGCCTGGGGTGTGTTTTTGTGTTTAACGGCTTAAATCAAGGGGTAAATGATGGGTTTTGTTTTTTATGCCGGACTGGTTTTGATGGTTTTTTGGAAGGGTGGTTTGGGGTGGCGGATTGGAGGTCCAAAATGGGCGGCTGATATCGGGCGAGTTGTAAGGTGATTCTGGGTATGGGTTTATAAAATTATACAAAAATGTAAGATTTTTCTGTCGGTGGCCTTGTGTTGATTGGATAAATATTGTATAATATATGGGTGAGGGCTACATGCGGGGTTGTATGTGGCCGGGTGGTGAGAAGGGGTCTGTTTTTGAAGGAGGTTTTGCATGGGGCGGGGGTCTATTCCATTGGGCTTGTGGGTTGTGGTGGTGTTAATCGCGGGATTTGGAGGGATAAGCGGGTGTTCTGCGGTGCGGGAGATATCGGATGCGGCGCAGGAAGTGGAGCAGCAGGCGCAGGGCGTGAGGGAGGACCTGGCGGCGGCGACGGAGACGGGAGAGGTTGGGCCGGCGGCGCAGGAGCATCTGGATGCGGCGGATGAGAAGGCGGCGGTGATCCAGGGGAAGGCAAGGAAGGTGATTCGTGTGCTTCCGGGTGTGAAGGATGATGAGCCGTACTGGGTGCCGGTGGTGAAGTGGGGATTGATTGCGGGCGGATTGCTGGGCGCGCTGGGATTGTGCGTGTATCTGAATGTGGGCGCGGTGGCGCGGCCGGTGTTTGGATTGATCGGAGCGCTGGTGCCCAATGGGACGCGTGCGGCGGCGAAGTTTGATGCAGAGGCTGTGGTGGAGGGAGTTGTATCGCCGGAGCATGACAAGGCGATCACGACGCGGCGGGTGACGGATCCGGCGTATGACGCGGCGTTTGTGAAGGCGAAGAAGGGTGCGGAGGGGAGGAAGAATCAGAGTTTTACCGCGAAGGCGCGAAGACACGAAGGGAAGAAAAGATGAGGGACATTTTGATTGGGATATTGGGATGGGTGATGGAAATGTGCTTTTGATGGCTTTGCGAGGAGAATTTTTTTTGCGGAGATTTACAAGATTTGCAGGATTTAAACGATGGCTTTTTCGCGGTGGAGCGGGTGGGTTTTTTTGAGGGTTTTGGGTTGAGATCTGTTTGAGTGTGGTGGTTGATTAGAGTCGATTTGAGATGTGTGTTTCGGGTTTGAGGGTGGCTGTGTTTTTTCATGGTGTCTTTTTTTTAATGGAGGTGGGTTGTGGCGGATCAGGTGAAGGGTGTTGGCGTGGATGGGATTGTCGTTGGTGAGGTGAAGAAGAAGGTGAAAAAGAAGCGCAAGAGCATGACGGAGCGGGTGCGGATGATTCGGAAGCGCAGGTTTTTGAAGCGTTATCTGGAGCGGGGGAGCTTTTACCTGGCGGCGGAGTATGCCGGGGTGACTGAGCCGGCGGTGCGGAAGTGGATCAAGAAGGATCCGCTGTTTGCGGAATGCTTTGTGGCAGTGAGGGAGGCGTTTGTGGAGCGAATGGAGGAAGAGGCGGACCGGCGCGGGGCGCGCGGCATTCGGGTGATGCGGTATTACCAGGGTCGGCCGATCATTGATCCGAGGAACGGGAAGCCGTTGATTGAATGCGAGTTCAGCGATGCGCTGCTGATGTTCCGTTTGAAGGCGCTTAAGCCGGGGATGTATCGGGATCGGATGATTGAGGAACGGGAGAGCAGCGTGGTGAAGGCGTATCGGGGTGTGGATGTGGAGAGGGTGTGAGGAAGGATGGGTAGTGGGTTCTGGGTTTTGGGTTCTGGGTTCTGGGAAGAATGGAAGAGGAGAGGCGGAGGCGGAGGTGGAGGCCCCAGCCACCCGCCAGAGGAGCGGTCGATAGGTTCAGGCGTGAATCAGGGTGCGTGGTGATTAGGGGTGCAACGGGATGTCGGTTTGTTGCGGGGCATCAACAGGCAGAGCCAAACCGACAAGAACCGTCACTGGCGTTTCGGGCTAACCAGAGGCGGAAAACGTCTCGTTTTTAAGGGGTTTTGAGATGGTGATGGGAATGGTGGAGGAGGTGGAGATGGAGTATGAGCCGCGTGGGGCGGCGAGGGCGTTGTTTTATTGCCGGGCCGGGGAGGTGCTGGTGGAAGGACCGGCTGGGACGGGGAAGACGCGGGCGGTGCTGGAGAAGGTGCATCTGTGCATGCTGAAGTATCCAGGGGCGCGCGGATTGATCGTTCGCAAGACGCGGGCATCGATGACGGAATCGGTGCTGGTGACTTTTGAAGAGAAGGTGCTGGGCAGCGAGCACCCGATGCGGAAGAAGGGCGGAAGCCGCCGGCAACGGCAAAGCTATGCGTATGCAAATGGATCGCACCTGGTGGTGGGCGGGATGGATAACGCGGTGCGGATCATGTCGACGGAGTTTGATGTGATTGCGGCGTTTGAAGCGACGGAACTGACGGAGGATGACTGGGAGAGATTGATGACTCGGTTGCGGAATGGGGTTATGCCGTACCAGCAGGGTGTGGCGGATTGCAATCCTGAGGCTCCGGGGCATTGGCTTAACAGAAGAGCGTCCCGAGTCCCGAGTTCTGAGTCCAGTGTCGAAGAAAGGGAGGAAGAAGAGGGCAGAGGAGCGTCCCGGGTCCAGGGTCCTGAGTCCAGGGTCGAAGAGGGAGAAGAGCAGACATGCTCAGGCGGACGAGAGGATGGCACGCAGATGAAGATGGTGCGGATGAGGTCGCGGCATGCGGATAATCCGACGGTTTCGGAGGCTTATTTGGAGCGTTTGGATGCGCTTTCGGGCGTGAGGAGGTTGAGATTGCGGGATGGAATCTGGGCGGCGAGCGAAGGGATGGTTTATGACGTTTTTGATGCGGGCGTGCATGTTGTGGATGCGAAGGTGCTATTGCCTGGGATGGTTCGGTGGGCTGTGGTGGGTGTGGATTGGGGGTACCGGGATGCGGGCGTGATGCAGGTGTGGGGCGTGCTGGGTGATGGCGCGATGGTGCGATTGTGCGAGCACTACCACACAGGGAAGACGGTGAGCGATTGGTGGGCGGCACGGGCCGCGGAGTTTAAGCGGCAGTACAACCCGAGGGCGTATGTGTGCGACCCGTCACAGCCGGCGAGCATTGAGGTGCTGAAGCGTGCGGGGTTGAATGCGATTGCCGCGGACAACAATGTGCGAGCGGGGATCGATCGGGTGTATGACCGGATGGCTGTGAGGAACGAGAAGGGAGCGGCGATTGGGTCACAGATTGCTTTTGTGCGGGATGGACTACTTTTAAGGGACCAGAGCCTGATGGAGGCGAAATTGGCGAGCCAGACGGTGGAGGAGTTTGAGTCGTATGTGTATGCGACGGGGAAGGAGCGGAGGAACTATCGGGAGGAGCCGGTGGATTTTTCAAATCATGGGATGGATGCGATGCGTTATGCCGTGGGTTATGTGGAGATGCATCGCGGAGTGGTCAAGAGTGAAGGTGCGCGGAGTTATCGGGGGAGGGATTGAGGAAAGTTAAAAGGGATAAGTGATAAGGGATAAGTCAGAGGGAATGGGTGTTGTTGGTTCATTTTTCTAAGGAGGTTTTTATGGTGGTTTTTGTGGCGGTTTGGACTGGGGTTTGTTTGATGGTGGGGTATCAGGTTGGTGCGCGGAGTGGGAAGACGATTTTGGTTTTGGATGAGATTGG
>CAZGOM010000147.1:0-13729 GCA_964527265.1 uncultured Phycisphaeraceae bacterium | reverse complement strand
TGGAAGCCAAGGGCGAGCGCCTGGGCGCGATCAGCGCTTATGAGACGGCGTATGAGGCGGACCCGGAGCATCCGGAAGTCTGCTTCCGCCTGGCGTTTTTGCTGGATTCCCTGGGTGAAGAAGAAGAAGCCATCCATCTTTATGAAGAAGTGGCCAACCAGCCCAAGCCGTTCGTGAATGCGCTGATCAACCTTGCGGTGCTGTATGAAGACCGCGGGCAGTATTCCCAGGCCGAGCGGCTGATCCGCCAGGTGCTGGCGACCAACCCGAACCACCACCGCGCGCGGACCTATCTCAAGGACATCCTGGCGAGCAAGCAGCTTGTGACGGCGTCTGTGGGCGATGACAAGAGCCCGCGCTCCAGCGCGCTGCTTGAAACCCCGGTGACGGATTTCGACCTGTCCGTGCGTGCGCGCAATGCGCTTCGCAAGATGAGCATCCGCACACTGGGCGATCTGCTCAAGATCAGCGAACAAGAACTGCGGAACTTCAAGAACTTCGGGGAAGCAAGCCTCGAAGAGATCAAGAACATGCTGGCGCAGAAGGGTCTGCGCCTTGGGCAGGCGATTGATCAGAAGCAGAACGCGGTGAAGGAAGCCGTGTATGAACAGCTCAAGAACGAGAGCGGAGAGACCGATGAGTCGATGGCCCGCTCGGTGGGCGAACTGAACCTGTCGGTGCGCGCGCGCAAGGCTTTGGAACTGCTGAATGTGCAGTCGCTGGGCGATCTGTGCATGAAGACTGAAGCCGAGCTGATGGGCGTGAAAAACTTCGGCATGACTTCGCTGCTGGAGATCAAGAACAAGCTGGCGAGCTACAACCTTGGATTGCGGAAGCTGGAAGGTTGAGGATTGGGTCTTGGGTTCTGGGTCTTGTCAGATTTAAGATTGATAATGCGAGCGACCCCGGTGATGAGCCGGGGTTGTTTGTTGTTGTGAGGAAGAGGCGGAATTTTTGATTGGGATTAAGATCGATTGAAGATGATTAAGAGGATGGGAAAGAAGCGGAGTTTTTGACAGGATCAACGGAATTTTGAAGAGATGTGGAGGAGGGGATTTTTTGTTTTGGATTTGCGGAGGCTGGGAGATATAGGGGGTAGGGTGGTGGGAGGATGGTTGGTGAATTGACGGGCTATTGGCGCAGACACCCGTGGGGTTGGTTGGTGACATTCGGTTTGTTGGCTGAAGGGTGGGCACTCATGTCGGGGAAGGTTTGTGATTGGGAGCCGGCGGGACGCCGGCGCTCCCGGTGGGGTGGTTGGTGGGATTGGGGTTGGGTATACTTCGTGCTCGTTTGAGTTGTTCCTGTTGACATAAAATTCGGTGGTTTTAGAAGAAAGTACGGCGCATGACGACGGTTGCAGCTGACCCGACGAACGCGACTTTGGTGAAGCGAGAGTTGATTAATCCGGAATTGGGGTTGTTTTACATCAAGCCGGACGTGGGGCCGCTGCCGGAGTTTACGTCCGGGCAGTTCTGCACGATTGGTCTGCCCGCGATTGTGAAGCCGGGCGAGGAGAAGGCGGATGCGCCGGTGCGGGCGGATGGGCGTGTGAAACTGACGCGGCGCGCGTATTCGATTGCCTCGTCGCCGGATGTGAGGGACTGCCTGGAGCTGTTTATTGTGAAGGTGCCGGATGGGGAGCTTACGCCACGGCTGTTTGAGTTGGCCGAGGGCGGGCGGATGTACCTGGACCCGAAGATCAAGGGGCACTTCACGCTGGATGACCAGCCTGAGGGGAAGAACCTGGTGTTCATGTCGACGGGGACGGGGCTGGCGCCGTTTATCTCGATGATTCGTTATCACATCAATAAGCCGAGCCGGCCGTGGAACAAGCTGGTGGTGATCCATGGGGTGCGGCTGGCGATTGACTTTGGGTATGTGGAGGAGCTGGAGGCATTGGCGAAGGGGAACCCGGATTTTGTGTATCTGCCGGCGGCGACGCGGGAGGGGGAGGGATCAAGCTGGAAGGGCTTGCGAGGGCGGACGCCGGCGCTGCTTGAGCCGGAGACGTTTAAGACGCTTTGCGGGTGGGAGCTGGATCCGCTGACGAGCCATGTGTATCTGTGCGGGAACCCGGAGATGATCAAGAGCGTGCAGGCGATGCTTGAGCCGCGCGGGTTTATCAATCACTCGAACAAGGTGCCGGGGAATATCCATTCGGAGAGGTATTGGTAGGCCGCGGGGGGGCGGAGTCTCGAGTACAGGGTTGAAGAGGAAGATGTCCAGCGTTCAGAGTTGTCATTTGGGTGGTTGATTGAGTCGATGTTAGTGCGTGCAAGTCACGGGGCTGCTCGGAAACCAGCCTGTAGAATTTGGAAGGTTGGGGATATTTCGTTTGTTGAAGTAATTGATATAGTTGGGTTGTGTTTCAGACTACCGCGTGATGGTGGGTGTTTTGGCTGAGCGTGGTTTGGTTTTTGTGGCCGCTATGGCGGGCTTTTGAAGACTCGATCCGCCCTGCCGGACTCAGCCCACCCTATAAGAGGGAAGAAAACATGACGATTCAAGCTTGGGCGGCGCATTCTTTGAAGCGGTTCTTCCTGCGGTCGGAGGGGGATGAGATGCCGGGGCGGGTGGTGATTCATGCGGCGCGGGGGCAGAGCGTATCGTTTCAGGTTTGTTTCAGGTCGCGGTGCCAGCATCGGCTGGAGGTGGTGGCGACGGTGAAGGAATCGGGCGGGCTACCTGCGCGGGTGAGGGCGGTGGGGCATGTGCCAGTGCGGCACTTTAACTCGCAGACATCGGTGGAGGACCTGGATGGGGTGGGGCATTTGCCGGGGCTTGCGCCGGATGTGCTGATGCCGGCGGAGCTGATTTATGCAGGGGATCGGGAGACTAATACGTTCTGGGTGACGGTGAAGGTGCCGGTGGATGCGGCGGTGGGGGAGCATGCCGTGAAGGTGAAGCTGACGGTGGTGAATGTGGAGGGATTGACGGCGGAGGTCGAGGCGAAGGTGGTGGTGCATGAGGTGGTGCTCAAGGCACGGTCGCAGTTCCCGATGACGCACTGGTTTTATGCCGACGCCTTGATGGACTGGTACAAGGTGGAGGCGTGGAGCGAGGCGCATTGGAAGCTGGTTGCGGAGTACATGAAGAACTATGCGGAGCATGGGTGCGATGTGATTTACGCGCCTGTGTTCACGCCGCCGCTGGACGGGGTGAAGCGGCCGACGCAGCTATTGCATGTGACGGCGAAAGGAGAAGGGGACTGGTCGTTTGACTGGACGAATGTGAAGCGGTGGATCGCGACGGCGAAGGCGGTGGGGATCAAGCAATTTGAGTGGACGCACTTTTTCACGCAGTGGGGTGTGAAGCATGCGATCCGGATTTATGAGGGTTTCGGACATGATGAGAAGCTGCTGTGGCCGGCGGAGACGGGTGCGACGTCTGAGTTGTATAAGGCGTTTTTGAATCGGTTCATGCCGGAGTTCAAGCGGTTTCTGGAGGTGGAGGGGTTGATGGGGGATTCGTACTTTCACGTGTCGGACGAGCCGCACGGGCCGGAGCATCTGGCGAATTACATCGCGGCGGGCAAGTTGCTGAAGGAAGTTGCGCCGTGGATGAAGACGATGGATGCGCTGAGCGAGATTGACTACGGGAAGCAGAAGCTGACGGACATGCCGATCCCGGTGATCAGCAAGGCGATGGAGTACAGAGAGGCGGGGATTCCCTGCTGGACGTATTTCTGCTGCTGGCCGCGGGGGCGGAATCTGAATCGGCTGATCGACACGCCGCTGGCGAAGATGCGGATGGCGGGGTGGATTTTGTACCGTTTTGAGATGCTGGGGTTCCTGCACTGGGGATATAACTACTGGTACAAGAGCCAGACGCGGACGCTGATTGATCCGTATGCGCATATCGACGGGCAAGCGTGGCCGGGCTGGGCGTATGGGGACCCGTTTGTGGTGTACCCGGGCGTAGATGGACCGATCGACTCGATCCGGTGGGAGGTGTTTTTTGAGTCGATGCAGGATTACCAGTTGCTGCAGACGCTGGGCGTGAGCCCGGAGGATGGGCTTTTGGGGAGCATCGAATCGTTTGAGGAATTTCCGCGGAGCGCAGAGTGGATTTTGTCGACGCGGAAAAGGCTGTTGGAGGGGGCGGTTTCGCGTTAATCGCCTTCGTCGAATTTGCGGTTGACGAGGTCGACGAGTGCGGCGAGGGCTTTAGGGGCGTCGGGACCTTCGACGACGATGTCGAGTTCGGTGCCCATGGTGGCGGCGAGCATCATCATGTGCATGATGCTTTTACCGTCGACTTCAAAATCGCCTTTACGGACGAGGACGACGCTTTGAAATTCGTTGGCTTTGTCGACGAAGCTCATGGCAGGCCGGGCGTGAAGGCCGAGCCTGTTCTGGATCTTGATTTTTGCGGTGCAGGTGCCCGATGCGGTGTTCATTCCTGCGCTCTCCACGGGGAGTTTATAAACCAACCGGCGGCCAAAGGGTCTGTCGATGGGATGGGCAGGACGCGAAGGGCCGGGTAACGAGTCTTAAAACAATAACGTTCTGGCGGCAGGTTTCAACTGTGCGGCTTTTTTATTTGATGACGCCGGCGTCGGTTTCGAGGATCAGGTCCCAGACGTGCTCGGGCGTGGTGGCCTGCTTGAGGAATTTGCGGAAGGTATCGTTGGTGAGGCTGTTGAAGATGACATGCATGGCCTGGATGTGGTCATCGGGGCGGTCAGCGGGGGAAAGTACGAGCATGACGCTGTAGACGGGCTGCTTGTCGAGGGCGTTGAAGTCGACGCCTTTTTGGCTGATGCCGACGGCGACGGCCATTTTCTTGACTTTGGCATGCTTAACGTGGGGGACGGCGACACCTTTGCCAAAGCCAGTGGAGCCTTTGGTTTCCCGGTCGATGATGGATTTGACCAGGTCGTCTTTTGCGGTTTTTGGGGCGACGCCCGCTGCGAGGAGGAGTTCGACGAGTTCGAGGATGGCTTCGTCGCGTTCGGTGCTTTGAATGTCCGCGGTGATGGCCTGCTGGGCGATGATCTCCTGAAGCTTCATTGGGTCGCGTCTCCTGAGGGTGTTGGTCGCTTGCTCCGTGTGGCTGGCGGTTTTGTTTTGGATTTGTCTGGGCTCGTGTCGGCTTGTCATGGGTCCTGTTTTTTGAAGGACAGGGCCGATGACAAGCCGGCAAACTGGTACGAATGAGTTTTGCCGGCGTGCTTAGTCAGTCAAACCTTAGCCGGCGGCCGAGGTGTGTCCCTTATGGGTCTTGGTCTTTTCCTTGTAATCGCGCAGCTGGCGGACGATTTTGTCGACGACGCCGTCGATGCAGCCGTAGAGATCTTCACCGTGGACTTTGGCGATGAAGTTTTCGTGGCGGTCGACGTGAACGATGGCCTCAACTTCAAACGCATGTGCGTCATGCTTACCTGCGACGACATCAATTTGACTGATCGTGTTGAGGTAATGGGGAAGTTTGTTCATCTTTTCCTCGGCGAACTTCCTGATTGCCGGGGTGATTTCCAGATGCTTTCCGGAGACGGTGACCTGCATAGCGTACTCCTTTCGCTCGATGGCGCTGGGCTACCGGCCCAACCCTGTTTTCTACTTCAAAGTCTATGCTACACCGGAACGGAGGGGTTGCAGAAAAATGTTTTGTTTTTTGTTGTGGAAAGGCGGGGGGAGGAAGTGGGGGGCTGGGGTTCAGGGTCTGGGGTCTGGTCAGAAGGAGGCAAGAAATGCTCACGGATACGAGAGCATGGCACGCGTCCTCGAAATTTAGACTACACCTGGGGTTATGGCGCTGGGGTTATTGAGGAAGCGGGGAGAGGGGAGGGGGCGGGGGTAGAAGTAGGGGGTGCTGGCGGGGCGATGGAGGAAGTTTGCGTGGAAGGCGGGATGACGACGCCGCCGGAGACAATGAATTTGAGGGCTTCGTCGATGCTCATGGTGAGGGGGATGGTGTCGGTTTCGGGGACGGTGATGACATAGCCGGAGAAGGGAGTGGGGGTGCTGGGAATGTAGACGCTGACAAGGGGGGTGTTGAGGGAGGCTTTGAGCTGGGGGAGAGAGGGGCCGGTGACAAAGCCGACGATCCATGAGCCGCGGCGGGGGAATTCCACGGCGACAACGCGGGAGAAGCTCATGGTCTGCTTGTCCTGGCCGCCGACGACGAAATCGGTGATCTGCTTAAAGGCGGGGTAAAGCTGAGCGACACCGGGGACGCGCTGGGCCTGGGATTCGAGGTACTCAAAGAGCCTGCGGCCAAAGAGGCTGCCGAGCACCGCGCCGATGCCGGCAACGAGGACGACGGCGAGGATGAGGCCGATGGTGTCGAGTGGGTAACGGCTGTTTTGCCATGTGGTGTCGAGCTGTTTGCGGCGGGCCATGAGGCGGAGGGTGTCGGCCTTGTTGGGAAGGGTGTTGAGCTCGGAGCGGGCGATGGGTGAGAGTTCTTCTTCAAAGCTGCGGACGTAGTCGTCGGTGACGTTGGGGTAGGGGGAGAGCTGGAGCATGGACTCGCGGACGAGGGCGTTGATGGGCTTGGCGATGTTTTCCTTGAGGAAGCCGTAAGCGAAGATGAGGAGCCAGAGGGTGAGCAGGGTGGGCAGGAGCATGGTGAGCCCGCGCACGAAGAAGTGCTTGAAGCGGGCGAATCTGGCGGGTTTGGGAGTGCTCATTGTTTGGGCAATGGTTGAATTATGAGTTAAAAGTGTGCGGTAATGCGGGGATTTTGTTGACACTATCGTTTGGTTTGCCGATGTGCAATCGGGGGAAGGATGATAGGCAGGTTTTTGGAGGAGCGTAGGGGATGCGGCATCGGGTGTGCAACGGGACACGGCGTGGGTGGGGCTCAAGCCGTGGCGCCCAGCCAACGTATTCCGTTGTAAAAAAAGACCGGCGGAGAGGGTTGTCTCTCCGCCGGTCGGGATGGTTGGCTTTTGACGTTTTCTTTAGTGGCCGACGGGGGTCACTGCGGAGACGTCTTCTTCACCGGTGCGGATGCGGTAGACCTTGTCGACTGGGAGGACGAAGATCTTGCCGTCGCCGACTTCGCCGGTCTTGGCAGCGCCAAGGATGGCTTTGACGGTGGGCTGCACGAAGGGCTCGGAGACGCCGATTTCGATGCGGATCTTGTCGTGGAGCTCGATCTTGACGGTGGTGCCGCGGTAGTTTTCGACTTCCTCGGTTTCGCCGCCGTGGCCCTGGACCTTGGTGATGGTGAGTCCGAAGACTTCGGCCTTGTAGAGGGCCTTGAGTACATCACTGAGCTTATCGGGACGGATGACTGCGACGATCAACTTCATGCCTTGGCTCCTGCTACTTGGGTGGAAGCGGTGTTGGTGGAGACGGATTTGATTTCGTCCGGGAGGACGAGGATGGCGCCTTCGCCGTCGGCGTAGGCTTCTTCGCCGTGCTGCGCGATGTCGAGGCCGGTGCCCTGTTCCTTGTCAGTGGCGCGGATCCCAATGACGGCTTTGAGGACCAGGAGGATGACGGCGGAGACGACGGCGGAGTAGACGATGGTGGCCAGGACGCCCTTGCCTTGGATGACCAGTTGCGCGCCGATGCTGTAGCCTTCTTTGATGACGCCGGGGTTGGCGACGGAGGAGGCGAAGACAGCGGTGAGCATGGCGCCGGTGACGCCGCCCAGGCCGTGAGCCGCGACGACGTCGAGTGAGTCGTCGAGGGAGGTCTTGGCGCGGTAGACGATGGCGAAGTAGCTGGGGAAGGTGGCGATGGCGCCGATGGCCAGTGCGCCCATGGGTTCGACAAAGCCAGCCGCGGGGGTGATGGCGACGAGGCCGACGACGATGCCAGTGGCGGCGCCGACGCCGGTGACCTTGCCGAGGCGGACGTAGTCAAGGATGGCCCAGAGGACCAGCGTGGCTGCGGGGGCCAGGAAGGTGTTGACGAAGGCATAAGAGGCGACGGCATTGGGGCTCAGAGCAGAGCCTGCGTTGAAGCCGAACCAGCCGAACCACAGGAGGCCAGCGCCCAGGAGGACGAAGGGAACGTTGTGGGGGAGGAGGGCGACCTTGCCGTAGTCCTTGCGCTTGCCAAGGATGAGTGCGGCGACGAGAGCGGCAGCAGCGGCGTTGATGTGGACGACGGTGCCACCGGCAAAGTCGAGTGCGCCATCAACGAAGAGCCAGCCGTTTGCCTGCCAAACCCAGTGGCAGACGGGGGAGTAGACCAGGAGGGACCAGAGGCCCAGGAAGATGACGTAGGGGATGAACTTCATGCGTTCGACGATGGCACCGGAGATGAGTGCTGCGGTGATGACGGCGAAGGTTGCCTGAAAGGCGAAGTAAAGGACGTGGGGCAGTGTGCCGTTGGCGGAGCCGTCGACGCCCTTCATGCCGAGCATGGAGAGGTCGCCGATCCATTTGCCGCCGGCGCCGTAGGCCAGGGAGTAACCGGCGAGGGCCCAGACGATGGTAACAACGCCCAGGGCGATGAAGCTCATCATCATGGTGTTGAGCATGTTTTTGGCGCGGGTAAGGCCGCCGTAGAAGAATGCGAGGGCGGGGGTCATGAGCAGCACGAGTGCTGAGGAGACCAGGATCCATGCCGTGTCAGCGGCGTTAATAGGTGCGGGTTCCGGAACTGCGGGTGCAGTGGCGGCGGCGGCGACAGCTTTTGCTGCGTCGGCGACGGCCGGAACATCTGATTGTGCAAAAAGCATCGCCGGAGCGGCGACGGCCAGAGTCAGGGCGATCATAGGCCCGAACCGGCTAATCCAAGAACGACTTCCCATTGGCATCCTCCTCGCCATGTGCGAATTGAGTCAGCGCACGCGCGCCGACTCGCTGGGCTTAAAGCAATCGTCGTGCCAGAACGTTGTGCCTGATGAGGAGGCAGGGGGGGATGGCGGGGTGAGAGAGGGCGCAAGTGTCATGAAAACAAGACGTTAAGAGGTAATGAATACGAAAAGTGCGAGGCGCATTAAATTTCACTCAGTGGGTTTAAGGCGTGAGGTGGACGGGCGGCAGGGTGTTGGAAGGGATACGGAACGGGTCAGGGGCGGGGGTGAGTGCCTAATGTTTAGGCAATGGCGGTGGGAAGTGCCGATTGATGGTTAGGGTTGCAAGAGACAAGAAATTTAAAGCCACGAATCAGAATGAAAAAAATAAAACACCCACCTCAATCTTCTCCTTGATAGGAATTGGAGTAAGGAATGGTTGTTTTGTGTACACATTGTTTGAACAATGATTGTGTGATGCATATGATTGGCGTCATCGATTAATGATTTGCGTTATCCTTTGCGCCTTCTTCTTATGAGCGAGCCAGTGACAACATCTTCTGAAGAGCCCGCCCCCAAGCCTGGGGAAGTGCTTCAACAGCCGAATTTCAGGCGGTACATGATCGGCGCGTTCATGGGTTACAACGGGCTCTTAATGGAGACGTTTGCGCTGGGGTGGGACTTGTATGACCGGACGCGGGAGCCGGGGAAGATCGGGATGATCGGGCTGGTGCAGGTGATTCCGGTGATGCTTTTTGCGCTGCCGGCGGGGCATATCGCGGACATGTTCGACCGGCGGAAGGTGCTATTGGCGGCGCAGACGGTGATTGTGCTGGCGACGTTTTCGCTGGCGATGGTTTCGTGGATTGCGCCGCACGATGTGATCTGGCCTTTGTATTTGTGTTTGCTGGTGAGCGCGATAGGGCGTGCGTTTGCGGGGCCGACACGTTCCGCTCTGGTGCCGCTTCTGGTGCCGGCGCGGCTGTTGCCCAGCGCGATCAAATGGACGAGCGGTGTGTTTCAGTCGACGGTGATCATCGGGCCTGCGCTGGCGGCGATGATCATCTGGATGGGGCGCAATTCGAGTTCGGAGTATTGGAAGGCGCATGCGGCGATGCCGGTGTATTTTTTGACGAGCGCGCTGTGCCTGGGGTATCTGCTGGCGGTGTATTCGCTGAAGCTCGCGCCCGCAGTGAGGACCTATAAGGCGATGTCGGTGGCATCGCTTCTTGAGGGGCTGAAGTTTGTGATCCAGACGCGTGTGATTCTCGCGTCGACGCTGCTGGATATGTTCGCGGTGCTGCTGGGAGGCGCGGTGGCGCTCTTGCCGGTGTTCGCCAAGGATGTGCTGCATAACGGGGCGTTTGGGGAGGAGGCGATGCTGTGGGCGCTGAGGGTGGCGCCGGCGGTGGGCGGGCTGATTATGTCGGTGGCCATCATGCGGACCAAGATGCTCAACCGGGCGGGGCGGGCGCTGCTCTGGTCGGTGGCGATGTTCGGGGTGTGCACGATCGTGTTTGGATTGTCGACGAGTTTCTGGCTGTCGCTGATCATGATCGGGTTGACCGGTGCGTTCGATATGGTGAGCGTAATCGTGCGGCATACGCTGGTGCAGACGATGACGCCTGATGCGCTCCGCGGGCGGGTGAGCGCTGTAAACGGGTTATTTATTGGTATTTCGAATGAGCTGGGGGATGTGGAATCCGGGTTTGTGGCGCAGTGGCTGACGGCGCTTTATCTGCCGGTGCTTGCCGCGCCGGGTGCGGTGCATACGCAGGAGCAGATTCGCGAGGCGGTGGTGAAGGCGAGCATGATGACGGTGGCGTGGGGCGGCGTGGGGACGATCCTGGTGGTGATAGCGATGATGTTTGTTGCGCCGGGACTTTTGAAGCTGGGGCGGCTTGAGGATATGGCGAGGAAGGATTGATTTTGAAAGAGGGGCTGGGGTCAGGGTCTGGGGTCTGGTCAGAGAAGATAACGAGTTGGTGAAGCCCGGAGGGGTGTTGGCTAGTTGATGGGGATGGGGATTGGGGGGAGGTCGAGGCGGCCGTACCAGGGGATGCGGGTTTGGGCGGGGTTTTGAGAGGCGCGTGGCGCGCCCAATGAGATGATGAGGTAGTGGGTTTTGTTGGGAGAGGGGGGGATGATCCAGCAGAGTTTTTCGGTGCAGGGGAGGAAGAAGGGGGTGGCGTTGTCGATGCCGTGGGCGAAAGCAGTGATGTTGATGGCGGTCTGGCTGCTGGGGAGGAGGGTGAAATCTTCACGGAAGATGGGTGGGCCAGTGTCGTTGATGATTGGGACTGGCGGGAGGGTATTGCCTTGTTCGTCGACGACGCGGAAGACCATCCAGGCGGTGGCCCAGGGGATGAGGCGGGATCCCTGACTGGTGGTTTTGAAGAAAAGGATGGGGCGGAGGCGAGTGCCTCGGCCGGCCCGGGCGTCAGGTTTCACGATGGCGCGTGCCAGGACGCTGTCGACCGACTGGGACCAGGGGGCGGTTGAATCATCCACCTCAAACGAAGCGGGTGTCAGTAGATGTTGCTGGTCCGGTGCGAGGAACGATGTTTTAGGAGCGGGGTTGAGCTTGAAGGCGGAGATGGTGTGGCTGTCATCGAGGATGACGGTCTCTCGAATTTGAAACGGCTTGTAGGAATTTTTTTTAGCCGCAAGGCCACCGGTCTGGCTTTGGAGGAGAAGCGTGCCGGATTGCTTATCCAGCACGGTCAATCTGGGCCGCGGGGTTTCATCGGGTCCGCTGATGGGAAAGAGGATCTGATCGGACGTAAAAAGCGGGCGCGGATTGGAAGTTGTCTGGGCGTATTCCCAGAGTGTCGTGCTGGGGGGGACGAAGGTGCCGCCGCCTTGGGCTTGATTGCTAAAAGGGAGTGACGACGGCGATGCCGCGGAAGAATTCGAGGAGGTTGGGACGTAGACCGTCTGGATCAAATCGGGATTGATGGCGGTGAGGCGAAACTGTGAATGATGGTAGAGAGTGTTGTCCTGTAATGTCAGATAGTCCATGCGGTCAAAGGGGCAGGGGATGGTGTAGATGATTCGTGTTTTCAAGTCGATGCGAGCGAGACGGGCGATGGGATCAGGGCTTGGCCTGAGGAGGAATTGGAGATAGAGATTGTGGTTATGGAGAATGGGATAAGCGATGCCAAGGCTGTTGAAATCGAGCGACCAGGCAGGTTGGCCTGTTTTTACGTCGAAGGCCATGAGTTGGGAGTAACCGTTGCTGGCGATGACGTTGGATTCATAGATCAGTGGAGCCCAGGAGCTTGATTTGCCGCACGGGGCTTTCCAGAGGAGGTGGCCGTCGGAGGTGCGGAGAGCATAGAGATTGCCATCACTGGAGGTGATGAAGACGGTGTCGCCGGCAAAGCAAGGCGGGGCATAGATGGGACCGCCGGCAGCAAAGACCCAGCGGCGCTGGCCGGTGGCGTCGTCGAGGGCGGTGACGAGAAATTGCGGGGTCATCTGCCCGTAGACGACGATGCTGCCGTTGGAGACCGGTTGTGCGATTCGCTGAGCGTGCCCAAAGTCGTGCGACCAGAGCGTTTGGCCATCGGTGAGGCGGACTTTGCGGATCTCGCGATTGGCGTCCTGGAAGGTGATGTAGAGGTTGTTTTTGAAGGCGGTGTACGGGCCGGTGTGGGATTTTTCCGGGATGGGGACGGACCAGAGGGGGATGAGAGCCTGGTAGGGGGCGGGGGCGGATTGGGAGGCGGGGGAAGTGGTGCAGCCCAGGAGAGTGAGGAGGAGAGCCAGGAAAAGAAGGAGGCGTGGCATGGTGGAGCCCCGGTGGGATGAATTTTCAACAGAACCTAATAATACGACGTTGAAAGGGGCAATGAACAGTTGGCGCAAGAAAGATAGAGAAGAGATTGATTACCTGGAACATTTTCTCAGCCGAAACCTCACCCTCCCCGAAAGGGAGAAGGAGCAAGAGCGTATGCGGTTTGGCGTGCTTATCAGTGGGCCTGGGCCGGAGCTGGAGCCTGGGCGGGGTGGGTTTCCACGCCGGATTTGCCGCCGCCGAAGGCTTCAGAGATGCCTTGGACGGTGACGTAAAGGACGGGGACGAAGATGAGGCCGAGGATGGTCTGGCCGACCATGCCGCCGACGACGGCGGTGCCCAGGGCGACACGCCCGGCGGCGCCGGCGCCCTTGGCGAGGACGAGGGGGAGACAGCCGAGGATGAAGGCGAAGGATGTCATGAGAATGGGGCGCAGGCGCATGCGCGCGGCATCGACGGCGGACTCAATGATGGGCATGCCCTTGGAACGGTTTTCGCGTGCGAATTCGACGATGAGAATGGCGTTTTTTGCGCCCAGGCCGACCAGGAGCACCAGACCGATCTGGGTGAAGATGTTGTTGTCCTCGCCCATGTGCATGCACAGGAGCATGGCTCCGAGGATGACCATGGGGACGCTCAGAAGGATGGACATGGGTTGGCTCCAGCTTTCGTAGAGCGCGGCGAGGATGAGGTAAACGACCACAGCAGCGCCGACGAAGACGAGGTTGCCGCTGCTGCCCGCCTGCTTTTCCTGGTAGGCGGTGGCGGTCCAGGCGTAAGACATGCCCTGAGGGAGGGTGTGGGCGGCGAGGCCTTCCATGAGGTTCAGGGATTGGCCGGAACTGATGCCGGGGGCGGGCTGGCCGGTGATCTGGGCGGAGGGGTAAAGGTTGTAGCGGGTGATTTTGTCCGCGCCGACGGTTTCGGTGACGGTGGTGAAGGTGGAGAGGGGGACCATCTGCTGGTTGGTGGGGTTGCGGACTTCGAGCCTGCCGATCTGATCGGGCGTCATGCGGAAGGGCATGTCCGCCTGGAGGGTGACCTGGAAAGTGCGGCCAAAAAGGTTGAAGTCGTTGACGTAGGCGGAGCCGAGGTAAGCCTGAAGGGTGCCGTTGACGGCGTCGAGGGGAATGCCCATCTGCATGACCTTCTGGCGGTCGATCTGCGCGTAGAGCTGGGGGATGGAGGAGCGGAAGGTGGAGTAGGTCTGGCGGAGTTCGGGCTGGG
>CAZGOM010000146.1:0-14026 GCA_964527265.1 uncultured Phycisphaeraceae bacterium | reverse complement strand
GCCGTGGCAGTCCCAGCCGGGGACGTAGGGGCAGTCGAAATCCATCATGGTGCGGGAGCGGACGACGATGTCCTTGAGGACTTTGTTGAGAAGGTGGCCGAGGTGGATGTTGCCGTTGGCGTAGGGAGGGCCGTCGTGGAAGACGTACTTGGGACGGCCTTTGCGTGCGAGGCGGAGCTTGTCGTAGATTTTTGCGTCAGCCCAGCGCTTTTGGGAGGCGGGCTCGGTCTGGACGAGGTTTGCCTTCATCCCGAACTTGGTGTTGGGGAGGTTGAGGGTTTCCTTATAGGACTTTTTGGTGGGTTGGCTGTCGGTCATAGGGGGGAGATTTTAGCAGAAGAAAGGGGCGGGGGCTGGGGTAGGAGCGGGGTGTGAGATTGGGGTTGATCGTTTACCACCAAGACACAAAGACACGAAGGTCAGATAAGGGCGGAAAAGAGCAAATGCGGTGTGTGAGGTGAATTTGGGTGACGGTTTGGTTGTCTGGTAGAAGGGTGGGCTGAAGGGAGTGCACTTATGTCGGGGGAGTTTTGTGATTGGGAGCCGACGGGACGCCCCCCGAAAGCGCTCCTGGTGGGAGTCAGTCGCCGGAGATCATGGCGCGGGTGGGTGTGCGGAGGAGGTAGAGGATGGCGGGGATGGCGGAGAGGATGGCGGCGGCGGAGACGGCGATTGAGCCGTAGGCGAGGGCGTCCCAGGCGATGGAGGAATCGTAGGTGATGCCCAGGAGGCGCTGGTGGAATTGTTTGCCAAGGAGTGCCATGGTGATGCCCATGGCGCCGCCGAGGAAGGAGCCGACGAAGGCGATGAGAATGGTTTCGGCGACGACGAGGCGTGCGAGGAGCCAGCGCGTGGAGCCGATGGCGCGGAGGACGCCGAGCTCAAACCGGCGTGCGGAGATGCCGGCGATGATGAGGTTGCCGACGCCGATGCAGGCGATGAGGAGGGTGACCATGGCGATGGTGGACATGATGCCGAGCGCGACATTGACGCTTTGGAGGATGTCGGTTTTGATGCGTCGTGCACTGCCGGGGATGACGCCGGGAGCGGCTTTGCGGATGTTATCGAGGATGGTGGCGTCGGGGATTTTGGGGTCGAACTTCATGAGGACGAGGTTTGTGGCATCGACGCCGAAGTATTTTTTTGCGTCGGTGCGTGAGCCGAAGACGCAGCTGATGGAGGCGTCGGAGTAGATGCGTTGTATGCCGAAGAAGGCGACGGCCATGTCGAGACCGGGCGAGGCGACGACGCCGACGACATCGAAATCGACGGGGCCTTCCTTGGTTTTAAAGGTGAGTTTTGAGCCGAGGCCGATTTTGTGGGCGACGAGGTATTCACGGCTGACGAGGAGGGCGTTGCCTTTGTTTAGTTTTTCGATGGCGTCGGCTTGATTCCCCTGGACGAACTGGAGGGGGGCGAGCTGGAAGAAGGTATTGGGATCAAAGGAGACGAAGGAAGTGTTGGTGGGGGAGAGGCCTTCCAAGCCGAAGGTGGCCTGGGTTGGCATGTTGATGGGGAACATGGTGGTGGGGCAGGCGATGGCGACGCCGGGGGCCTGGCGGAGGGCTTCCCACTGGTCCTTGGTGAGGGCGTAGTAGGAATGGGCGAAGCCGTCGGGCATTTCCATTTTGTCGAGCCAGCCGGAGATGAGGCTGCGCCCGCCGGTCCAGAGTGCGACGAGCATGGCGAGGCTGACCATGAGCGCGCCGGCGGTGAAGCCGAAGCGGTAGGGTGAGGCTTTGACGTTCTGGGTGACCAGGCCGGCGGGGATGCGGAGGGCGGCTTCAACAGGGCGGCCCAGGAGGGAGGTGACGAGGATGATGAGCGGGACGCCCAGGAGGAAGAAGCCGACGAAGAGCATGGGGAGACCGAGGGAGGCGTAAAGCTGGAAGGAGATGAGGTTGTCCTGAATGGGTGCGTAAGCGAAAGCTGCGGCAGTGAAGATAAGGAGGAGGCCGATGATGAGGCATTTGAAGATACCGCCAGGACGGGCGACCTTGGCGCGGGCGGCGAGGGCTTCCAAGGGGCTGACGCTGGCGGCGAGCCAAGCGGGATAGATGGCGCCCAGGAGGCCGGCGGCGGCCGCGCCGCAGACGGCGATGAGGAGGCCGGAGCCGCCGGTGCTGAAGCCAGCTTTGAGCCAGGCAGCGTTTTTCGCATAGAGGAGATAAGAAAGGGTGAGGCCGATGGGGGTGCCGATGAGGGCGCCCAGGAGGGCGATGACCAAGCCGATGAAAAGCTGGGAGAAAGCGACCTGGGCGCGGGTGGCGCCGACGCAGCGGAGGATGGCAAGCTCCCGGGTGCGCTGGGCGACATCGGTGGTGAGGCTGGTGAGGACGATGAAGGCGGCGCAGAGGAAGACGAGCATGGTGAGCAGGAGAAGGACGAGACGGGCGGAGTGAATGGCGCGGTTGATGCCGGCGGTGGCGCCGGCGGCGTTTTGAAAGGCGACATCAGAAGGGAGGATGGGCTTGTATTTGGCTTCGAAGGATTCAGGGGAGACGCCTTCGGCGAGACGAAGGCCGATTTCATCGACCTGATTTTCAAAGCCGGTGAGCTGCTGGAGCTGGGTGAGATCGATCATGGCGCCGGGCTTCTGGAGGATGCCCAGCTGAGGGCGGTTGTAGATGCCGACGACGGTCATTTCCATGGGGCCGGAGGTGCGCAGGAGTTGGATGGTCTGGCCGAGCTTTGCGCCGGTTTTGCGGACAGTGAAGGGATCCAGGACGAGCTCATTGGGGCCCTGGAGCCAGCGGCCTTCGGAGATTTCAATGGGGTAGAGCTGGCGGTCGGGGCCGGGCTGGACGCCTAAGACCATGAGGGTCTGGCGTTGTTTTGTTTCGGGGTTGAAGAGAGTGATGCCGGAGTTGAACCGTGCGGCGGCGGCGCGGACTTCGGGGAGGGCCGCGAATTGATCGGCGATGGCCTGATCGAAGCGGCCGGAATAGGAATGGACGAGGCGAAAATCGGTCAAACCGACGAACTGGCCGAGGACCATCTGGAGATTGATGGCGACGGTACCCATGACGCTGGCGACGGCCACAGTGAGGCTGGTGGCCACGGCCATAGCGAGCGCGAGGAGCAAGGCCCTGTTACGGGTTTTGACCAAGCTGTTGATAGCGAGATGCCACGCCGGCCGCATCGAGGTTGTCCGTGGGGAAGTCGCCTTTGAGTTTTCCGTCGCCAATGACGTAGACCCGTTGGCAGTTGGAGGCGGCGGCAGGCTCGTGAGTCACCATGACGACGGTGAGGTTCTGCTGGCTCGCCAGGGATTTTAAGAGTGCCCAGAGTTTCTGGGCGTTGTTGGAATCGAGGTTGCCGGTGGGCTCATCGGCGAGGAGGAGGCCGGGCTCGAAGAGGAGGGCGCGTGCGATGGCGACGCGCTGCTGCTCACCACCGGAGAGGGCGTCGGGGCGGTGGTGGGCGCGTTCTTTTAAGCCCAGGTCGGCGAGGAGTTTCAGGGAGCGTTCCTGAAGCCAGACGTTGGGTCGGCCGTCGAGGCGGCCGGGGAGCTCGACGTTTTGCTGTGCGGTGAGTGTGGGGATGAGGTTGAATTTCTGGAAGACGATGCCGAGCTTGGTGCGGCGGAACTGGGTGAGCTTTGATTCGGAGAGGGAGGTGAGGTTCTGGCCGTTGATGACGACGGTGCCTTCGTCTGCTTTGTCGAGGCCTGCGATGAGGTGGAGGAGCGTGGTTTTGCCGGAGCCGGAGGGGCCCATGATGGCGAAGAAGCCTGGGCCGGTGATGGAGAGGTTCATGCCGCGGAGTGCGGCGACTTTTTGGCCGGCCTGGGTGTAGGACTTGTGGACGTTATCGAGCTGGAGCATGCGGGTGGTTTTTTTGCGTGAGGATGGCGGTGTTGAAGTATACGTTGGAGAGGGGGTAGGGGTTTGGCTGATGGGGAGGTGGATTTTGACTGGGATCAAGAGGATTGAAGATGATTAAGAGGATGGGGACGATCGAACTGGGTAGAGGAAAGGGTCGTATAGCTAGGATGTTAAAGAAGCTGGGGGAGATGATCGGGGAGGGGGGTGGGCGGCGGGACGGCGCGGGGAGGGGGGATTTTTATGGGGTGTGGCTGGGAGCGGGGTTTGGGGCGGCGATGGGGTTGGCGCTTTATACGTGCTGGTATTGGCCAACGGCGCGGTATTCGACGCAGATGGCGGGGTGGTCGGAGGGGCATGCGGCGCAGGATGTGTGGGCATTGGGACTGTGGATGGGGGCGTTTTGCGTGGCGGCAGCATGCGCGGGGATGGGGTGTCATCGGAATGCCAAAGGGCGGTTGGGATTGATGGCAGGAGTTGGGTTGGCGGGATTTTTGTGCGTGATGATTGCCGTGACGGCGGTTTTTTGGAAGCTGGCGAAGCTGAATGAGGCCGGGGCCGTGATGGCTGCTTATGTGGGGAGGATGCAGGGGGCGGGGAGCGAAGGATTGATGTGGGCGCTGGTACTGGCATGGCCGCTTTCGCGGTTGACGTGGCGGATGTGCGCGGGGGCGGTGGCGGTGATGCTGGGGGTGTTTTTGATGCAGTTGCCGTGGATGCTGGGGGTGCTTTTCTGGTGGGCGGAGCCGATGCAGAGAAAGCTGATGAAAGGAGATGGAGGGGCGGTGCTTGGATTAGGGGTGACGATTGTGGCTGCGTTTTGCGGGATTGGGTTTTTGAAAAAAAGGCCTGCGAGGCGGGTGGGGGATGGTTTTCGAGCCGGGTGCGGAACGGTTTTTTTGATTGTGGCGGGATGGGTGGTGGGTTATGTGGCGGCATGCAACGCGCAATGGTTTTTTGAACGCGGCGATGTGGCGGGATGGACGCTGTTTGGAGGGATGGCGCTGGCATTCTGGGCGGCGGGGGTTTTAGGGATTTGGATGCTGGGGGCTCTGGAGCAGAAAGAGAGAGGGGATGTTTAAGAGGAAGCGAAAGATGACGGTGGAAGCGGGTTGGGGCGCGTGGTGGCTTGGGTGGGCGCGGGGGGAGGCGCGGGCGGAGTCGATTGTTTTGCTGGTGATGATGGCGCCGGTGTGGGTTTGGCTGGATACGCGATTGTGGTTGGGGTGGTGGGTGTTTGGACCGACGGGTTATTTTTCAGGAGTGGGGGGGCGTTATTACCGAAGTCCTTTGGCGGAGCTTTACCCGTGGCTGGATTGGTGGGGATTTGCCGCGGGTGTATTGGGGTGCTGGATACTGGCGCGACGTCCAGCGAGGCGGGTGGGGGTGGGAATGTGCCTGGGAATGGCCGTGTCAGTGATGATGATGACGAAGGATTTATCCTGGGCCTTATATGGGATGCAAGGGTGGGTGCTGAGATCGGGGGGTATGAAGTACACGATGATGATGCACAGAGGCTGGGAAGATTCGCCGGGGATTGTAAATGCTGTGTTGGGGCTGGGATTGGCATGGCTTTTATGGAAGGCGTCGAACAATGCCGGAGCGCTGAGGCGGGTGAGTGGGTTTTATGTTGTGTTGGGGGCGGCGGCGCCATTGATGTGGTGGTGGTCATTGCGAATGAAGAATTATCCCGGGTTTGAATGGATTATTGACTTTTGGAGCGCATGGATGGCTGGGTGGATGGTGATGGCGCTGATATGTGTCTGGTGCGCGAGGCGAATGAAAGCGCGGTTTTGGGAGGATGCGCGGGAGATGATCGGGCGTGGGCGGGTGTACTGCGTGACTTGTGGGTATGACTTGAGGGGGACGCGGATGGCGGGGTTGAAGAAGTGTCCGGAGTGTGGGGCGGGGGGGATGTGAGATGGCATGGCGTAATATGGCGCCATGGCCTGGCAGTTCACTTATGTCGGTGGAGGGAGTGAATCGGGAGCCGGCGGGACGCCGGCGCTCCCGGCGCTTGGCGATGATGCACAGTAATCGGTAAAATACCGGTTTATATGGAGGGTTGATAATGACGGCAACGACGACACCTGGGTTTCCTGATCTTTCTTCGGACTATGCGATTTCGGATGCGCAGGCGGCGGAGTTTGCCGCGAATGGGCATATTTTGCTGAGGGGGGTGTGCAGCAAGGGGGAGATTGAGCCGTGGCGGAAGGCGCTGTATGACACGACGTTTGCGGGAGCGGGGAAGCTGCTGCCGATGGAGCAGCGGGGGACGTATGGGAAGGCGTTTATCCAGGTGGGGAATTTGTGGGAGCGGGATGAGCGGATCAAAGGGTTCAGCTTCGCGCGGCGGTTTGGAAAGATCGCGGCGAAGCTGATGGGTGTGAAGGGGGTGCGGATGTACCACGATCAGGCGCTGTACAAAGAGGCGGGGGGCGGGCCTACGCCGTGGCATCAGGATCAGTATTACTGGCCGCTGTCGTCGAGCAAGAGCATCACGATGTGGATGCCGCTGATTGATATCTCGGCGTATCAGGGGGCACTGACGTTTGCCTCGGGAAGCCATAAGGAAGGGGCGTTCAGCACGGTGGCGATTTCGGATGAATCGCAGGCGACGTTCCAAAGGCTGGTGAAGGACAAGGGATTTAAGGTTGTGAACATGGGGGACATGGCGGCGGGGGACTGCACGTTCCACGCGGGCTGGACGCTGCACAGCGCGCCGGCGAACCGGTCGGAGAATGTGCGCGAGGTGATGACGATTATTTACATCGATGCTGAGATGCGGATTTCCGAGCCGGAGTATGAGGCGCGGTGGAACGATTTGAAGCGTTGGTTTCCCGGGAAGAAACCGGGGGACTTGGCGGATTCGGAATTGAATCCGGTGATCTGGGCGGGGGAGTGAGGAAGATGGGTTCTGGGGCTTGGGTAGTGGGTTCTGGTCAGAGAAGAAGGGCTGCGCTTTGAGTATTGCGTGGGCGCGTGCAAGACACACCGCAAACGAAGACGTTTGCAGTGTGGCACCCAGCCGTAGGCTTCACGGGGTTATGTGCAATCCGAAATGAGTTACCTGGAAATGAAAAGCGCGCCTCGTCGGGGAGGCGCGCTGGGTGGTGGTTTTTAGGTTTGGGATCCGGCGAGGTTAGTTGCGGTGTTCGCCGGGCATTTCGTCGGGGACATCGCTGGATTCAGCTTCGTCCTTTTCGTAGTAGAGGGTGTCAGGATTGGGTGCGCCGCCGGAGGCGCGTTCGCGCTGGATCTGCTCGCGCATGGCTTCCCATTCCTCCAGGGAGATGTTGACTTCGCGGGCCTGTGAGCCCTTGTAATCGCCGAGGATACCGGCCTGGGCCATTTCCTCGATGAGGCGGGAGGCGCGGCCGTAACCGATGGTGAGGCGGCGCTGGAGGAGGGAGACTGAGCCGCGCTTGGTTTCAAGGACGACGTTAACGGCTTCTTCGAAGAGTTCGTCGCGGACGCCGTCGGGGGAGACGAGATCGGCGTTGCGGTCGCGGTCGTTGACCTGATCGTGTTCGCTGAAGCCGTCGGTGCGGTTGCCGTCAGAAGGTTCGCCCTTGGCAGCGGTCTTGATCTGGACGAGGGAAGGTTCGAAGCTGGGGCCGGAGACGTCCTTGACGAACTTGACGCAGCGGCGGATTTCCAGGTCGTCAACCAGGGTGCCTTGCGCGCGGCTGAGCTTGGAGTGGCGGGGGGAGAGGAAGAGCATGTCGCCGTGGCCCAGGAGGAGTTCGGCGCCCTTTTGGTCAAGGACGATGCGGCTGTCCAGACCGGAGGCGACCTTCATGCTGATGCGGGCGGGCATGTTGCCCTTGATGAGGCCGGTGACGACGTTGGCCTGGGGGCGCTGGGTGGCGAGGATCAGGTGCATGCCGACGGCGCGCGCCTTCTGGGCGA
This sequence comes from uncultured Phycisphaeraceae bacterium, assembly GCA_964527265.1. Classification (GTDB taxonomy): domain Bacteria; phylum Planctomycetota; class Phycisphaerae; order Phycisphaerales; family Phycisphaeraceae; genus CAZGOM01. The sequence continues at coordinate 6,290 of CAZGOM010000146.1, read as the reverse complement.
TGCGGACGATGTGGCCTTCGACTTCCTTGTTGGTCATCATCAGGTCTGCGAGTTCGTCGATGACGAAGACCATGTAGTAGAGCTTCTTGGGGATCTTGGCTTCCTCAAGCTCGCTGGTGGGGTTCATGCGCTCCTTGATTTCGTCCCAGCCCAGGGAGTTATAGGAAGCGATGTCGCGGACGCCGCAGCCGGCGAGGAGTTCGTAGCGCTCGTCCATTTTCTGCACGGCCCATTCGAGGATGGCGGTGGCTTTGGACATCTCGGTGACGACGGGGCACATGAGATGGGGGATATCGCGGAACTGGCTCATTTCGACCATCTTGGGGTCTACGAGGACGAGCTTGAGTTCATCGGGGCGCTTGGTGAGGATGAAGGACATGATGATGGAGTTCATGCAGACGCTCTTGCCCGAGCCGGTGGTGCCGGCGATGAGCATGTGAGGCATCTTGGCGAGGTCTTCGATCATCGGGTTGCCGGATGCGTCCTTGCCCAGGAACATGGGGAGCATCATTTTTTCATTCTTGGCCTGGTAGGACTGGATGAGTTCCTTGAGGCGGACTTTTTCTTTCTTGTGGTTGGGGACTTCGATGCCGACGGTGTCTTTTCCGATCATGTTGGGGACGATGCGGATGTTGATGGCCTTGAGGGCGCGGGCGAGGTCGGAGGCGACGGAGCTGAGTGAGTTGACCTTGGTGCCGGCGGCGAGGCGGATTTCATAGAGGGTGATGACGGGGCCGGAGTCGATGCCGACCACGGTGCCGTCGATGCGGTACTGCTGGAGGGCGGATTCGAGGAGGACGGCCTGGTCGCGGATGTAGCCTTCCATTTCGGCGTTGAAGTTGGACTCGGGGTCTTCGAGGAGGTCGATGCCGGGGAACTTGTAGCCGGAGAGGTCTTTTTCAACAGGGAGGGCGATAGGCGCGGGCTTGGGAAGGGGGGCCATGTTGATCTGGAGGGCGCGGATCTTGTCTTTGATTTCGTCGGGCATGCCCTGGGAGGATTTCTCTTCGATGTATGCCGCGGGTGCGCTGGGCTCGACGGCATCGTCGACTTCGATTTCGGCTTGTGGGTTGGTGGCGACGGCTGCGATAGGGCGTGGGGGCTGGGCGTTGAGGGTGGAGTCAACATAAGCCGGGGCGGGGGTGGCGACGAGGCTGGTGCTGACGAGGGGGGCCTGCATCATTTCGGCGCGGGGGTTGACGGGTTCAACGGCGGGCTTGGCGGCGGGAACCGGCTGAGCGACGGAGGCGGTGGAAACCGGAGCCGCGGGCTGGGCGGGTTTGACCGTTTCAGAGACTGAGGAGGTGTCGATGGTGGAGGAGTCGGTGACCATCATGGGGAGCGAGGAATCGGAGGTGAGGGTGACCGAGTCGGGGGTGTCGCTGGAGATAAAGGTGACGCTGGCGGGGCCGGGCTGGATGACGGTGCCGATGGTGGGGTCGACGGCGCGGGCTTCCATCTGGACGGCGTCAGCGGGGCTCATGACGTCGTCGCGGTCGGATTCTTCGTTTTCGTCCTGTGAGTCGGGCTGGGTGTCAGCGGTTTTCTTGTTCCAGGGGAGGGAGAGTTTGCCGACGAGGACGGGGTTGGGGGTAAAGCGGGCGAAGAAGGCGGGAGCCTTCATGGCAAGGTCGGCGAGTTTACGGGGGATCCAGAGGACGAATTCGTCGAGGGTGATGATGGCGCCGATCCAGAATCCGGTGGCGTGAATAATGAGGGTGCCAAGGAAGCCGAACTTGCCGGAGAGTTCTTCGTTGATGTAAAGGGCGAGGAGGCCGCCGGAGGTTTCGGGCCTGTTGCCGAAGGCGGTGGGGAAGAGGAGGCCGATGAGTGCGCTGGTGAGAACGGCCATCATGACGACGCCGATGGCGCGGAGGATGACCTGGGAGACGGGCTTTTTGCGGAGGACGGCGACCATGAGGGCCATGGAGGCGATCATGAGGATCCATACGCCGGGGCCCAGCTTCTGGTAAAGACTTTGGGAGAGGTTGGCGCCAAAGTGCCCGATCCAGTTGGCCGGCGGGTTGTTGGTGGGGTAGATGGCGGCACTGGGCGGGTCAGCAGGGCTGAAACTGACAAGGGAGAGGAAAAGGATGGCCCAACTGGCGAAGAGTAGGGTCCAGACGATGGCCGCGGTGGCGCGTGAGCTGGTGGGTTTTGCTGTGGGCTTTACAGGTTTGGTGTTCTTGGGCATGGCTTTTGTGCTTCCTTGCGGATGGTATTTGATATTGGTCGGCAGGGTCCTGAGTCCGGATGTGGCAAAGCACATCCGGTGCGGGACCGAATACGTTGGCTTTGGGTAATATCGGCCAGTGGAGGCGTCTTTGTGCAATGTTTGCATCAATTGTGGGCGGCGGGGACTGAACATTGTTCAGCCTGGTCTTGCCAGAGGGCAGGTGCAGGGAATTGATAGACTGGGCAGTTCGAGGAGAACGGGATGATCCAAGCGCGGATGGAAACGTCAAAACAGGCCCGTTTGCTATCTTCATGGGCGGCGGCTTGGGTTTTGCTGGCGTGCGTGGTGGCGGCATTCAACATTTTGTTGTTGTTGGGACGAGCGGCACCAATCTGGGACGCGGATGGGCAGGCGGTGGCGTTTCAGTCACTGGTGGCAGATAGTGCGCGTCAGTGGAGGCTGGTGTCATGGAATCCTTGGAGTGAGGGTGGTACACCAGATTTTGCGGAGCCGCAGTTTGGTGCGATGTCACCGATTGCGGTGGTGTCGGGGTTTGTGTTGGGGCCGACATTGTGGGCGTACAACGTTTACTGGCTTTTGTGGCAGTGTCTGACGGGATGGGGCGTGCTTTATCTGGCGCGCTGGCTGGGGTCGTCGGCATGGCTGGGGCTTGTGTGCGCGCTTGCGTGGGTGTTCAGCGGTGTGCTGATGACGGATGCGCAGCATATGCCGTATCTGATTGGTTTTTACAGCCTTCCGTGGGTGATATGGCGGCTGGATGTGGGATTGCGGGAGGGGAGGTACATGGCATGTGCGGAAGCGGGGGCGCTATGGGGGTTATCGGCGCTTTCGGGATATCCGGGGATTGTGATCATGAACGGGTGTTTTGCCGGTTTGTGGGTGCTTGGGAGAGTGTTAAGCGGTGGGGTGTCGAATCGCGGTGGGGCGTGGGTGAGGGGTGTTTTGAGTTTGGTGATTGTGGCGGGGGTGGGTGTGGTGGTGCTTTCGCCCACGTACCTAAGTTTTCTTTATGAGATGAAGGGATATTCGGTGCGTGCCGGGGCGTTGGAGCGTGATGTAGCGGTGGGTTCGGGGGCGATGCATCCGGGTGTGCTGACATGTTTTTCCAGTCCATATCTTCCGATCATGAAAGGGTTTAACGATGCGAATCTGTGGGTATATACGGATGTATCGGGATGTGGGTTGTATGTTTCGGCGTTGGTGATTGCGTTTGCTGGTGCGTCGGTCTGGGGGATGCCGCGGGATCGATTCCGGTGGTGGCTTGTGGGACTTGGGTTGCTGGCGCTGGGGCTGTGCCTTGGCCAGGTGCTGCCGCTGAGGGGGTGGTTGTACGACGTCTTTCTTCCGGCGAGGTACTTTCGGCTTGCGGTGAATTTCCGGGTGTATGCGATTTTTGTGCTGATAGTGCTGGGGATTCTGGGTTGTGTGCAGTGGAGCGGCAGGCGGGAGGATTTGAATGGGTTATTCAAGAGGCTGATGGTGATTAATGCGGTGGCGGGTGCGTGTGCGGTGACGGCTTTCTTTGTGATGGTGTGGTGGGTGAAGCGGCATGGGGATTATTTGCCTTGGGCGGTGACGCACTTGTTGGTGGTTTGGGTGGGGGGCGTGTTGTTCTGGCTGGTGTTGCTGAAGACGCGATTGGCGGAGCGTCCGTGGCTGGCGGGGATTTGCGTGGTTGGATTTGTGCTGGTGGATGTGGCGGGAGCGAGGTTTTTGCCCAATATGATCGTGCAGACGACTAAGCCGCAGACGATGGAGGTGTGGAGGCGGCTGGATGCGAAGCATGTTTCGAGTCTGGAACTGACGGAGCATGGTTTGGACCGGGTGGTGATGGCGCGGATTCCCGAGCCGCCCAACTGCAAGAATCTGATGATCAAGATGCCGTCGTTATCGGGATATACGGCGATTACCAATCCGTATGTGTCGGGTATTGTCGAGAATGCGAAGGTTGCCGAGATGTTTGTAGGGCCTCAGCGGGTGTGGTTTTGCCGGAATCCTGTGGAAGTGGATGCCAATCAGCAGGAATTTGATGCGTTTATGAGTCGAGCGGAGGAGTTGGGGGCGCTGCCTGGGGTGATTCATACACGGGCGGGAATGCTGGAAGGGACAAAACGGTTTGGGATTGCGGGGGCCGGCGGGGCAAATCCGACGGTGAAGGGGCGGGAGGCGCCAGCGAGTGAGCGAGTGCCGGTGATTGTCGACAAATACGGGACGGATGAGCTATCGATGCGTGTTTTGTGCCCTGAGGATGGTTGGTTAATCGTCACGGATCGATGGTCGCGGAGCTGGTGTGTGTGGGTGAACGGTGTTCCAGCAGAGGTGTCAGGTGGTGCGTTCGCGTTCAGGGCGGTGAAGGTGAGGGGGGGTGAGAATTCGGTGGTGATGCGATTTGAGCCGATGGGAATGCCGTGGTTGCTGTTGTTGAGCTGGTCGACGCTGGCGCTGGTGGGAGGGGTGAGCGTATGGCTGTCGGTAAGAGCGGGGAAGCGTGAATCAAGCGCGGTTGGAGATGTCGCGGCAGTGTGAGGCCATGGATTGGGATGCTTATTCAGGATTGCGGTGGGAGTGGGGGAGGTCGAGCTGGGTGAGGAGGGGTGATGGGTGGCGTGCCTCGGCGCGTTTGCGGTATTGGAGGGGTGTCATATGGAGGCGCTGGCGGAAGCGGCGGTGGAAGTTGGAGAGGTCGGCGAAGCCGGAGCGTAGTGCGACATCGAGAATGCTGAGGTTTGTGTGGGCGAGGAGCGAGGCGGCGGTGCGGACGCGGATTTGAGTGAGGAGTGCGCCAAAGGAGATGCCTGAGGTTTCCTTAACGACGTGGGCGGCGCGGCTGGGGCTGAGTTTCATGGCGCGTGCGAGGTCTTCGATGGTGACGGGTTGTGTATGGTGCTGGTGGATGAAATGGAGGATGCCGCGGCGTTTTTCGATGCTGTTGGGTGCGGGATCTTGAAAGGAGAGAGAGGCGGGTTGGTTGTCCATGTTGCGGAGCCATTGCTCAAAGCGTGCGCCGAGCTGGCGGAGAAGTTCCATGATGAGATCAGGCTCCGTGGGGGAGACATTGGGGGTTTTGGTGAGGAGATCCGCGGCGTGGGTGGGTAAGCCGTGGTAGGTGAGGTGGGCCAGAGGGAGGATTTGGGGGATGGCGCGTTTAGGTCCGGCGAAGAGGACGAGGCGGAGGGAACCGGCGTGGGTGACGGGTACGACCCATTCGATGAGCCCGGCGTGGCAGATTTTGATGAAGCCGTCGGAGTGGGTTTTGAGTTTTTCGCGAACGCCGCGCTGGTCGAACTGGACGCATTTATCAAGCCATTGGTCCTTCACGAGGGCGCAGGGAGGGGCGAAGTGGAGGGATCGGGAGGATGGCAAGTATGTCCATAAAGCAAGGTCAACGACGTGGTAGGAAAGGGTGAGTCCGGTGGATTTTTCGAAGGAATCGATGGATTTAGCGGGGATATCGATGATGCTCATGGTTTAACTATGGTAGCAGGATTATCCACTTTTTCGGCAGGGAGGGACAAGACGCGCCCGAAGACGGGGGAGAAAATAGAGCAGTAGGAAAGTAGAGAGTAGACAGAATTTAAGAGAACACCTTCACCCTAACCCTCTCCCTGATGGAGGGGGATTTTGAAAGAAAGAGAAAATCAGATGCGCGAATTGAAGACGGACATTTTGATCGTGGGCGGCGGGACGGGCGGGGTGGCTGCGGCGATGGCTGCCACGAGCCTGGGGCACAAGGTGATCATGACGGAGGAGTTTGCATGGTTGGGGGGTCAATTGACGAGCCAGGCGGTGCCGCCGGATGAGAATTTCATGGTGGAGACGGTGGGAGCGACGGCGCGATATGCCAGGTATCGGCGGGATGTGAGGAAGTATTACGCGGAGAATTATCCGTTTAAGTCGGACGTGAGGAACAATGCGCGGATGAACCCAGGCGGGGGTGGCGTCTCGCGGCTTTGCCACAACCCGGCGGTGGGTGTGTCGGTGATTAATGCGATGCTTGCGCCGATCTTGGCGGGCGGTTTGCTGAAGGTGATGCAGCCGTACAAGCCGGTGGCGGCATCGATGGAGGGGGACAAGGTGCGCAGCGTGACGGTGC
>CAZGOM010000145.1:0-14174 GCA_964527265.1 uncultured Phycisphaeraceae bacterium | reverse complement strand
AGCTCGACCGCCTCGGATCCGTCAACGTCGACGCCATCACCGAACAGGAAGACCTGGAAAAGCAGTTCGCCAATCTCGAAACCCAGGTCAAGGACATTGAAGAAGGCAAGCGCCAACTCGACGAACTGATCACCAAGATCAACGACGACTCGCGCAAGCGGTTTGAGGACACGTTCAACCAGATCAAGGAAAACTTCGCCGGCCAGAACGGCATGTTCCGCAAGCTCTTCGGCGGCGGTAAAGCCGAGCTCATCATGGTCCCCGATGAACAGGGCAAGATCGACGTCCTGGAATCCGGCATTGAAATCACTGCCAAGCCGCCGGGCAAGGAACCCCGCGCCTTGAGCCAGCTCTCCGGTGGTGAAAAAACCATGACCGCCGTCGCCCTGCTCATGGCCATCTTCCAGACCCGGCCAAGCCCCTTCTGCGTGCTCGACGAAGTCGATGCCGCGCTCGACGAAGCCAACGTCGAACGCTTTATCGGTGTCATCAAGGGCTTCCTGGACAAGAGCCACTTCATCGTCATCACCCACCACAAGCGCACCATGCAGGGCTGCGACATGCTCTATGGCGTCACCATGCAGGAACGCGGCGTGAGCAAGCGCGTCGCCGTCCGCTTCGACCAGGTGGGCACTGACGGCAAGATCGCCGACGCGGCCATTGCCGAGCAGCAAAAGCGCGACGCCACCAAGCCCGCTCCTGTCGAGGAAGAGGAAGTCATCGCCGACGACACCGTCCCCGCCGCGGCCGACCTCATCATCAGGAAACCCAAAGCGGCTGAAACCTCTGCGGCGGTCGTGGTGGTTGAAGCCATCAAAGCCGCCGCAGCTGTGGCCGATGCGCCCGCCCCCGTCATCAACCTTGATGCGGTCGCCTCCCCGGAAGTCGTCGTCACTTCGTCCGAGATTCCCAAGCCTCAGGGTGTCGAAAAGCCCGTTGACCCACAACCCGCCGGGCCCGTTGGCTTAAATTCCTTCCGCCGCCGCCTCGCCGCCATGCTCGAAGGCAAGAAAGCCGCGCCGGAAGAGAACAAGCCGTAATCCGGGTGGCACACTGCAACTGTCCGCAGTTGCGGTGTGTCTTGCACGTGCCAACTTCAACGCACAAAAACGTTGTGATCACATTTGAGCACTGTTGTAATACACCCCCTCGTTTATCCCCACAAAGAATCTATCTCCAATCCTTCACTCCGATCCCCTTCATACCAGCGCGCAGAAGACCACCGCCACCCCCAAGGCTGCGCAACCAGTTCTGCTCTCACAGGGTTGCGGTGAATGTATTCGATCTTTTCAAACCACTCTTCCTGACTGACAAGATTACGGTCATATCCACCTCCCTGCTGCCAGAAATGACGCTTCCCATTTCGGTCTGTGACGCGAGGCAAAATTCGCGCTCTCAATTCTTCCCATCTCTCAATAACATCGCGAGCAAATCGACCTTTGATCTGATTGAGAATCCGTGCAACGGTCAAATCTGGCCGGCCAGGTTGCACAATCATGTGCACATGGTCTGGCATGATCACCCACGCATAAAGACGAAATTCGGTCTCCGCTTTCACTTTGGCGATTCGCTCAATCAATGCTTGCTTGATCTTGTCGTTGGATAACAACGGCAACTGCTGATAGCAAGAAAACGTCAGATACCGTCCGTCACCTGAAGACTCGATTCGATTGAGTTTTCGATAGAAGGCTGGGTCCACTCTAATCCCCGGAAGTACCGCTGGTTCACTCAAAATCTCATGTTATCTATTTCCCCTTCACTCACCAAACCTGAGCGATGTGCAATGCCTCGTGCCCCGCGTATTCAACGCTCCCGCAGACACATCGCAGGCGAAGACGCCTGCAATGTGCCACCCGTTTCCCACCCCTCAAAGTTGACGCACACCCCCCCTAGCGGTAATACTATTACATGGAAAACAGCACCGGAAAAATCGTCGGGGACGGCATTACCTTCGATGACGTCCTCCTGATCCCCTCCTACTCCGAGATTGTTCCCGCCAACACCGACGTCTCCACTCGGCTCACCCGGCGCATTCGGCTCAATATCCCATTGGTCTCCTCACCAATGGACACCGTCACCGAAGCCGCCCTGGCTATCGCCCTCGCCCAGGAAGGCGGTATGGGCATCATCCATAAAAACCTCTCCATCGAAGAACAAGCCGGCGAAGTGGTCAAGGTCAAGCGCTCCGCCAACGGCGTCATCCGCGATCCCATCGTCCTCCCCCCCCACGCGCCGTACTCCGAAGCGCGCCGAATGATGACCGAGCAGCACATCTCCGGCGTCCCCATCACCGACACCGGCGATCTCTCCGGCAAAGTCGTCGGCATCCTCACACGCCGCGATATGAAATTCCTCCCCGATCAGGACGTCGCTATCGCCGACGTCATGACCCCCGGCTCCCGCCTCATCACCGCCCCGCCTGACACCACCCTTCAGCAAGCCGAGGCCATTCTCAATAAGAACAAAGTCGAAAAACTCCTCCTGGTCGATGCCAATGGCCGCCTCACCGGCCTCATCACCATGAAGGACATCGAGAAATTTGAACAGTTCCCCAGCGCCTGCCGCGATAACCAAGGCCGCCTCCGCGTCGGCGCCGCCATCGGCGTCCATCAAATTGAACGCGCTGACGCCCTCGTCCAGGCAGGGGCCGACGTCATTATCGTCGACACCGCGCACGGCCATAGCCGCAACGTTTTTGAAACCGTCAAGAAGATCAAAGCAAAGCATGACATCGACGTCATCGCCGGCAATGTCGCCACCCGCGAAGGCGCACGCGACCTCATCGCCGCAGGCGTTGATGCCGTCAAGGTCGGCATCGGCCCTGGCTCCATCTGCACCACGCGCATCGTCACCGGTGTTGGCGTCCCCCAGGTCTCCGCCATCATGGAAGCCTGCAAAGCTGCCGATGAAGCCGGCATCCCTGTCATCGGCGACGGCGGCATCCGCCACTCCGGCGATATCCCCAAAGCCATCGCCGCTGGCGCCTCCGTCGTCATGCTCGGCTCACTCTTCGCCGGCCTCGACGAATCACCCGGCGAAATGGTCATCGTCGGCGGCCGCCGCTACAAGTCTTACCGCGGCATGGGCTCCTCCGGCGCCATGGCCGCCGGATCCGCCGACCGCTACGGCCAGGGCGGCACCATGCCCCGCAAATTCGTCCCCGAAGGCGTCGAAGGACGCGTTCCCTACCGCGGCCCGCTTTCCGACTTCGTTTTCCAACTCGTCGGCGGCCTCCGCTCCGGCATGGGCTACTGCGGCACCCCCAACATCGAAGGCCTCCGCAAAAACGCCCGCTTCTATCGCATCTCCGGCGCATCTCTCACCGAATCCCACCCCCACAACATCACCATCACCAAAGAGAGCCCCAACTACAGCATCGAGCATTAAAAATAAATTTCACCCATTAATTCCCCGGACAAGGCCTTATCCAACGGTAAGGCCTTGTTTTATTAAGGGTTAGGTCAATACGCAGAGCCCCTTCTAAAAACATTTTGAATACAAATAAATAGATTTCCCTAGCGACCTCTCGGAACTATAATAAAAACCGGTTCATTCAGAGGTTCCAACATGAAAATCGCCCCACGACCTTGCCGTCGTTCTCCGGGGGCGTTCACGCTGATCGAACTGCTTGTTGTCATTTCAATCATCAGCGTCTTGGTCGCACTTCTTCTCCCCTCCCTCTCTGCTGCGCGTCGGCAGGCGATTCAATTGCAGTGCGGTAGCAATCTACGCCAGCTCTGCATCGCCTTCCTCGCCTACGACATCGACTACAAAAACTTCCCCCCCGGGTCATACAACCGCGGCAACGCCATCCGCTCCTGGCCCGCCAACATGGTCCGCACCTCCGTCGACATCCTCCGCGAAAGCTACAAAGTCGAACAACGGATGGTCGTCTGCCCGGAACAGAAATTCTCCACCGGATGGAACACCGCTGGCACCGACCTGGGGAGCATGGATTACTGGTACCAGATGGGCAACGGTCTGCGCGGCGCATACGACCCGCCCACCACCCCCGCCGATGTCACCAACATCGGCAACAACCGCCTCGGCTGGTTCGTGGGAAACTACGACCCCAACGAGGGATATTTCCCCCTCACCAGCGTCGTAAAGCCTCAATTCTTTCCCACCTACAAACTCCCCCACTCCGAGCAGTTCGTCATGCTCGATCTCTCTTTCTACCGCCCTTCCGGATCCAACTTTTATCCCCTCATCCCCAATCACATGAGCGTCAACAGCCGCGCGCCGCGCGGCACAAGCGTCCTCTTCGCCGATGGCCACAGCGAATGGCACGTCTGGGACAACCCGGGCAGAAGTTGGGCGCTTAGCCATAGCGCGGTCAACTTGATTGAAGTCGGCCGCATGTGGTGGACACCCCGCTCCCCCAAGCCCCCGGGCGCCGGTCTGCCCATCTACGAATAATCCCAAAATCCGCAGCTATCTGACGCTATAAAAGGGCCCTTTTACGGCTCTGAGCCCTTTTTCGGCCATAATCAACCCTCATCTTTAAATATTCATTCAACACAACATAATTTCTCTTGGTCGAAAACACCCTCCGCGTTATTCTTAAATAAAGGTTCCGTGCGTCGTCCATGTCTTGATGACCCCCAACCAGATCAACATTTAGAGTCTGCCGCCCCTAAGGCCCGCAATTTGTAGTCGCGGACACCAGGAGCATCCAGCGGAAGAGAGAGACACCGTCTGGTTATGCCCACTTGAGGAGGTGTGCGATGCACTCACTGGTTCACGACTTCAATTTCGTTAACGATTTTAAAGACGCCATCTGTCTCAGGTGGCACAGGAGCAAGCACGTCCAAGGCCTGCGTACAGGACACGGCGCACATGCCGCGGCCTGCCCGCTCACCGTGCTCGCCCCCCGGCTCACCCAACTCATCGAGGAAGTCGGCGATGGCCCCCTCGACCATCACCGCGACTGCGTCCGGCAAATGGTGCTGGACCTCCAGTTCATCGATGAGAACGGCGACAGCATCATCGACGAGCGCGAGATGGAAATGCTCGAACGCGAGGTCACCCTCCTCGTCGATGCATTGGAAGTCATGCGCAAAGAAGCCCACCGACGCGGCGCACTCTCCCACGCCGGCGGCACCCCATCATCCATGTTTGGGTGAATGCGGGCAGGCTCTGATCAATGTGTCATGCTCTCGTCTTTAGAGAGAGAGAAGCATGATGTCCATTGAGTAGACATACAAAATCGATGAAAGACGAATGGCCTTGCCATTCGTCTTTGTCTTTGTCTCTCTGCTTAATGCTTACCCGAACCCCGGAACCCGGCTTTACACCTTCATCTTATACGGATGATCAAACTTCAAATACTGCCCGCTCTGCACCTTGTCCGCCCAAGCCTTCGCCTGCTCCTGCAGCCGCTTCCCGAAATGATCCTGCGGAGGCGCAAATGGCGGTTGCCATTCCGTTAATCCTAAAAGATCGTGCAGCACCACCACATGGCCGTGGCAATCCGGCCCTGCGCCGCAGCCGATCAGCGGCACCTGGCCGCTGGCCACTTCCGGCACCTGCACAAAAATCTGCTGAATCACTTCCGCCGGCACCGCTTCCACCAACAGCATCGACGCCCCTTCGGCCACCATCAGCTTCGCCACTTCCACAATCTTCTCAAGCTCGGCTATCGTGCGCCCCACCGAGTGGAACCCACCCATCGAGCGCACCTGTTGCGGCCGTGATCCGATATGCGCCACCACTGGGATGCCGGAGGCCACCATCCGACGCACGAGAGGCGCATGGTACGCCTCCACCTCCAGTTTCACGCTGTCCGCGCCGGCCTTGCTCAAAAAAGCCACGGCATTCGCCACCGCAAGGTCATCGCCCGCCTGATAGCTGCCAAACGGCATGTCCGCCATCACGTGCGCGTCCGGCGCACCGCGCCGCACCCCGCCTGTGATCTCCAGCATGAATGCCATCGACACCGGCAGCGTCGAATCATGCCCCAGGATCATCTGCGCCGCCGTGTCTCCCACCAGCAGCACATTCACGCCGCCTTGGAAAATCCACTTGGCGCTCGTCGCGTCATAGCAAGTCAGCACGGGGAATCGCGTTCCTTCGTGAGCCCATTTGCGCAGATGGCGTAGCGTGGTCCTCAAGGCGGTCCTCAAATCAGCTTGGCAGTCTTCAGAAGCTTCTTGATCGATTCCAGGCTCTCAGCGGACGGCTCGCACAGCGGCAGGCGCAGTTCGCCGGTGTCATTGCCCATAAGCGCCATCGCGGCTTTGATCGGGATCGGGTTGGTTTCGATGAACATTCCCTTAAACAACGGGAAGAGTTCGATGTGCAGCTTCCGCGCGCCTTGGTAGTCGCCCGCAAGGCCCGCCACCGTCAATGCCTTCACCTTCGCCGGGATAATGTTGGAAAGCACGCTGATCACGCCCTTGCCGCCCACGCTCATCAAAGGGAGCGTCAGGGAGTCATCACCCGACAGGATGGTGATGTCGCACAGCGAAGCAATTTCAGAGGCCATATCCAGCGACCCGGTCGCTTCCTTGATCGCCACGATGTTCTTGTGCTTGGCCAGCTTGGCCACCGTTGAGGGCGCCATGGTGATGCCGGTGCGTCCGGGAATGTTGTACAGCACAATGGGCAGCGCCACCTTGTCGGCGATGGTCATGAAGTGGCGGTAAAGCCCTTCCTGCGTCGGCTTGTTGTAGTACGGGTTCACCATCAAGGCCGCGTCCGCGCCCACCTGCTTGGCGTGCTTGGTCAGTTCAAGGGCTTCCGCGGTGGAGTTGGACCCCGTCCCCGCGATCACTTTCACCTTGCCGGCGACGACTTTGACCGTTTCCTCGATCACCTTGCGGTGCTCGTCATGGCTGAGCGTGGGCGATTCGCCGGTGGTTCCCACCGGCACAACGCCATCGATCCCCTGCTCGATCTGGAACTTGACGTTCTTCTTGAGCTGGCCGTAGTCGACCTTATTGCCCTTGAACGGAGTCACCAGTGCGGTCATCGCGCCTTGAATCATGATCCTCTTCTTTCATTTCTACTATTGTGGAATGAGCGAAACATTATAGCGGAAAGAGCGAATCTGGACACTGGATACCGGATATTGCACTCTGAATAAAAATCTGGAACCAGCTTGGCGCCTGATACGGCGTCCGACTGAATGTTTTCCACGCTTGCGTCTTCCCCAGAACCCAATACCCGGTACCCATCTTCCAAAACTTGTCCCTCTTACTTCTCCCTTGTACCTTGTCCCTTTTACCCTTCCTCTCGGAGCCTTCCATGTTCCAATCCATCAAGCCCGCCGCCAAAGCCGACAAATCCAGCGCCCCCCTCATCGCCCTCTTTGAAAAAACCACCAAGCTCCCCGACGGCTTTGACGCCCTGGGTAAAGAAACCCTCGCCGCCGTCAACGAAGCCCTTGCCCGCCCCGACTTCACCCTCGTCAAAGGCGAGCTCCGCCAGGTCTTCATCGGCAAAAGCCGCGTCCTCATCATCGGCCTCGGCGACAAAGCCAAGCTCGACGCCGACGCCCTCCGCCTCGGCGCCGCCAAAGCCCTGAAGGCCGCCTGGGCCGGGAAGTTCGACGCCGTCCACACTCTTCTTGAACCCACCCTCTCCGAATCCTTCACCAAGTCTGCCAACACCTTCGCCCGCGCCCTCGCCGACGGCATGGCCCTGGCCAACTTTGAATTCACCACCTTCAAAGGCACCGCCAACAAGCCCGTCAAAAAAGAAAAAGCCGAAAAAACCGCCCCCCGTACCCTCACTGTCGCTCTTGAAAAACCCCTCGCCGAAGGCTTCGCCACCGGCCTCAAGATCGCCGACAGCACCAACATCACCCGCACTCTCGCCGCCACGCCTCCCAACGTCGCCAACCCGGCTTACCTCGTCGCCTACGCCAAAAAGATGGCCGCTTCCGTCGGCCTCAAGTTCAGCGTCATCGATGCCAAGAAAGCCGAAGCACTCGGCATGGGTGGCCTCATCGCCGTCGGCAAGGCCGGTTCCACTCCCCCTGCCTTGGTCTGCCTGGAACACAAACCCGCTAAGACCACCTCCAAGGCCCCCATCCTCCTCGTCGGCAAAGCCGTCACCTTCGACACCGGCGGCTATTCCATCAAACCGGCCGAAGGCATGGACCGCATGAAATACGACAAGTGCGGCGGCATGACCGTCATCGGCGTCATGCATGCACTCGCCACACTCAACATCAATGAACACGTCGTCGGCCTCGTCCCCATCGCTGAAAACATGGTCTCCGACAACGCCTACCGCCCTGGCGACATCATCACCTTCTACAACGGCGTCACCTCCGAAATCACCAACACCGACGCCGAAGGCCGCCTCATCCTCGCCGACGCCCTCGCATACGGCACGGAAACCTACAAACCCCAGGCCGTCATCGACCTCGCCACCCTCACCGGCGGGGTCATCGTCGCCCTCGGCCCCTACTGCGCCGGCTGCTTCTGCTCCGACCCCACCCTCCGCTCCAGGCTCTTTGACGCGGGCGATTTCACCAACGAAAAACTCTGGCACCTCCCCCTCTGGGACGAACACCGCCAGCAAATCAAGGGCACCCACGGCGACCTCGTCAACTCCGCTGGCCGCGACGCACATCCCATCCAGGGCGCCGCTTTCCTCTCCTATTTCGTCGGCCCCGACGGCTCCGAAAAACTCCCCACCACCCCCTGGGCCCACCTGGATATCGCCGGCGTCTCCGATGTCAAAGCCGAGAAAGGCATCTTCGCCGCCGGCCCCACCGGCTACGGCGTCCGCCTCCTCACACGCATGATCGAGACCTGGTCCGACAGCAATTTAGATCTGTAAGATTTTGGGTTCTAGGTCTTGGGTTCTGTCAAAAAAAGAATTCAAATCCAGTACCCAGCCCCATCCCTCCTCGCTTGTTCTTCCTCTTCCCAAGACCCAGAACCCAAGACCTATCCCCATGATCATCGACACACACCAACACGTCTTCTGGCACAAACGCGACGACAAAGGCCTTATCGCCGACATGGATGCACACGGCATCGACGTCGCATGGCTCCTCACCTGGGAAATTCATCCCACAGAAGACCAGAAAAGCTACCACTCGGTTTTAAACCCCATGCACTTCCGTCCCGACGGCACGCACGCAGGCATCCCCCTCTCCGACCTGCTGCTGGCTAAACACCGCTATCCCAACCGCTTCATCGTCGGTTATTGTCCCCATCCGCTCTACCCCGGCGCATGCTCCGCCTTTGAATCCGCCTACAACATCTGGGGCGTCCGTATCCTCGCCGAGTGGAAATTTCAGATCCCCTTCGATGACCCCCGCTGCATCGAACTCTTCCGCACCGCAGGCCGCTTGAAATGCCCCGTCGTCCTTCACTTGGACATCCCCTGGCTCGATGACGGCAAAGGCAATAAGGTCTATCAAAAAGTCTGGTACGGCGGCACCGTCGAAAATCTCGAACGCGCCCTGATCGCCTGCCCCGACACCACCTTCATCGGCCACGCTCCAGGCTTCTGGCGCGAAATCTCCGGTGATGCCGACGCCTGTCCCTCCACCTACCCCAATGGCCCCGTCACCCCCGGCGGCAAGCTCTACAACCTCTTTGATAAATACCCCAACCTCTGGGCCGACCTCTCCGCAGGCTCCGGCAACACCGCCATCAAACGTGACCCGGAGCACGGCAAAAAATTCGTCGAACGCTACCAGGACCGCCTCCTTTTCGCCCGCGATTACTACGGCGGCGAACTCCACGAAACCCTCTCCTCCTTCAACCTTTCCGAATCCGTCAAGAAAAAGCTCTACTCTGAAAACGCCCTCCGCCTCATCCCACAACTGCCATAAAACGCGTCCCTGGGCTTGGGTTTTGGCTAAAAGCGGTATGAAAAATTCAACACATTTCCACATCGCTGTCTCATTAAACCCCCATGTATCACTCTTTTTCCGGCCAGACCCAAGACCCAGAACCCAAGGCCCATCTTCAAGATTGCCTTTTCCCTGAACCGCGTTAAAATACTCCGCTCAATCGCCGACATAGCTCAGTTGGTAGAGCGCGGGATTCATAAGCCCTAGGTCGCTGGTTCAAGTCCAGCTGTCGGCATTCCAAATTCAGTCGTCCCACTTCCCACCCGGGGCATCACCTCCGGGTGTTTTTGCAGGCCAAACGCCTGCATCCCTGCACAGCCCTTTGGCAACTTTCTGCCAAAAACAATCCATCAGGCAGCTATGTCCAATAAATCCGGCCCAAGCTTAAGCGCCCTTGTCTTCGCCTTCACATGGCGATGGCTCATCGCCTCCCTGATCGCATGGCTTGTGGGCTTCATCGTCCTGATCGTCCTGGCCCTCATCGTCTCCGTCATCGTCGCCGTCGCCACTGGCGCCACCACTCCCGAAGCCCTTGAAAAACCCGTTGGCAACATCATCACCGTCTTGGGCTTTCCCATCCTCTTTATCGGCATTCCCGGCATCTCTGCCGTCATCGCCTTCGTCTGGGCCCTCTACAGCCCCGAGTTCAAAAGCATGGTGCAGACTCCAGGCTTTAATCCCCAGCCTGTCGCCGTGCCCGGCACGGCCTCCAACAGCTCAACCGGAGATCCTTATACTCAATACACCCAGGCCTACCAACGCTGGCAAAAAGAATACGCAGCTTTTCAGGAAACCAAAAAAACTCAAGCCGTACCCCCTCTCGCTCCGCCTCCTTCCGCAGACGTCACTTCTCCGGTCAACGTAACTCCACTGGCCTCAGAATCAGGGCCAACAAATACCACAACTGCTGCACCTCAAAACACCAATGACACCCCGGTGTCTTGACAGCGCACACATCAGCGATACACTTGGCTCCCTTGCCTTGACGCCCCCATCGTCTAGCGGCCTAGGACACTAGATTCTCAGTCTAGCTACAGGGGTTCAAATCCCCTTGGGGGTACTAAAACATAAACCCTTGCAAATTCATAATTTGTAAGGGTTTTTTGTTGCCCTCCACAACTTGTTGAATAATGGACATGATAAAACCAGCCTGTGGGGCTGGTTTTATCATGTCCATTTCACCGCACAAATCCCCCTCAAATCACACCCGAAACGCCCCGCCCCACACACCTTTGGAGGCGATCTTTCCCTCTTCTTGGCCCACCCGCCGCGCAACCTTCACCTGCTCAACAGTTAACCCGCTCTCGGCGGCAATGACTTCATCTTTCTTACCTTGCCCCATATTATTTATCTTGTTGGCATGATCCAGCTTGGGAAGAACCTTAAGAACCTTTGGAAGATTCCTTTCACCTTCCGCCTGCTGCGCCGCACTCAATGCCACTACTATTCTTTGCTTGCGAGGCTTCTTGCCTGTCGGCTGCGCCACTTTGGGTTCGTAGGATTGCTTAACCTGAACGGAAAGACCAAGCTCATTGGCGACTGCGACGATGGCATTGGAAAAGTGATCCTTCACCCGCGAGGCGTCGTTTTTAATGCGACTTTCAATGGCGTCAATCAGTGCCGTGTCGTTGTTTTTTCTGGCTAGTTCAAGCATTTTATTCAAGTCATCAAGCGCTCCGGACCCTGCTTTAATCGCATGTTCGAGTTCGCGAAAAATAAATGGCTTGATCGTTCCAACATGTTTCTCTGCTGTCATAATCCATTCCTTTTAAAATAAGAATTGCAATAAAACAATCTTATCTCATTACGAATGCCATTCACATCACTAAACGCATATTATTTCAACATAAGGGAAATCCCTAGGACATATCCGATCTTTCCCGCAAGCCATGTGAAATCTAATACCCATCACAACCGACCTCATCAGGTGCGTCTGCCATTGTTGGCTTCCCCTTTCAGCTGACAACCTTTGGGCCCCTGTCGTCAAAGCAATCAAAAATAGCTGCGCCCCCCGTCCCGAACATCTTATATTTTGCAATCCTTCACGCTTCTCATTGAACCTGGTCTTTAAACTCTAAGCAGCCGTCACAGTCCACTTAAAGCGCCACCACCAGCCGATCGCGCCCCTGCTTTTTGGCCACATACATCGCCTGGTCAGCCAGTTCAATCAACCGTTCCGAAGTCAGCGCCTGCGGCACCGTCTCCGTGCAGGCCAGCCCGAGGCTTGCTGTCACCGAAAGGAAATCCTCGCCGATCGGCACGCGAATGCTGCGGATCGCACGCTGCATCCGCTCTGCCACCAGACGACCCTCATCCAACGACGTCCGATGCAGGATCACGGCAAACTCTTCCCCGCCAAACCGACATGCCGCGTCTGTTGAGCGCGAGACCGCCCGGATCGCCTTCCCCGTCGCCGTCAGCGTCTCATCGCCGATGCGGTGCCCGTGTTTGTCATTGATCTGCTTGAAATAATCCAGATCCACCATCACCAGCGAAAAATGCTGCCGGTACCGAGCCAGGTTGGAGATCGCCAGCTCCAGCGACTTTTGAAACTCCGCACGATTGCCCAGCCCGGTCAGCGGATCGATCGTGGAATTTTCCTTCAAAAGGTCGATCAACCGTTTGGAGCGCAATGCCGCCCGCACGCGCGCCTGCAGTTCGATCACTTCGAACGGCTTGGTGATGTAATCCGCCCCACCCGAATCCAGCGCACGGACAATCAGCGACACGCTCCGCTCGCCGGTCAGAAAAATCACCGGAATGTCCCGCGTCTCTTCCTGATCCTTCAAAATGCGGCAAAGATCCAGGCCGTTGGTCCCGGGCATGTCGAAATCCAGCAGGATCAAATCCGGCTGATTCTGCTTCACCATTTCCAGCGCCTGCGTCGAGTCCTGGCAATGCAGCACCTTATCGGCAATGCTTTCCAGGTGAAACGACATCACGCGTTGAACCTGCTCATCGTCGTCAATCACCAGAATGCTTAGTTGGCTTTTACTCATGAAAGGATCCCAGATCGACTCTTGGTCGACTTATCTACAAACGACATACTCTATATATCGGCTAATGTTAACCCGGTCCAGCAGGCACCGCCGCCCGCAGCAATTTAATAAGCTTACCCACTTTCGCTGCGACATCCTCATACGGCGCACTTTCCGTTATCAGTTTCTCGCCCGCGCCCGCAGCTTCGGTGATCGAAGGAAATCCGTAATTCCCCGCCGTGCCCTTGAGCCGATGCGTCATAAATCTCAATTGCTGTGTGTCGCGAGCATCCAACGCCTGTTGCAATTGATCCGCCGTTTCCGGCATCGCTTCAATATAAGCCTTCAGCAGCGGCGCAAAACGCGGATTGGTGGCCAGCGCTTCAGGCAGCATCGGCTTAAGCACCGCAGGCACATCATCATTCCCCGCACCGCTGGCCGTCGGTAGATGAACCCCGGATTTCTTATCCGCCCCAGGGGTCAAGCTTGATGACTTGGACACTTTTGACGCCCCGGAACCGATCACGCCCGATACCGTCGCGCTCGTCTCGGGCTTGACCCGCACCGATCCGCTCTGCGTGCCCGATACCGGGCCGGACCCGGGACGCACAGTCGGTGTCACACCGGAAGTGGCGCCGGATGTCGCGCCCGGCGTAGAACCGCTGGAAACCGGTACAGACCCCGAATCGGTCACTTTCCGCACGGTCTCCGTGGGGGGCTCCGTGGGCATCAGAGCCGTCAGGTCCGACTCCACTGGCAACGGCGGAGAACTGCTCGTCGACAGCGCATGGTCGATGGTCAGCCGTTTCACTTCCTTGTACAAAATGTCCGCCACGATCGGCTTGGATACATACCCATCGCAACCCGCGGCAAGGCAACGGTCCTGATCCCCCGCCATCGCAAACGCCGTCAACGCAATGATCGGAATCTCGACGCCCTCTTCGCGCAGTGTCTTTGTTGCCGTGTACCCGTCCATGATCGGCATCTGCATGTCCATCAGGATCAGGTCGAAACCCACCTGGTCGCGCTTGCCCACCACACGCACCGCTTCCGCGCCATCGCCGGCCAGCGTCACCTTCGCGCCCACTTCCTCCAGCAGGAACGTGATGATCTTCTGGTTGTCCGGATTGTCATCCACCACAAGAATCGATTTGCTGCTCAAATCAGGCCGCGCCTCGCCCGCAGGCATGATCGATGACGCTTCGCTGTGGCTCACCGGCCCGGAAATCAGTTCGATATCCTGATCGCGGCCAATGGGAATGCTGGCCGTGAAAGTCGAACCCTTGCCGTACTCCGACACCACTGTAATGTCCCCGCCCAGCATGCGCGCCAGGCGGCGTGAAATCGCCAGCCCCAGGCCCGTCCCCGGCTTGCGC
>CAZGOM010000144.1:0-14350 GCA_964527265.1 uncultured Phycisphaeraceae bacterium | reverse complement strand
CCCAGGCCGACGCCGCCGTGGATGAAGAGGGGGTTGTAGGCCTTGCCGGGCTGGTTGGCGACGGCGAAGGAGGCGGAATAAGCCAAGTGGTTACCCGGGCCGGTGACGAAGTTTTCAAAGGCGTAGTCGGGGGAGATGACGATCTGGTCGTTGGCCATGGGGTCATCGGTCGAGCCCGGGGGGGTGCGGCGGATGAGGGAAGGCGTCGGCGCAGCTGTGGGCACCGGGGATTGCCGGCCTTCGGAATGCTGGACAGCGCCATTGGCACCGGAGGACGCAGATGCGTTGGAATCGGAAACGGGGGTGGGAAGATTGCCGGTGACCAGGGCGGGTGCTTCGAGGTTGGGCTCGACCTGCTCAGTGACGAAGCGGACGCTGATGAGAGCGCCGGTGACGTTTTGAGCGGCTTCGACGAAGTAGTCGAGGCACTTGTTCTGGAGGTAATTCTTCTGAACGCCGTTTCCTGTGTGGATACGCAGGAGGCCGGCGTGAAGGTCAATGGGTTGGAGCTCGTCAAACCACTGCCTGCAGACAGTGGGGTGCTTGCGCCGGAGATAGTCCATCATTTGGCGCCACAGCGTGGGGTCGACCTTGGCCATGTCACTTCGCTCTCGTTCTTGCCGTGTGAAGTCGGATGTATTGTTTGGGGGTGCTTTTCGAGCCGGCGGCTCAGAAAGTTTTCCACAACATAAGTTGAGGTGGGATCAGTGTCAATGAAGGAGGGAGGGGATTTTTTGGGTGAATGTTGTTCAGAAGGGTCTGGGGTCTTGGGTCTGGGGTCTGGTCAGAGGGAGAGGCCTTGCGGCCTTTTCGGGGTCCGGGTTTCGGGGATCGGGCAAGAAAGAGCGGAGGAGAAGCAAGAGCTGATGGGAAAGAAAGACGGGCGGCCGGAGGCTGCCCGTTGTTGGGGTGATTTGTTTTGAACCCGAAACCCGATTCAGCGCCCGGGGGCGCGGTTGTTGACCTGGAGGATGCGGGAGGAGCTGGAGTTGTTTTTGGGTTTGGTGGATTCCTCGGGTTCGACATCGGGTGTGACGCCCAGGTAGGCGAGGGTTTGTTCGACGATGCGCATGCCGGCGGGGGCTGCGATGGTGCCGCCATAGTAGCCCAGGGAACGCTTGGGACGCTGGAGGATGGTGACGACGACGACGCGGGCGTCGTCGACGGGAGCGCCGCAGGCGAAGGAGCCGGTGTATGCGTCGGGCTCGTAGCCGCCGCCTTTGGGGTTGGCCATCTGGGCGGTGCCGGTTTTGCCGAAGATGGAATAGAGCTTGCTGTTGGCTTGTTTGCCGGTGCCTTCGAGGACGACGCGGCGCATGACGTTGCGCGTGTGAACAGCGGTTTCAGGTTTGAGGACGCGCGGGCCGCGGGGGGCCTGGCCTTCAGGTGAATCAGGATCGACGTATTGGATGGTGGGGGTGACGAGCGTGCCGCCGTTTGCGAGGGCGCAGTAGGCACGTGCCATCTGCATGGGCGTGACGGAGATTTCCTGGCCCATGGGGATGGAGGTGACGGAGTAGGAGGTCCATTTTTTCAAGCTGTGGAGGATGCCGCCGATTTCGCCGGGGAGACCGGAGCCGGTGGGCTTGCCGAAGCCGAAGGCGGTTACCGCGTTATAGAGAGATTGGGCACCCATGCGTTCGCCGACGATGGCCATGCCGATGTTGGAGGATTTGACGAGGACTTCCTCCCATGTGGCGCGGCCGACTGGGTGGGAGTCATGGAGGGTGCGGCCGGTGGAGGAGCGCCAGACGCCGGGGCCGCAGTCAAGCATTTCCATGGGTCGGGCGTAACCTTGTTCGGTGGCGACGGCCCAGACGAAGGGCTTGAAGGTGGAGCCGGGCTCGTAGGTATCGGTGATGGCACGGTTTTTGCGCATTTCGGGAGGCGTTTTGCCGTACGCATTGGCGTCGATTTCAGGGTAGACGGCCAAGGCGAGGATTTCGCCGGTGTGGGGGTCCATAACAATGACGGCGCCGGACTTGGCCTCATACTGCTTGCAGGAGGCGGAGAGCTCTTTTTCCGCGATGCGCTGGATGGTGATGTCAATGGACAGGCGGACGGGGTTGCCGTCCTGGGGGAGTTGGTATTGACCTTCGTTGATCCAGAGAGAGCGGTGGCGGGAGTCGCGATCGTAGGTGTAGGCGCCATTTTTGCCGGTGAGGTCTTTGTCGAAGAGCCTTTCGACGCCTTCGATGCCTTTGCCGTCGATGTTGACAAAGCCCAGGAGGTGGGCGGCAAGATTTTTGTAGGGATAGTCGCGGACCAGGATGGTTTCCGTGCCGAGGGGCTTGAGTTCTTTGTTTTTGAGGAGGTCGGGGAGGGCGTCGTTTTGCTCTTCGTTGGCTCGGCGGACGAGCTTGACGTAGCGCGCATCGCCTGCGGAATCGAGCTTGGCCTTGAGGGCGGCGGGGTCGAGGTTTAAAGCGGTGCCGACTTCCTTGGTGAAGGAATCGGCGTTGGCGGAGTTGATGATGCCCGGGTCCATGAAGACGGACTTGGTGGCGCGGGTGAGGGAAAGCGGGCGTCCGTTGCGGTCTTCGATGACGCCGCGGCGGTAATGGAGGGTGGATTTGGAGTTTTGAGAATCGACGAGGGCGGCGATTTTAGGCTCGGGTTTGAGCTGGAGTTGAACGACGCGGGCGGCGAGGACTGCCATGAGGCCCAGGACGCCGACGGCGCAGATGCCTGCGAAACGGTCGATGCGGGAGGCCTGGCGGTTTTGGGGGGTTGTGTGCGTGGCGGGGATGAACCACCACTTTTTGGAAGCTTTTTTAGCGTCGGCGAGTTTCCTCGATTGAGGTGTTTTGATTTTGTCGTTTTGGAAGCCGTCCTGGGGGCTTTGCATGCCCAGAGCGACAGCGGTGCCGCCGGCGGCGGCGACGGCGGAGACTGTAAGTGGAATGGGGGCCGAGGGTTGTGCGCTGTCGTCAAAGGGGAGAGAGGGGGCGTCGGAGGTGCCGGTGAACTTGAGATTGGAGGCGTCGGGGAGGCGTGCGTGGCCGGTGTCTTCGAGCGGCATGTCTTCCACGTCGCGGGTGAGGGCTAAAACCGGTGATTTTGGGCAAGATTCGAGCTGATTTTGGGCCTGAATGTGGGCGGTGGAATAGATTCCCGAGTCTTCATTGAGGGATTCGGGGCTGAGTTCGATGGCGTCGTCGGGATCGGTCTGGATGCCGAGCTCGATGGGGGCCGGATTTTGAGGAATTTCGGAGATTTCGGAGGTTTGGATGGCTTGGACTGCGGCAGGGCTGAAAGGGATGTCCTGATAGGTGTCGGGGAGGGCAAAGCCTTGGGCGAGGGGCTGGTCGAGGGTTTGGGCGCTGGGGGCGGGGTCGGATTGCGGAGCTGGTGAGGCCGGGCGCGCCGCGGGGGCTGGAGCGGGGGGGTGAATGGGAGAAGGGTAAGCCGGGAGGGAGGCTTTGAGCAGAGCGAGTTTTTCGGCCAGCGTGAGCTTGGGGGCGGTGTGAGCAACGGATTCTGGCGCAATGGTGGGGAAGAAGGGTTGCTCGATGACGGGTTGAATGGGTGCGGGCTCGACGGCGGCTGGCTGAACGGGCACAGGCTCGACGGCAGCGAGCTCAATAGGGGCGGGCTCGATGGCTTGAGGTTGAACGATGGCCGGTTCAACAACCGCCGACTCAACAGCCGCGGGCTCAACAACCACCGATTCAGCGGCGACGGGTTGAACGATGGCAGGTTCGACTGCTGCGGGTTGGGCGGGGAGAGGCATGCCGGAGGCGATGAGAGGGAGGGGGTCCATGGAGGGGTCAGTCTGGTTGTGCTGGTGGGGGGCGTCGAAGTCCGGGATTGTGGGCTCCTGGGCCTGGGGAGAGCCAAGCGGGATGGAATCGAGGGGGAGGGCGTTGGATGCGTGGGGGGGCTGATCGAAGACGCTTTGGCCTTCGTCGAGGGACGAGGCGATGGGCTCGTCGGGTTCCACGGGGAGCGGTGGTGTGTCCGCTTCGGGGAGGGGGTGCGAGTGGATATGCCCTGTCTGGTTTTCTGGGTCGCGCGCGTCCATGTGCGTTCGACTGGCCTCCATGCCTGGGTGTGATGTCGCGTGTCGGACAGGCCGTGTGAGCGTTTTTTGCGCTTAGCGGCGGGGAGCAATGCGTTGTTGCTGAAGCCTGGT
The DNA here is from genome assembly GCA_964527265.1 of uncultured Phycisphaeraceae bacterium. Classification (GTDB taxonomy): domain Bacteria; phylum Planctomycetota; class Phycisphaerae; order Phycisphaerales; family Phycisphaeraceae; genus CAZGOM01. The sequence continues at coordinate 10,215 of CAZGOM010000144.1, read as the reverse complement.
GTTGGGTTCGGGATCAACGACGGGGATCATGATGGGGGGCTGGCCGCCGTTTGCGCCGGCGCTGACCTGAACCATCTTGACTTCGGTGACGGGTTTTGAGTTAACGAGCCTGGGGTGCATGTTGGGCGTGGCACCGGGGGTGGGTTTGTCGTTGACGAAGCGGCCGTCTTCGGGGCTGACGTTGTCGAAATTTTCGACGCCTTCGGGGAGGACCTGGGGATCGACCATGGGGCGGAGGCGGATGCCCTGGCGTTCAGCGGCTTTGACGAGGGATTCGGGGTCGAGCTTGCCGGCGATGCGGACCTGGTAATCCCAGATGGCCTGGCGGTCGTGATTGATCTGGGCGTGGGAGCGGACGATCTGGTGCATGGCCTCAAGCCGCTGCTGGCGGATGACGAGGGTGCCCAGAGCGAGGAGGGCGATGAAGATGACCAGTGCCAGGAGTTTGGGGTACATGGGGAGAGTGGGTTCTGGGTTCTGGGTCTTGGGTTCTGTCAGAGGGAAGGGGTTGGGAGCCGTTTAGGGCGCGCAACCCGGGTTTGTTTTAAGGTTCAGCCCCGGAGGCTGCGTCTCGTTGGTGACGCGGCCTGGTCGGGGCTGTCGCTTGCCAGGTTGTATGGGCAGGGAGCGGTTGTTGGTTTTAGACGGCGCTGCCGCGGGGGATCTTGAGGACCATGCCGGCCTTGAGGGCTTCAGGCTTCTTCAAGGTGTCTTTATTGGCTTCGAAGATGACCTGCCACTTGTTTTTGCTGCCAAGGGTTTTGCCGGCGATGGTGCCGAGGGTGTCACCGTTTTTGACGGTGTAGTTCATGAACTTCTGGGAGTCGGCGGCGGGGGCGGCGATGTCGCCGGGCTTGTCGTTACCAGTGACCAGGACGGGCGCGGACTGGTTGGCGGGCTGGGTGCTGGGAGCGGTTTGGATTTTGGGTGCGCCCGGGTTTTCGGCGGGTGCGGGAGCCGTTTTGGGAGCGGCGGTGGGGATGGAGAGCTTCATGCCGAGCTTGAGCTGGCTGTTTTTGGTGAGCTTGTTTGCGTCAGCGATTTTCTTCCACTGGTTGCCGTCGTTGTAGTACTGCTTGGAGATGGAGAAGAGGCTGTCACCTTTGGCGACGGTGTGGATTTTCTCGGCGGGTGAGCCGGGGATTTCCCCATCGGAGGTGAGGTTGAGGGCAGCGCCGCGGCCGATGACGTCGTTGTTGCTGGCCGGACCTTTGACGGGGGTGAGGACGAAGGTGTCGGGGGGAGGTGTTGCGCCGGGGCCGGTGGCGATGATGCCGGGCTTGACGGCGCCTGCGCCGGGGTTGATGCCGTCGGAGGGGGACTGGGGGCCCTGGGGCTGATTGACCTGCATCTCACCGGGCATGGGGAGGGGCTGGGTGCGATCATTGGCATTGTTGTTCTGGCTGGTGTTGCCCAGAGCGGTGATGGGGGCGAAGTTGCCCATTTCGGAGGCGGGCTCCTGCTTGCGCACGGCTGAGAGGTGATCGCTGACGATGATCCCCATGAGCAGGATGACACCAAAGGCGACGAGCATTCCGACTTTTGTTTGACGAGCCATTTTTTCCACCGATTCCTTCCCGATATTTGGGATTTTGTTTTCAGACTTCCGTGTCCGAATCAAGGTCCGCACGGCCCTGACCGGGAGCAACCATTTGAATGGCCCTGAGCTTGGCAGACCTGCTCCGGGCGTTGGACTGGACTTCGTCCCCTGAGGGTGCGACGGGCTTTCGGGTGAGCCTGTTGGCCTTGCCGTCCTGGCAGAGGGCCTGAAAAGCGTGTTTGACGATCCTGTCTTCCAGTGAGTGGAAGCTGATGATCGCGGCGATGCCCCCTGGCGCGAGCAGATTGGGCAGGTCTTTGAGGAGTTCTTCCAGGGCTGTGAGCTCCTGGTTGACTTGTATCCTGAGGGCCATGAAGGTGCGGGTTGCGGGATCGATCCGTTCGTGCGCCTGATGGCCGTAAGCCTGCCGGCAAAGCCGTGCCAGTTCCGATGTAGTTTGTATCGGCGATTTAATTCGGGCCTCTACAATCTTTCGAGCGATTCTTCTGCTCAATCTTTCTTCGCCGTAGTTGTAGATGAGGTTGGCCAATTCGGTCTCTGAAGTGCGGTTGACGACGTCTGCGGCGGTGATGCCGGAGGTGGTGTCAAGGCGCATGTCGAGGGGTCCGTCGGCCATGAAGGAGAGGCCGCGGGCGGGGTCTGACATTTGATTAGAAGCGAAGCCCAGATCGGCGAGGAGGCCGTCGACGCGCGGGGCGTTGACGGCAGCCAAAGCCTCATTTGCCTGCGCAAAATTAGCGTGAACGACATTCACCCTGACATCGGGAATTTTGAGTGCGCGGAGGGTGTCGAGGGCGTAACGGGCGTTGCCGGGGTCGGTGTCGAGGCCGATGTACCAGCCGCCGGGAGCGAGGTGGGGGAGGATGAGTGAAGCGTGTCCGGCGCGGCCTGTGGTGCAGTCCATGATGACCTTGCCCGGGCCAGGGCGGAGGTATTCGAGGACCTCGCGGGGGAGAACGGGGAGGTGGCCTGCGGCGTCGGAGTTGACGTCAGATGGTGTGTTATCGGACGGGGATGTGTCTGTTTGGTCGTTCATTGTGTTGCTTGGGTGAATAAGGGATATCGGCAGGGGAGGGGGAGGGAGGAGAAAAATTGGGTTGTGGGTCTTGGGTCTTGGGTCTTGTCAGAGGGAGCGGAGGCGGAGGCTTGCGGCCTTTTCGGGTTTCGGGGTCTGGGTTTCGGGGATCGGGTCAGAGGGACGGGAGGCAGAGGGCGGAGATGAAGAGTTGAAGAGCAAGAGGGCGGAAGCGATTGGGCTTTGGTTGGGATTTTGAACCCAGAACCCGAGACGCGGACCCTGAAACCCGATCTTCACCCGTTCGATCATTGATTGAATATTTGGTAGCTTTGAAGAGTTGGCCGTCACGTTTGCGGCTAAGAATCATGAACTAAACCAGGAGAAGTGCGATGAGTTTGAAGCTGGGCATTATCGGTGCGGGCGCGATTGGGCGCGTGCATGCGCAGTCGGCCAAGAAGGTGGGCGTGGATGTGTTTGGCGTGGCGGATGTGAATGGCGCCGCGGCCAAATCGTTTGCGGAGGCCGAGGGCTTGAAGAACCATTTCGACAGCCCGTCGAAGCTGCTGGCTTCGCCGGAAGTGACGGCGGTGGTGATCGGCGTGCCCAACAAGTTTCACGCGCCCCTGGCGGTGGAGGCATTGAACGCCGGCAAGGATGTGCTGCTTGAAAAGCCGATGGCGATGAGCGTGGCGGAATGCCAGCAGATCAACGACGCGGTGAAAAAGAGCGGCAAGATTTTGCAGATGGGTTTTGTGCATCGGTATTCGCAGGTGGGTTTGGCGGCCAAGCAGATCATTGATGCGGGCCGCGTGGGCAAGATTTATCACGCCAAGGCGGCGATGTACCGTCGGCGCGGCATCCCCGGCCTGGGCGGCTGGTTCACCACCAAGGCGATGTCCGGCGGCGGCCCGCTGATCGACATCGGCGTGCACGTGATCGATCTGGCCATGCACCTGATGAATTTCCCGAAAGTGACGCGCGTTTCAGGCAAGGTTTATGCAAACTTTGGCCCGCGCATGAAGAACTATCTGCACGAGAGCATGTGGGCCGGCCCGCCGAAGTTTGACGGCATCTGCGACGTGGAAGACTCCGCGCATGCGCTGGTCCGCTTTGAAGGGGGCGCGACGCTGGAGATCAACGTGACCTGGGCCGGGAACATCCCGGACAACACGGCGACCGACGGCATCCTGTTCCTGGGCGACAAGGGCGGACTGGGCTTTAAGTTCGGCGGCAACGAAGTGAAGCTGGCGACGGAAGAAGACGGCTTCAACGTGGACATCTCGCCGAAGCTGAAGGCCGCGGATGCGTGGGAAGGGGAGTACCGCGCGTTTGTGAAGAGCGTGACGGACCGGACGACCCCCGAGGCCTGCGGCGTGAAGGGGCAGGTGGTGCAGTCGATCATCCAGGCGATTTATGAGTCGAGTGAGAAGGATCGGGAAGTGGAGCTCTGAAGATTGGGTCTTGGGTCTTGGGTCTTGGGTCTTGGGTTTTGGGTTCTGGGTTCTGTCAGACCCGGATTTCAGAACGCTTTTTTTGAGATTTGAGTGATTTTGGGCAGGCCCGGTGTGAATGCGCCGGGCCTGTTTCTTGCTTTGGCTTTTCTATCATTAAAAAGTCATATTTGATTGGTTAAAGAGAAAATAGGTGTATAACAAATCAAATATGAGTTATTATGGAGGGATGGAACGGATGGCGGTGTTGTTGACGAGTCCAGCGCGGACGCAGGCAATGCTTGCTGAGCGCGTACGAGATGCGCGGCTGGCGCTGGGGTGGAAACAGAGCACGCTGGCGGAGCGGGCGGGGGTGTCATTGCCGACGGTGAGCCGGGTGGAGCGGAGTGGCGTGACTTCGCTGGAGAATTTTTTGAAGATATGCCATGCGCTGGGGGGATTGGGGAGTTTTGAAGCGGTGCTTAAGCCGGCGCGGGCGCGATCAGTGGCGGAGTTGGAGAGGCAGTTTGAATCACCCAAACCCAAACGGGGGCGCAAATGAAGAAATTAACGGTGCGATTTGAGCGTGGTTCAGTTGATGGCTTAGCCGTGGGAACGCTGGTGGAGGCGGGGGATCAGGTGTCATTTGAATATGACTCAGGTTTTATTGATGGGGGGGTGGAGTTGTCGCCGCTGAGGCTGCCGTTGAAGCCGGGGCTGGTGGATCATGAGGATCTGGCATTTGGGCCGCTGCCCGGGTTGTTTGATGATTCATTGCCGGACGGCTGGGGTCTGCTTTTGATGGACCGGCATTTTCGTCAAGCCGGGGTGGATGTACGCAAGCTGAGCGTTCTGGATCGGCTGGCTTATCTGGGCACCCGGACGATGGGAGCGCTGACGTATCACCCCAGCGAAGGATTTGAGCGGGGAGCACCATCCCTGGAATTAAGCGTTCTGGATCAGGAAGCGCGCAAGGTGCTGCAGGGGGAGAGCGGTGAGGTGTTGCCGCAGTTGCTCAAGGCGGGCGGGTCGCCGGGCGGGGCGCGTCCCAAGGTGCTGGTGGGCATCAAGGGCGATGAGGTTCTTTCGGGGGAGGATGAATTGCCTGAGGGGTTTGAGCATTGGCTGGTGAAGTTTGGATCGCTGGCGGATGGGGTGGGAATGGGGCGCATCGAATATGCGTATTCGCTGATGGCGCGTGCCGCGGGGCTAAAGATGTGCCAGACGAGGTTGTTTATCGGCGGGCGGGGCAAGGCGTGGTTTGGGACGCAGCGGTTTGATCGATCAAGCGGTGGGAAGCGGCGTCATGTGCATACCTTCGGCAACCTGATTCAAAGCAATTTTCGGATTCCTTCGTGCGACTATGACCAGCTTTTGGAGATGACGCTCTGGTTGACGCGTAATCATGCCGATCTGGTGCGGGCGTTTAAGTGGATGGTGTTCAACATCGCGACACACAACCGTGATGATCATGTGAAGAATTTCGCATTCATGCTGGATGAGGAGGATCGGTGGACGCTGACACCGGCGTATGACCTTTGCTTTTCAGAAGGGATCCACGGGGAGCATTCGATGTCTGTGGATGGGGAGGGAGCCAACCCCGGGCGGGTGGAGGTGTTGGGTTTGGCCAAAAAGCATGGGATCAAGGTTGCGGAAGCGATGGGTGTGATTGATGAGGTGAATGTGGCGGTGGGGAAATGGGGGGAGTTTGCGGAGGAGGCAGGGTGTGGGAAGAAGGAGGCGGGGGTGGTGAAGAAGGCGTTGAGGCAGTTGTAGGGCGAGTGGGCACCCGACCGGAATCCGACTCTTAACCGAAAAAAAGTATTGCTTTTGGGTCTTCGCTGGCTACCATGCTTCCATCTCGTTTTTAAGGGGTCTTGACGTGACGGCGATGGCGAGCAGCTTGAATTCGCATGTTCTGGTGCTGAATAAGCACTGGATGGCGGTGCGCGTGACGGATGCGCGACGGGCTTTTTCGCTTTTGGTGCGGGATTTGGCGGAAGTGATTCATTGCGAGGATGAGGCGTATACGGCGCATACGTTTGATAGCTGGGCGGATTTAAGCCGTGAGCGGGAGATATTTGAGAAGAGCGTGGGGGATGTGCCTTACGACTGGGTGAGGACGGTGCGATTTTCGGTGGCGGTGCCGAAGGTGATCCGGCTGCTGGGGTATGACCGTTTGCCGGAGCAGGATGTGAAGCTGAACCGTCGGAACATTTATGCGCGGGACAAGAGTTTGTGCCAGTATTGCGGGCATCATTTTCCGTCGGCGGAGTTGTCGTTGGACCATGTTTTGCCGCGCAGCCAGGGGGGCAAGAGCACGTGGGAGAACCTGGTGTGCTGCTGCGTGAAGTGCAATGCGCATAAGGGCGGGCGGACGCCGGAGCAGGCGAGCATGAAGCTGGTGAAGAAGCCGGTTAAGCCGCGGCGGAATCCGTTGATTAATATGCGGATGGGGTCGAACAAGTATGCGAGCTGGCGTGCGTTTTTGGATCACGCGTATTGGTCGGTGGAATTGACGTGAGTCGTCGAAGACGGCGGAATCTTGGGTCCTGGGTCTTGGGTCCCGAGTCCAGAGTCCAGAGTCGAAGAAGAAGTTGAAGAGAAGAGGCGTTGGCTTCTTTTTTTGTTGGGTGTTTATGGTGTGAAGATGGCGAATTCGGGGGCGTATTTGACGAGGTGGGCGGGTGGGGATTGGGGGGTGGCGGGCTTGGGGAGATTGTGTGGGTTGAGCTGGAGGGCCTGGAAGGCGTCTGCGCCTTCGTATTCGTCGATGAGGTTGTGGAGGCGGGCGGGGGTGAAGCCGAAGCGGGCGTAGTAAGCGGGTTCGCCCAGGAGGACGATGAGGGGGTGGCCGGAGGCTTTGGCGATGGCGAGGGAGTGGTGGACGAGCTGGGAACCGATGCCTTGCTTTTGATGGGCGGGGTGGACGGCGAGAGGAGCCAGGCCGAGGGCGTTGGAGACGGAAGCGTTTTGGATGGTGATGGGGCTGAAGGCGATGTGGCCGATGATTTGGCCGGTGGGTTGACTGGTGTTGGGATCGAGCAGTTGGGCGACGAAGGAGAAGGTGAGGCGGCCGGCAGCGCGGAGGTCGTCGACGAGCTGGGCTTCAAGGGGGCCGGGGAAGGCGGCGAGAAGCAACGCGCGGATGGCGGGCGCGTCTTGCGGGGTTTCGTGGCGGATGAGGAAGGGCATGCGGAGGGGGGTAAATGGGCGATGGGGGACTCGAACCCACGACATCCTCCGTGTAAAGGAGGCGCTCTACCAACTGAGCTAATCGCCCGTGAGGGAGGTGATTTTACCTTGGATTGGGAAAGAGGGCTATCGGGTGGGGAGATCGACGTTGTTTTCGGGGAGTTGGTTGTGGATGACGGGGCCGTTGCCGGGGGTGGGGCCGAGGAAGAAGCGTTCGAGGTCTTCCGCGGTGACTTGGTAAATGAGGATTGAGCCGTTGATCTGGTGGAGGGGCTGGCGCTGGCGGAGGAAGGCGCAGAAGCGGGAGAAGCGGAGGGTTTCAAATTCCTGGAGCATCTGGCCGATCTGGTTGCGGGTGAGGGAGCCCTGGACCTGGGCGCGCTGTGGGGAGTTGGATGGTGAGGAGAAGAAGCGTTGGAAGAAATCGCGGCGCTCGGCGTAGGCGTTGTCGAGGAAGTCGGACCAGGCGGGGCCGTAGGCGGAGGGAAAGACCATGAGGCGCGTGGCGCTGATGGCGTAGATACCGGGGGCGTAGGGAACGGGGAAGAGGGCTTCGTCAGGTTGATCGAGGTAGCACTGGATGCGCTGGCCGGGGAGGTTGTAGGCGGCAACGGGAACGCTGCCGAAGTAAGAAGTGAAGAGCGGGCCGCGGAGGGTGGGGGAAGGGAGGGAGTCCTGTGTCCTGCGTCCTGCGTCCTGGGTCAAAGAGGGGGGGAGGGGAGGAGAGTCCTGTGTCCTGTGTGTTGTGTCCTGGGTCGGAGAGGGAGAAGAGGGTGAAGTCGAAGAGGTTGGTGTGTGGTAGTCGATGATGTTGGCGCGAGCCCAGGTGTTTAAGGCGGGGAGATCCTGGCCCCAGTCGAGGTTGCTGTCGGAGAAGTTGCGGTAAAGGTTCTGGCGAGGGCCGGCGAGGGGGTTGAAGTGGACGATGTAGTTGGGCCAGGCGGTGGCGGATTCAACCAGGAGGGCGAGGCAGAGGAGGAAAGCGAGGGCTTTGGTGATGATGGGGCGGGGGGCGTAGGCGACGGCGGCGTAGCCCAGGAGGATGAGGCCGGCAGCGAGGGCGGGGAGGATGTGGCGGACGCCGACGTTTAAGGGTGAGAGCATGGCGGCGGCCATGAAGATGAGGGCGAGGGCGAGCCATGGGGCGGCTTGATAGAGCTTGATGATGAGGCGGCGGCGGCGGATGGAAGCGAGGCCCAGGAGCGTGATGGAGAAGAGGGCCAGAAGCGGGAGCGGGGTTTTGTAGAAGAGGGAGGCGGGGTAAAACCACCAGGTGCCGGATTGGAAGTATTGGCCTGCGATGAGGCTGAAGCGGCCCTGGCTGAATTTGAAGACGAAGGCCATGCCGTAGAGGAAGGCTTCGGGGAGGAGGTGCCAGCGGCTGAAGAATGCGAGGATTTTTCCTGGGGTGCCCAGGGTGGGGAGCATTTCGTCCAAAGAGAAGAGGAGGCCGCCGGTGTTGTTTGCGAGAGTGGGGGAGACGGCCTGGTAGCGAAAGCCGTAAGCGGCCCAGACGAGGAACCAGACGCCGGCGATGACAGCAGCCGCGAGGGCGAGGGTGGCGGCGGCGCGGGCGGTGCGGGTGGTGGCGCGTTTGGGGAGGGTGGGGAGATCAATGCGCCAGGGGTGATTGCGCCAGAGGGTGATGCCAGCGATGGCGAGGGCGATGGGGAAAAAGAGAGGGAAAGAGAATTTAATGAGGGCCATGGCGGCGGCGGAAACGATGAGAGCGGCGAGGCGCAGAGGCGTGAGCTTGTGGAGGCAGGCCCAGAGCGCCCAGGTGGTGAGGATGAAGGAGAGGGCGGCCAGGAGATCGGAAGTCATGATGGCGGCGTTGGCGAGGATGATGGGATGGAGGGCGTAGGCGGCGAGGGTGGTGAAAGCGCCTGCGGGGCCCCAGAGTTTTTGTGCGGCCAGGAAGAGGGTGAGGGCCAGGAGGCCGCTTGCGAGGGTGACCATGATGCGGCCGCGGAGGACGAGTGTGTGATGGTCGATGTTGTCGCCGAAGATGAAACGCCAGGCGACGGGATAGCCTGAGCCACGCAGCCAGTGAGGGTCTTGATCCATGCCGTCGGGGACGCCGGGGAGGATGGCGTCGGGGAGTGCGATGATGCGCTGTGCGAGATTGCCGTTTTCGGCGTGGATGCGGTAGTCGTTGTATTTCCAGTAAGAGAGGCCGCCGATAAGGTGGATGGGTTCATCGAAGGTGGCGGACTTGGTGGAGGCGGCGGAGAGGGCCAGGAGGGCGTGGAGGAGGATGAGGAGGGTGACGCAGAGGGCCTTGAGCCGTGGATGAGAGTGGGGGAGGGAGTTGTGGGGCGATGTGGGCATGGGAGAAAGGTACAAGGGATAAGCGATAAGGGACAAGTCGCAAGGGAAGAAATTGCCTGGCACGGCTCTTTGGGGCGCGAGAGGAAGACAACGAAGGACGATTTGGGCGGGCGAGCGGGTATAATGTGTGGACTGACAATCGAAGATCCCTCCTCATCTGTGGCACGGATTGACCGATGCATCCTTTGCCTGGGCCATAGAGAACCCCCGGGAGCAGCGCGGGCGCGATGACCATGCCTTGACTGGAAGGTCGGGATGACCCAGCTCATGCACCCCCTTGTCACACGGGTTCAAGCAAACCCATCCAAGATTTGTGTGCGGTGAGGAGTGGTCGATATAAGAACAACCCCGGTCGAGAGGCCGGGGTTGTTTGTTTTGTGGTGAAAGGCGGGGTTATTTTTTGGTGGGGCGCTGGCGTTTTTTGCTGATGGGGCGTTTGACGGTGATGGATTTTTTGAGGTCGTGAACTTCCTGCTCGCTCAAATGGCGCCAGTCCCAGGCCTGGAGGCCTTTTAAGGTGAGGGGGCCGATGCCGACGCGCTGGATTTTCTTGACCTTGAGTTCGATGTGGGCGAGGACTTTGCGGATTTCGCGGCTCTGGCCTTCCTGGAGGGTGATTTCGACCTTGGTGTCGGCGGCCTTGGTCTGGTCGCGCTGGTGGCCCAGGAGTTTGACGGTCT
>CAZGOM010000143.1:0-14408 GCA_964527265.1 uncultured Phycisphaeraceae bacterium | reverse complement strand
CTACCCCTGGGCCATCGTCTTCCGTGAATTCCCCACCGAAGCCCTCGTCCTGGGCATGCCCTTCATCCTCCTCATCGTCCTGGGCTTCGCCTACGAATGGCACACCGGCGCTCTCGAATGGGTCCGCTCCACCGTCAACACCTCCCTCGCCTCCTCCTCCACCAACGAAAAACTCAGCGCCCTCGCCCGCAAAGACCCGGTCTAAAAGTTTAAAGTAAGAAGTATGAAGTGCGAGGTAACACTCAGATAAACTTCATACCGTCATTCAGATACTTCCAACTTCTTACTTCAAACTTCTTACTTCCTATGGACCTCCTAAAACCCTTCACCGAGCCCTTCATGCAGGATGCTTTTCTCGCCAGCATCCTCGTGGGCCTCACCTGCGCCTCGCTTGGGGTCTACGTCGTCCAGCGCCAGATGGCCTTCATCGGTGACGCCATGGCCCACGCCGCCCTCCCCGGCCTGGCCATCGCCCACATCGGCGGCTTCAGCCTCCTCATCGGCGGCCTCGTCGCAGACCTCCTCACCGCCCTGGGCATCGGCTTCATCGCCAAAAAGCGCGCCATCCGCGAAGACACCGCCATCGGCATCCTCTTCACCGGTATGTTCGCCCTCGGCATCCTCATCTTAAACCGCTCCAACAAACCCACCGAAATCGGCCACCTCCTCTTTGGCAACATCCTCGGCGTCACCACACCCGACCTCGCCTTCATCGCCATCGTCACCGTCGCCGTCCTGGGCGTCCTCTTCCTCCTCCACAAGGAAATGGAACTCGCCTCTTTCGATCCTGAATACGCATCCCTCATCGGCCTTTCCCCCTCCCTCTTGCGCATGGTCCTCCTGGTCCTCCTCGCCTTCACCGTCATGTCCTGCATCTATCTCGTCGGCGTCATCCTCACTTCCGCCATGCTCGTCACCCCCGCCGCCACCGCTTCTCTCCTGGCCCGCCGTCTCGTACCCATGATGGCCGTCTCCTCCGCCATCGCCGTCTTCACCGGCATCGCCGGCCTCTACATCTCCTACACCGCCGGCACCTCCCCAGGCGCCACCATCGTCACCCTCGGCGCTCTCCTCTTTGTCATCACCTATGCCTGCAAACTCATCACCGGCCAAGTCAAAACCGCCGAGGCATGAACATGAAATTCCTCGTCACCGCCGGCAACACCCGCCAACCCATCGACCGCGTCCGCGACTGGGGCAACATCTTCACAGGCAACACAGGCTTTGACATCGCCAAGGCACTCGCCCGGCACGGCCCCGTCGATCTCTACACCTCCAACCCGGAACATTTCCGCCAATCCGCCGCGCTCGAGCTTCCACACCCCGTTATTGCCCAGCGCTACCACACGCACGCCGACCTCAAGTCCCTCTTGGCCAAATCCGTTCCCACCACCCCTTACTCCGCCATCTTCATGGCCGCCGCCGTCGCCGACTACACCCCCGCCGGCGGCTACAGCATCCTCTCCAAATCCCCTGGCAAAGAGCCCGGCACCGAAATCTGGACCGTCCAATCTGCCCAGGCCGGCAAAATCAAAAGCACCTTCGACGAAATCGCCTTCCTCGGCAAGAAAACAGAAAAACTCGTCGACCTCTTCCGCACCGAATGGGCCTACAAAGGCATCCTCGTCAAATTCAAACTCGAAGTCGGCGTCACCACGCAGCAACTCATCAAAATCGGCCAGGCCAGCCGCATCGCCTCCGGCGCAAACTACCTCGTCGCCAACGAACTCGACATGGTCCAAGGGGCAAATGGTGCCACACCAGGCGCAATCCTCCTGGGCGAAAACATCGAGGAATGGATCATCCGCACCCAGCTCGCCGACCGCCTGGTCAGCCTCATCACCGGTGCTTGGTTTCCAGGTGCGGACCAAGGCCGCGACCCCAAACCCTAGACCCTCTCCAAAATCCCTACCAGCGGCCCCAGATCCACCAGATTCTCCACCGCCACATCCGCCCCTGCCGCCTTCAACTCACCCACCGTAAACCGCCCCGTCGCCACCCCATACGCCACGCATCCGTTCACCTTCGCGCATTCCACATCCCGCGGCGTATCCCCGATAATCACCACCCGCCCCGCTTCCACACGCCTCCCCAAATCCTTCTCAAACTTCCGCATCGCCACCCGCACCAGTTCCGGTCGGCTCTCCCCCTCATCCCCAAACGCCGTCACCGTGAACTGCCCCACATCCACACCCACCGCATTCAGTTTGATCGGCACCGCACGCGTGTAATTCCCTGTCAGCAGCCCCAGCACCAGATCCCCCCGCGTCGCACGCCGCTCCCGCAGCACCTCCAGCGCCTCATGAATCCCCGCGATCGCCTTTACCTGCCCCCGCGCCTTCTCCACCTCCACCGCCAGCGCCTCTATGTACGCCTCATGAAACCGCTCATGATGCCCCACCTCGCCCCCCAACCCATTCAATGCCGCAGCCTCACGAAAAATCAGCGGGTCCAGATGCCCGGCCGCATCCACCCCATCCCATTTGAACCCCGCACCAAACAACCGCTCCGCCACCCCCGCCATCGCACGCATCCCCACCCCGCCCCCGGTCAGGATCGTCCCATCGATATCAAACAACAACAGCGTCGGATGGCTCATGAAAAAAACTCCGCCTCGTTCTCTTCGACGCAGGACTCGGGACGCTGGACGCGTGACTCCACTTCTTAGTGGCGGAAATGTCTCCGCCCCGTGAAATACAAGCTCACCCCCGCCTCATTGCACGCCTTGATCGTCTCATCATCCCGCTTGCTTCCACCGGGCTGCACGATCGCCTTCACACCCGCCTTGATCAGCACCGCAGGGCCATCCCCAAACGGGAAGAACGCATCCGACCCCGCCACACCCCCCTGCGACCGCGTCTGCCCATTGGCATTCGCCTTTGCCACGGCAATCTTGCAGCTCTCCACCCGGTCCATCTGCCCCGCGCCCGCCCCCGCCAGCGCGCCGTTGTTCACGATGCAGATCGCATTGCTCTTCAAATGCTTGGTCGCCGCCCACGCCAGTTCCAGATCTCCCTTCTGGGCTACGCTCGCCTCCGGCCCCGCCGCCAGCTTCCAATCCTTGCTCGTCATATCCGCCAGGTCCCGCTGCTGCGCCAGCAATCCGCCCAGGATCGACTTGTACTCAATCACCGACGCATCCCGCGCCTGCCCCAGCGGCAGCTTGCCCAGTTCCAGCACGCGCACTGTCTTCCACCGCTGAGTGATCAATTCAAATGCATCCGCGTCATATTCAGGCGCAAGAATCACTTCCAGGAACTTCTGCCCGTCCGTCAGCGCCTTGGCCGCCGCCAGGTCCACCTTCGTGTTGAACGCCACGATCCCGCCGAACGCCGCCAGCGGATCGCCCGAATACGCCCGCTCAAACGCCTGCACGCTGCTCTCCCCCACACCCAGCCCGCAGGGATTCGTGTGCTTGATCACCGCCGCCGCCGGCCGTGCGATTTCCTTCACCAGTTCCAGCGACGCCGCGGCATCATTCAGGTTGTTGTACGAAAGCTCCTTGCCATAAAGCTGCTTGGCGCTCACCACGCTCGGCTCTTTGCTCCCCGTATCCGCATACACCGCCGCACTCTGATGCGGATTCTCCCCATACCGCAACTCCGACGTCTTCGTGTAACGCAACGTCAGATTCGCCGGATACGCCACCTTCTCCTCCCCGGCATACCCCAGCATCCACGCCGAAATCGCCGTGTCATACGCCGCCGTCCGCGCAAACGCCTGTGCCGCCAGCTTCTTCCTCGTCGCCAGGCTCACGCTCCCCTTGTTCGCCTCCAGCTCCTTCAAAAACCCTTCATACTGCGCCGCGTCCGTCAACACCGACACATACTGGTGATTCTTCGATGCCGACCGCACCATCCCAGGCCCGCCGATATCGATGTTCTCAATCGCTTCCTCATCATGCACCCCCTGCTTGGCCACCGTCTTCTCAAACGGGTACAGGTTCACCACCACCAGGTCGATGGGTTTGATCCCATGCTCCTTCATCGACGCCGCATGCCCCGCATTGTCCCGCACACCCAGCAATCCCCCATGCACCTTCGGATGCAGCGTCTTAAGCCGCCCATCCATCATTTCCGGAAACCCCGTCAGTTGATCAATCGCCACCACCTTCACGCCCACCGCTTCAATCGCCTTGGCCGTCCCACCCGTTGACACAATCTCCACCCCAAACTTCGCCAGCGCCTTGGCCAGCTCCGCCAGCCCGGTTTTATCGGAAACAGAAATCAAGGCGCGTTTGATGGCAATCAGATCGTGGCTCATCGTGTCCTCAAGTAGGGGGTGATTCAGGAAAGCGCACCATTTTACCGTTTCTGGGTAGCGCGGCACGGCCCAAAGCCGTGCTGTGTCTCCCACGCCCCAGCAATAACACCCTCCCCCATCCCCATCCCACCGCTTTCTTTCTTACTTATCCCTTGTACCTTATCCCTTATACCTTTATGAAATTCCCCCCCCGCCTCATCATCGCCTCCCCTTCCACAGACCTCCCCACGCATCTCGCCTCCCGCGGCTATCCCTTCATCCACGCCTCCGACGACTTCCCCTCTCCCGCCGACACCCTCGCCAAAGCCATCGCTCACGCCCAAGCTCTCCATGCCAAATCCCTCCCCGCCTCAACCTCCTTCCCCCCCTCCTTAAACAGCACCCTTGAAGAAGGCCGCCCCTTCGCCCCCAACAAATCCACTCTCTATCCCAAACATCTCCCCGCCTTCGTCGCCCGCGCCTGCGCCGAGCTCACCGCCGTCTCCCTCATCCTCCGCGGCCATCCCCGCATCCGCCAGGGCCCTCATTGCATCGTCCTCGCCGGCTTCGCCCTGGCCGCCACCCCGGACACCCCCCTCCACGCTCTCGCACCTCTCTCCCCCTCCAACTCTAAAACCGGTGCCGTCCTCGCATTCGTCGCCATCCAGCCCGACTCCGGCTCCGGCGAATCCTTCGACGAAACCCTCCCCTCTTTCCCTGCGCTCCCCTGGCCCGCCATCGACCCCCGCCTCGACGAAATGCTCGAACACTGGTCCATCCAACCCATCAAACCACGCCCCACCCCCTAACCCTCCCTCCACTCTTCGACACTCCTCCCTCTTCGACCCAGGACTCGGGACCCTGGACTCGGGACACTCCTCCCCCCTCCTCCTCCCCCTCCCCTTCCCCCTCCAATCCGTTATAGTTTCACACATCGTCCGCACCCGTTAAAAATAGCCCGTCATACCCGGGACACTTCACACCACGGCGCATGACCAAGAAAATCATCCTGTTGACCGCAATCGTTATCCTCCTCCTGACCGTATGGCTGGGCAGCACTGTCTATTTCACTCTCCGCTCATTCAGCCAGGCAAGCGCCGCCGCCCGCCTTCTCGCCAATCGCGAGCAACTCCTCGTCAGTGTTCTCGGCCCCGCAGACCAGCCTCTGGATAAACCCCCCATCCCTTACGACCACCCCGGCGGCCAGGCCGCCATCCTTTCTTTCTCTGAAATCCTCGACGGGCGCAAGCTCACCGTCAGTTGCGGCATCTCCACCGAACCTGGCCTGCACAACAGCGAAGGCCCCTACGAAATCGCCATCTTCACCAACAACTCCGGCGGATGGACCTCCTCCAATTGGGGGCCCTCAGTCGTACGCAACATCTCCATCTACGCCAAGACAAACGCCATCAACCCCGGCGACACCCTACTCTTAAACGATCTCACCGATCTCTATCCCTCCGCTAATTCCCTCCTCTTCGTCCGTTACAAACCTCTCACCATCGACGGAAAATCCGGCAACATCCTCCTGGGCATCGCCGTCACCCCCCAGGAACTCGCCTACGCCAAATCACAAGGACAAAACGGCACCGCGGATCTCATCCAGAAACTAAAGGACAACGGCATCTTCCCCGTCAGCTACCTCCACCGCGGCTCCGTCGTCGACCCCAGGGCCAACCTCGTCACCCCGCTCGAAGGCCGCAACAACCGCGCCAAAATGGACCTCAACACCCCAGCCGCCGTTGCCCCAACCATCCGCCGCTCCGACAAAGCCTCCGCAAACTCCAACAATAATTCCGGCTCCCGTAAGTCCCGCACCGCAAAACAAACTCCCCCCGACGCAGACGACGACGAAAACGAATAACCCCCCACTTCATTCGCTGTTTTTACCCTTTCATCCCCTCTTGACCTCCCCAACCCTTCCCTATCTCTCTTAACAAAAATGCTTTTTCTACCCTCCCGTCGTTGCAACCATTGCAACCATGATGCAGAATACGGTTTGACGCCCCGGCCGGGGGGATATCTCACAGAGACTATCAGGCCTTCGGACGTCATTGACCAAGCCGTCAAACCGTTGATACAAACCAACTTCCATTGTTGTCCATGGAGGGCGCAAAGTGGCTGAAACCGCTGTCGGCTCCATCCAAATCAAATGTCCGTCCTGCGGCTTCGTCAACGAACGCCCCAACCGCGGCCCCTTGCATCCCTTCACCTGCGCACAATGCAACAAAATACTCATCATCCCCGGCAAAATCGGTGACATCCACGTCACCGAGCTTCTGGGCACCGGCGGCATGGGCGCCGTATACAAAGGCACCGACACCCTCCTCCAGCGCCGCATCGCCGTCAAGTTGATGAAAAAATCCTCCGACGGCAAAGCTCAGCAAACCAACGAACAGTACATCCAGGAAGCACGCTCCCAGGCCAAGGTCAACCACCCCAACGTCGCCCAGGTCTTCTCCGCCGGCATGCACAATGAGGCTCCCTTCATCGTCATGGAGCTCATCGAAGGCGGCATGCTCTCCACGCTTTTCTCTCACGAAAAGCCCATGCCCGAGCTCCAGGCCGTTGAATACGCCATCCAGATCGCCAAAGGCCTCCAGGCCGCCTACAACGCCGGCATTACACACCGCGACATCAAGCCCTCCAACATCCTCCTGGATAAACAGGGCAACTCCAAAATCGTCGACTTCGGCCTCGCCGGCTCCGTCGAAGGTGAGGAAACCACCGGCGTCGGCACCGCCGCCTACATCGCTCCCGAAAATCTCCGCAAAGCCTCCGCCAATCACCCCAGGCCCGACCACCGCGCCGACATGTACTCCCTGGGCGTCACCCTTTACGAACTCGTCACCGGCGAGCAGCCCTTCAAAGGCCGTGACATCAAGGAAAAAATCGAGGCCCGCTTCAAAGGCCCACCCAAGAACATCTGCCTCATCAATGTCGAGCTCCACCTTGAAACCTCCGCCGTCATCAACCGCCTCCTTAAAAATGATCCCGCACAGCGCTACGCCACTTACGAAGAACTCATCAAGGAACTTGAAGAAGTAAAAGCCGCCGTCGCCGCCGGCCCCGCAAACGTCGATATCTTCTCCATCCCACCCGAAGAAGGCGGCGCCACCGCCGTCCCCGCCGCCGCCCTCGCCACCCCCACCGGCATCTCCGCTGGGCGAAGCGCAAAAAGCAAAATCAACCTCGCATTCGATTCCAAGCCCCTCATCATTGGCGGCGCCATCCTTCTGGGCATCATCATCCTCATCGCCATCATCATCACAGTCCTCAGCCTCGGCCCATCACACCCGCCCGCCGATCCCAACAACACCGCCATCGCGCCCACACCCAATCAAACACCCATCGCCCCCACACAACCGCCTGCCACCATCAAACCGCCCGAAACCAAAACACCTGAAGTCAAGGCTCCGGAAGTTAAAGCCCCTGAGGTCAAAGCACCCGAAACCAAGACCCCCGAAACCAAAGCCCCCGAAGTCAAAGCGCCCGAAGTCAAAGCGCCCGAAGTCACGCCACCCCCGGAAGTCAAAGCACCGGAGGTCAAGCCCGTCGCCCCCACCGAAGTCAAACCCAAGGCACCCGAAACCAAAACTCCGGTCGCACCCACTCCCTCAAAAATCGCCATCATCCAAAAAGGCAAAGTCGTTCACCCCGAAATGCTCGCCAAAACCGCGGAGAATTGGGACACAGTCGGCGCCTTCTACGTCAATAAAAACACAGGCTCCCTCGGCATCTACAAACTCCCCGCCGGCGACTTCAAAGTCACCATGACCCTTACCATCACCGGAAAAAACACCTCCACCATCACCCTCGGCAAAGAAGGACGCCTCGGCTTCGTCTCCAAAATCGGCCCACCACGCATCTTCACCACCGGCCGCTACGGTCGCACCGCCGAAGCAAAAGACATCAACGAACAAACTCCCGGCACACTCACCGAAGAACTCATTACCCCAAACAAACCCTTCGATCTGGAAATCATCCGCACCGGCAAAAGCGTCTCCGTCTGGATCGAAGGTAAAGTCCGCAAGCAAGTCCTCATCGGCGGCTTCCCCGAAGGCCCCTTCGGCGTCATCTCCATCACCCCAGGCGCCGACGGTCTCAAAATCACAAACCTCGCCTACGAAATCGAAGAACCAAAAGACTGATCCCCAATCCGGGTGCCGCATTGCAGGCGTCCGCGCCTTCCTGAGTGCCACTGCTTGAGCCAAAGTCATGTACCTCAAGCAGTGTCTTGCTCGCGCCAACAAAATCCCACTCAGCAACCCCTCTTTCCGGGAACTCTCTCAATGCCCGTCTCGCCTTTCAAAACACTTTCCAAAAAACGCACCGTCAACATCCAGTGGCTTCCCAACGACCTAAGCGCCTTTTACTCCCTGCACGAGTCCAGCTACAACCCTCGTCAACCCCTCACACCTGACCAATGGTCCATCAGCATCGCCCCGCTTAAACACCTTAAACAAGTCAACTTCAAAGACCTCAACAACCTCGGCATGTTCGATCACAAAAACCACTGGCCCGACTTCTCTGGCATCCGCATCGCTACTGGCTCATTTTTCGACGACATCATCTATACCCTGCACTCCTCATACGCTCCTTCCGGCTCAATCATTGCATTCGGCCAAGACATCCCCGGCCTGGCCGGCTCCTCCCAGAACCAGGATGCTGAAGTTCCCGCTCTCATCCTTGCCGAAGATTTCCATTCCTGGCTCACCCGCCTCGAACAAGACAAATGGGAAGAACACGGCCTGACCGGCTTCTCAAACCTCCCACCCGCTCGCACCAAACTTCTCCGCAAATACTTCCTCAAACTCAACCCAAACATTGAATGGGCCAATGAAGGTCAATCTTAAATTTCGAGACTTCAAACCTCTCAAAACACCAATCCGCTTTCATCTCCCCAAAAAATCACACGCTCTTCCTTATCTTTCCTTCACGCCTTCGCGGTAAAAAATCCCCTCTTCTCCTCACCCCTCCGGGGTAAAAGCACTTGGAGAATTCACTTGTTCATCCGCCATGTCCATCGCGAGTTCGTACTGCCCGGAGCTTCGAGGCAAGCGGAACCATCCCAGGCGAAAACCCTTTTGCAGTACCGAATACGCTTTTGAGCAACTCATGGGCACGCGACAACCCGATAACCCGATAACCCGATAACCCGGGTGCGCATGCCACCGATTCCTCCAAATGCTTTTACCCTCCTCACCCCTCCGCCACCACTTTCAAATCCGCCAACCCCTTCTCATATTGCCCACCGATCATCTTGTCCATATTGATCAAAAGATGCATCGCCTTCGCCATGAAGTTCTTCTCCCCACGCATGCTCCACGTCACCACCGTCTTCCCACCCTCCTCTTTAAACGTAATGTCCGACGTCGCCAACCCCTTGAACGGCGTGAAAAATTCCAGCCGGATCCTCACCAGCGCCCCCTCCACACTCTCCAGAATCGTCATCCGTCCAGACCCCACATTCTTATTCCCATCCCACGAATACACCGCCCCTTCGCCCGCCTCTGCCCCCTCATACGTCCGCTTCATCTCCGGGTCCACCTTCTCCCACGGCGACCACGCCCGCCACTTCCGCAAATCATTCACATGCCCAAACACCACCCCTGCCGGCGCGTTGATCGTCACCGACCGCGCCACATGAAACTCATTCGACCGTGTCGCCACAAACACCACCAGCAACACCATAAGTACCGCAATGCCAATCAACACATAGGTCACCATGATTCAAGCTCCATTTCTTTTCTTCATCTCTGCCACGGAGTGGTTATCTGCCAATGGCCTCTCTGATCACCATATTCATTTCTCCTCCCGCGCACCTCCCGTTAACCGTCTCATCGCCAGAATACCGAACTGGCTTTCAGACTCCCACCGCGTCGGCATATCCCCAAACAGCGCCGCCGGTTTATAGGTCCGGTCGATCCACTGCGCCACTCCCTGCGCATAATCCACGCCAAACGTCCTCGCTCCATACTCCGCCGTGTCCCGATGCACAATCAACAGCAAATCAGAAGGATGCGCCGCAAAATCAGCTTCGACATTCCCCTCTCCCCACATCATGATGTCCGACGGCAGGATAAAGCCGTACTTGTTCGGACTCCTCCGCCGTGCCAGCACGTTAATCATCGCACCCTCCGGCACCACGCTGATCGTCTCCCCCGGCTTGGCGTTCCGGTCGATCCACGCCAGCAGATTGTTCACCGCCTTGCCACGGGTATCGGACCGGATAGTGCTGTCCACGCCATGCACTGTCACCGTCTTTGTGCTCAGGACAATGCCCATGATTTGCATATGGCCGATGATGAACGCCACCAGCACGCCCCCCATCGCCCAGCGCAGCGTCTGGCCGTTCATGCCCTTGCTCTGCGCCCAGTCAGGCAGGTGCTTCACAAACGTCATGATCGTCACAAGCATCCCCGGCACCGCCAGCACAAACCCGTAATGCCACACACGAAAGAAAAAACCCAGCTTCAGTGCCAGCGCCAGCGAAAACAACGACAACACCACCATCATCCCCGGCACACGCGAAGTCTCCGCATCACCCCATGTCCGGTAAAGCCGCACGCCCCACACACACACCAGGAAAATCAGCAGCGCCGGCACCGGCCTCACAAGTTCCAGCCACGGCACCTGCGCCCTGAACACATACGCCAACACCACCGCCAATAACCCAATCCCCCCGCCCATCATCGCCGCCGCGCGCGCTGAACGTCCCGCTCCCACCAACCACGCCGCCGTAACGATCGGAGCCATCACCGCCACCCAGATCCCCACCGCGATAAGCATCAGACGAGCCGTCTCCCAGGGGTAGATCGTCCCCTGCCATATCTTGAAGTACAGATTGTCCGTCAGGCCCGGCGTCCCCAGATACGCCCACGCTCCCAGCATCCCATGCCATGCCTCGCCGGCAGACATCCCCAGTGCCAAAAGCCCCCAGGCAAACATCGGCGCGATCAGCATCCCCCCCATGAGCAACCCAACATGGCGCACCGCTTTACGCACCTCCACCAACCCCTGCGCCCACGCCAGGCCATATCCCCCGGCATTCAGCACCGCCCCAGCCACAAACACCTCCGGCTTCACCAGAAACAACAACCCCATCACCACTCCCGACGCCGCCGCCGTTTGCCCTCGGGCACATAACGAAAACTGCGCCCTGTGCCCGTTCGCCGCAACCGCAAGCGACGACTCCTCCAGGTTTGGCTGTACTCCGCACAAACCGCCATCCCCCTCAGGGGGAGGGTCGGAAAGAAGGCGCTTTCCTTCGAAAACAACCGTCCGCTGATACCCATAAACCAGCCAGCATGACAACGCCAGCAGCAGCGCCCCATGCGTCATCTCATGAGAATAGGGATACATGAAATTCGTATCGATCAGCGTCAACTGCCCAAAACAGAAAAGGCACAGGAACGCCAGCCCCGCCAGCGCGCCGGTCACCCTGTCCGCAAGGCGCGACACACCCAGGTAAATGAACCCGGTGATAAGCACGATCACCAGCAGATTCACTGCAAAGAGCGTCTTGAGCGACGGCCCCGCCACCATCATGATCGCCGCATTCACATACGCCGACACCGGCCCATTGAAATAGGCGATATCCCGGTACAGCACCTGGCCCTCCGCCAGCCGCCAGGGCACATACGCCTCCCGCCCCCCGTCGATCAACAGGTCCGGCCACGCATTCCATGTCCAAGCCAGCAGGCACAGGCCCGCCAGAACCAGCATCCCCGGCCCGGCCCACCGCGCAAAGCGCCCCATCGATTGTTCATCTCCTTGATTCATGGA
Source organism: uncultured Phycisphaeraceae bacterium (assembly GCA_964527265.1). GTDB lineage: Bacteria > Planctomycetota > Phycisphaerae > Phycisphaerales > Phycisphaeraceae > CAZGOM01. The sequence continues at coordinate 2,378 of CAZGOM010000143.1, read as the reverse complement.
AAACAGTCCTCAACCAAAATCCGGCCGTGTTACCCAGTCTGTGAAAAATCCCACTTTTTCACTGTAGATGCGGATAAACACAGCCCATTTCTAAGGCATCAGAGGTCACCCAACAGTTCACGATCACGCGTTCAAACGATCGCGCCGCACACCCAACGCCCTACCCACTTTGTACCTCAGTAAATGGCTCCTCAAATCTGTGAATCTTGTAAAAATTCCATCTCCATTAACCAGCAAAAACTCCAGGCCCTTGTCTTATTCCGACAAGACCCAGAACCCAAGACCCAGAACCCATCCGCAAATCACTTCACAATTGCCTTAAACCCGCTGAACACCATCCGCTTCATGTCGAACGGCATCTTCATCCCAGGGGTCATCATCTTCTGCATCACAGGGTCGGCAAACACACCCTTCATCACCTTCTCCCGATGCGCCTTCGACTTATAAACGATCCACGCGAAAATCACCGTCTCATTTTTCTTGATCTTCGCCAGCTCCGGGAAGTTCACCATCCCATGCTCATCAATCTTCTCATACACGCACTCAACATACTCCAGCGCACCGGCCTTCATCCACGCTTTGCGCGCAGCCTTGGCGATCTTCGTATAAGCCGCCACATTCTTCTTCGGCAACGGTATGACAAATCCATCTACAAACATAAGCGCTCCAATCTAAAAAGGTGAATGAAACAAAACCACAAACACTATTCGTGGGGCACTGACCCCTTCCCGTTAGTCACGCATTAAACCAAGCCGCCAACAAACAAAACACCACGCTCTTCTCCCCTCTGACCAGAACCCAGAACCCAAGACCCAGAACCCATCTTCCTCACTTCACTATCGCCTTAAACCCGCCATAAGCCATCCGCTTCATATCAAACGGCATCTCTTTCCCTTCCATCATCTTCTCCATCGCAGGATCCGCCAACACCAGCTTCAACACCTTCGTCCTGTGCGCCTTCTGAGGTACTCCCCGTCGTTAGGACCAAACATGCGAACTTTTAAGGTGGAGAGTTCGGCGTCTGTTTGTGCCGCCCGTTGGGGTTGATGGTACCTTGCGGGGTGGGCGGCGGTTGGCCCCTGGCACACAGTAGACGTTCATCGAGTCAGACGGTCAAGGGCTTGCACCTGTGTTGTAAGCTTCCGGGGGGCATCCCCCTTGAAAGGGGGAACGGGAGGGGGTTGGTTCTTGATGCGTCTGACGGGCATACACCTCCCAGGGGGTTTGATAGTCAAGCGCCTGGTGGATGCGCTTGTGGTTGTAGAACTCAAGGTAGTTGCCTAGACCCTCCCTAGCCTGACGGATGCTGGCGTAGTCATGCAGGTAGACCTCCTCCTGCTTGACGCTGCGCCAGAGCCGTTCGATGAACACGTTGTCCAAGGCGCGGCCCCGGCCGTCCATGCTCACCTTGATGCCCGCGTCTGCCAGCGTGCCGACAAAACCGTCGCTGGTGAACTGGCTGCCCTGGTCGGTGTTGAAGATCACCGGCGTGCCCATGCCAAGAGCACGCTTGAGGGTATCGACGCACCAGGACGCCTCCATCGTGATCGACAAGGACCATGACAGCACGAACCGGCTGAACCAGTCCATCACCGCAAGTAGGTAGGCAAAGCCGTTGTGCATGCGGATGTAGGTGATATCACAGCACCAGACATGGTCCGGCCCCTTGATTTGAAGCCCCTTGAGCAGGTAGGGATAGACCTTGTGGCCGATCCCCGGCTGGCTCAATCGCGGCCTGGCGTAGATCGCCTCCAGACCCATCTGCCGCAACAGCCTGCGTATGTGCTTGGGGTTCACGTTCTGCCCTTCGCGGCGGAGCTGCCTGGTCATCTTCATCACCCCGTAGAACGGGAGTGCCGTGTGGATCTCGTCGAGCCGGTGCATCAGTGCCAGGTCGTTGGCCTGCCGCTGGGCAGGGTGCGGCTGGTAATACACCTGGCTGCGGGTGAGCCCCAACAGGCCGCATTGCCTGCGGATCGACAGCTTGGGGTTGTTTTTGTCGAGCATGGCCTGCCTCACAGCAAGCCCTGCTCCCTGGACTTTTTTTCCAACCAGTCCCGTTCGATCTTGAGCTTGCCGATCTCCTGGTAGAGCTTCTGGAGAAGCTCCTCCTGGTCTTGGGTCTCACGCTCGCGGCGTTTGCCGAAAACCTCGGGAAGCGACTCGACAAGCTGCCGCTTCCACTGGGTGATCTGGTTGGGGTGGACCTCAAATTCGGTTGCCAGTTGCGCCAGGGTCTTCTCGCCCTTGACCGCTTCAAGGGCTATTCGCGACTTGAACTCCGCTGAAAACGTACGCCTTTTGCCTGTCATGGAAAGACTCCCTATCGGCCGATCTTTACACCTTAAGCACTGGTCCGAAAATTGGGGAGTACTTCA